>CAZONI010000041.1:0-32752 GCA_964581175.1 uncultured Desulfobacteraceae bacterium
TGAGGGCGGCCTCAATATCCTGGTACTTCCCTACGATGACGGAAGGGACAAAAGTGTAGAGGTGCAGCAGGGGAGGTGAGCCGTTATGGCTCACGGACCGGGGCAGAGCATCATCCACGGCCAGTCCCTCGGCAGTGGAGAGAGGCGTCCCCAGGTCCTTGAAAAGGCGCCAAGTATCGTTCATGGTTCTTCAGTATTTATCCTAAACCTGGCACAAACAGGTCTGTCTTCAGTCTAACTAATGTGATTTAATGCCCAATTTCAAAATCCAAATGTCAAATCAATGCCAAATGTCAAATGACCAACCCGGAGCCTCGGAACGGAATTTCGCCAAAGGCGGGACTCCGTGAACCCCTTCAGAGACTTCACGATGCCTCCCACTCTAGGAGAGGAGACTCGCTCCCATCGGTATCGCTTCTAAAATGTCCTGTTATTTTGTTGTCCAGATCTTTTTTGACATTTGAGCTTTGGTATTTGGTTTTCCGGTCTGTCCGCTTTCGGCAAACAGATCCGGGCTAGGCTTTTGCCTTCTCTTCTTCGGCCCTTTTGATTTCCTCCTCGATGAATGTGACGACCGCATCCCCGTGGAGCAGGTTTCCCAGGTCCTCACCTAAATTACTCGCCTCTATGACGAGGATCCAGCCCTTGCCGTACGGGTCGGTATTGATCAGGCTGGTATCTTCATCCAGGTCTTCGTTGACCTCGGCGATTTCTCCGGAGACCGGCGAGACAAGTTTGCCTATCCATTTCCTGGACTGGATCTTTCCGCAGACCTCGCCCTGTTCAACCTCGTCTTCTTCCTCGGGCAGGTCGACGAAGACGATGTCCCCGGCCTCTTTTTGGAAGAAATCCGTCATCCCTACGGTAACCTTGTCGCCATCCACGCGTGCCCAACTGTGTTCTTTGTGATAATAGAGGTCGTCAGGCAAATTGTACCCTTTGATATCAGCCATGTTCCTCTCCTCCTTTCCATGCAGGAAATATCAGTAAATCTGATCTACCTTCAATTATGAATAACTCCGGCCGAATTTGGGTCCGGGGGTGTTCGTGCATACCATCAATGAGCACATAAATCTGGCGAGAAATGGTCAAGGCGCTATTTAAACCGGGCCTTGACGGTCCGCGCGTGGATGGGAAGCCCTTCTGCTTCCGCCAGTGTTATGACCACGTCCTTGAGTCCGGCAAGACCCTCCTTGCTCAGGTACTGGAAGGTGGGTTTTTTGATGAAATCGTCCACCGAGAGCCCTGAAAACATCCTCGCGCACTGTCCCGTGGGAAGAACATGATTGGTGCCTGACGCATAATCGCCGACCGGGACCGGTGCGTACGGTCCCAGAAAAATGGAGCCCGCGTGGTTGATTCGGTTCAGGGTGATAAAAGGATCGCGCGTCAGGATCTGAAGGTGCTCGGCAGCGTACTCGTTGGTAAAGGCGACGGCCTGCTCCATACTGTCCGCGATAAGCACCGAGGAGTGCCTCGTGAGCGACGATTCAAGGATGTCTTTTCGCGCCAGGGATTCAAATTCCCTTTCAATAACATCGCACACAGCGTCAGCCAGTTTTACAGAGGTGGTCACAAGCACGGCCGCGGAATCGGGGTCATGTTCGACCTGGGAAAGAAAATCCAGGGCAATAAGTTCGGGATCGCCCGACTCATCGGCCAGGATGAGGGCCTCGCTGGGGCCTGCCGGCGAATCGATGTCCACCTGCCCGTATACGAGCATTTTTGCGGCAGTCACGTACTTGTTTCCAGGACCGACTATCTTGTCCACACGCGGCATGGTCTCGGTACCGTATGCCAGGCCTGCGACGCCCCACGGGCCGCCGACCTTGAAGATGCGATCACACCCTGCGATATCTGCAGCCACAAGCGTAGCCGGATTGGTGATCATGCCTTTTGCGGGGGGAGTTACCGCGATGACCTGGCGCACACCTGCAACCCTTGCCGGCAGAACGGTCATCAGGACGGAACTGGGATAGGCCGCGGTACCTCCCGGGATATAACAGCCCACGATGTCCATGGACCTGGTGATGCGCCCGGCGAGTATGCCTTCGGTGACCTCGATGGACCACATTTCCCTTTCGATCTGGGCGCGATGGAACCGTTCGATATTTGTCGCGGCAATCCTGAGGCAATCAACCACTTTTGAATCCACCTGCTTGTAGGCGTTTTCGATCTCTATCCGCGTGACCTCGAGATCGGCCTCGGCGATGTCGTCCTTGTGCTTGCGGTAGTGGCTCAGGGCCACCGCATTTCCCCGTTCTTTCACGTCCTCGACGATCTTTCGGACATCATCCAGGATGTTGGAGATGTCCTCCATAGACCTCTCCATGATGGATTTTCGTCTTTCGCGGGTCAATCGGGCTATGCGTTCGGGTTTGATTTTCATATCTTTGATTCACTCCTTCTCTCTTCTTGCACTGCAGTAGTCTCTGAGCGCGTCTATCGTGCTCTGGAAGGCGAGTTGATCCCACGGGATCTCTTCAGGGTGAAACAACCCGGTCTCCGTAGTCTCATCTCCGGCTATCAGATCCCCTGAAAGCGATCGGGCGGCGTAGACCACCACGACCTGCGTGTTCCCGGGATAAGAGTAGACCCCCACGAGATTCCGAATTCGAATGTTGAGGCCGCATTCTTCCCTGGTTTCCCTTACAGCGGCAGCCGCCACTTCCTCCCCCCGATCCACATATCCTCCCGGCATCACCCATCGACCTTTCTGGGGCTCGATTCCCCTTCTCAGCAACGCGATCCTGCCTCCCAATTCCACCACCGCGCAGGCGACTACCTTGGGGTCGAGATAGAACACGAACCGGCACTGGGAACAGATGAGCCTCGGGGGTTCGGTTTGCTTCAGGGTGACGACGTTGAGATCACCGCCGCACACGGGACAATAGTGAAACTCTGGTTCATGATGGCTCATCTTTTCTCCTGAATTCTCATAACGAGTTTTTATTGTTTTTTCCAGGGAATTCTTGCGGCATGGAACGAAAAATCTTCTCCCGTCAGCCAGACGAAATCCGCGGCATTCTTTTTGAATGTGGACTGCGGGTCTACCGCGTGGATGACGACGGTGGCCATGGGAATGGAGATTCTCCTGATCACCCTGTCCGGAATACCGTAGCGATTCAAAATGTGCCCGTTTCCCGCGAATACAACCAGGCTGCCCTTATGGGTTTTGAGAAAGTCCGCGATATTTTCCGCCATGGTGTCTTCCCAGACGCACTGTGCCTGGTAGAAGTATTCGAAATTCTTGAGATCTTCATGTGCGTGCAGGCGGTGGATTTTCTCGAGAAAAGCACGCTCATCCTGGTTTGAAAGGTCGATATGCCTTGCAATCTGATCCCGTTCTTGAGGACTCAGGGCGTCAAGGCCCTGCTCCGCGACCTTAGTTACGATCTTCGGAGGAGCGTTGATGGCAAGGAGCTTTCGCTGGTTTTCCTTGGCTGCAAGGACGAGGGGTCGGTAGAAGAGGTAAGGAAACCCCCAGTTTCTGTACCAGTGGGCCTCTTTCAGAAACGCCGTTTCATCCGTTTTTCCTTCAAGATAACGGTCTATCGCCTGCTGCTGCGTCTCCTGGAAGAATTCCATCGCAACATCCGGCCGGGATTTACCCGCCATCAAGGCTTGAAGTATCTGCACCTCCATCAGGTGATCCTCCGGCCTGGAGTGCACCTCTCCCACGAAAACAAGGCGCTTTTCCCTGAGATGGCCGATCAGATCTTCAAAAGATATAATCTTTCCTTCCGGCAATGAGATAATGTGGCCGGGATAAAAGGGACGCGCAAGCCCTTCCACCTTGGCGGCCGGTATCCTGATTGGTCTGTTCCCGGCGCATCCGCACATGCTGAGAATGAACAGGGACAGCGCAAAAGGGATCGTTCGTTTGAAAATGAGGTGCATTGTCTGATTCCTCCCGTCGTGTTGGCTGAAGGGTATTGACTCCCTCATCCCTATCATTTACGTTTGTCTTATGCAAATGATAAGGTTTGTCTTATGCAGGAGCAGGCTTTTGCCTGCGAATTGCGGTTGAGGTAATGCATGGACACGATGTCGCAAGCAGGAGCTTGCTCCTACAGAGACTGAAGAACACAAGGCACCATGGATACTCATGAGCAGAAAATAAGCTCCGGCGTGCGCTTCACATATGAACCGGCAGGGAGCAAAATCCCTCCCGGGCTTCCTCAGGCGCCGGGAGTGTACATTTTCAAGGATGCCTCTGACCACGTTATCTATGTGGGCAAGGCCAAACAAATCAGGAAGAGGGTCCAATCCTATTTCAGAGCGGTTGACGGGATGCCCAGGAAAACCGCACTGATGATGAAGAGGGCGCATTCCCTCGACTGGATCCTGACAGACAGTGAGAATGAGGCTTTCATCCTCGAGAGTACCCTGATCAAGAAGTTCCTGCCGCGCTATAACATTATTCTCAGGGATGACAAACGATATCCCTGCCTTCGCCTGGACCTGAAAGAGCCCTATCCCCGCCTCCAAATCGTTCGGCGCATAAAGAGAGACGGCGTGCTTTACTTCGGCCCTTTTTCCTCTGCCCACTCAGTACGAAGTACCCTGAGAATCATTGACCGTATCTTCCAGCTTCGGAAGTGCAAAGATGGGCGACTGCCGAAACGGACTCGTCCGTGCCTTGACTTTCAGATGGGCCGTTGCCTGGGACCATGCACCCAAGAAGTCTCGCCCGTTCTTTATCAGAACGTGATTCAGCAGGTGCGGTTGTTTCTCGAGGGACGAAATCGTGAGTTGCTGGGACAACTGGAAAAGGAGATGCAAGGGGCCGCTGAAGTCCTCGATTTCGAAAGAGCAGCGAGGATCAGGGATCAGATCAGAGCCATAGAACACACTGTGGAAAGGCAGAGTGTGGTTTCCTCTCACCTCGATGATAAGGATGTCATAGGAGTGGCGGAGGAAAAATCAATGGTTCGGATCGCGCTCTTGTTCGTGAGACGGGGATACCTGATGGGAAGCCGACACTTCCTGTTCCGGGATCAGGCCGGCAGGCCGGCGGAGGTGGTTGAGGCATTCATCAAACAGTACTACTCGAAAGGTGTTTTTGTCCCGAGGGAAATCCTCATTTCGATTCCCGTTGAAGACCTCCCTGCCATCGGCGCCTGGTTATCAAGCCTGTCCGGGAGAAAGGTCCATATCCACAGGCCGGTAAGAGGGGAAAAGCGCCGATTGGTACGGATGGCCGAAGTCAACGCCGAGAGCGGGTTCGCCGGTGATAATGCGTTGTCCGGCAAGGAAGTGATGGAGAAGTTGTCGTTCCGCTTGAAGCTCAGGCAACCACCGAGGACCGTGGAGGGATTTGACATCAGCACCCTCTCCGGAGACCTGGCAGTAGGCACCCTGGTCACGTTTGTCGACGGCCAAGCCGCTCGTTCGGGCTACAGAAACTATCGGATCAGGAGAGTTCAGGGCATTGACGATTACGGGATGATGGCTGAGATGGTTTCAAGGAGGATCGCCAGGGGAAACCTCCCGGACCTCTTTGTGGTGGATGGCGGGAAAGGGCATCTGAACACGGTGCAGAAGATACTCGAATCCGCCGGGGAAGAGGTGAGGCCCGCGGTTGCCGCCATTGCCAAGCCTGATGAAACAAGGGGTGAAAACAGAGATAAGATCTTTGTCCCCGGGAGAAAGAACGCCATACTACTGGAAACGAATGATCCCGTTCTCCTCTTCCTGATGCGGGTGCGGGACGAAGTTCACCGGAGGGCAATTTCTTACCACCGTACTCTGCGAAAAAAGGCATTTACCCTCTCTGATCTGGACAGCATTCCGGGCATTGGAAAGAGCAGGAAAAGACAGTTGCTCATGCATTTTAAGAGTATGGACGCAATTGCGCGGGCCGGGCCTGACGATCTTGCGGCCGTGCCCGGCGTAAGCCCCCGCCTTGCCGCGGAGATCATCGGATTTTTCCAGGAACATAAAGCCTGAGATCAAACAGTACCTGTCTTAGCCTTTTCCTTCGGTTTTTGGCATATGGCTTGCAAGTTTCCTTTAAGCATTGCCGAGGAAAAGACGATATACATAAATAGCCGCATCCAGACGGAGGTGTGCAGGTGCCCGACACGACAGGGTTTTCCGGATGCACACCGGGGGGACCCTTGCCGAAGGCGCGATCTTCTCTGTTGACAAGATGTAGCCAGGTGTGTTAAAAAGGGCACTCTTATTTGAAATGTTTCTTAACAGATTGAAATGACCGGTTATTTTTCCTGAGAACGATTCATTTTTTGAACTGAGTGAATAAGGAGTCATGGCGTTCAAGAAACTGACCATCGTTTTTGTGCCTGAGGGGACGAGCGAAACAAAACAGTTCAGCCTTCCAAGTGTGGTTCTGGTTGCGCTTCTGCTGTTTCTTCTGGGGGGAGGTGCCTATTTTGGGTGGGTTTTCCAAGGCTACCTGGATCTGAAGGCGAAAATGCCGCGGCTGGCACGACTGGAAAAGGACAATCAATTTCAAAAAAGACAATTTCTCCATCTGGCCAGCCGGATCAACACGATGACCAAAAGAGTGGGTGAGCTGGAAGCTGTTGATCACCGCCTCCGGACGATGGTAAATATGGAGACAGGAGAAGATGATTCTCCCTCCAAGGGTGTCGGGGGACCGGATCCCGTTGCGTTGGATCCTCGCCAAGCGGTGGAAAAATCATACCGCACCCTTATCCGAAAAATGCATGGTTCTTTGGATGACTTGAGCGTTCAAATAGCGTACGGGAAAAAGGAAAAGGCGGAACTCGAGAAATTCCTTGACCAACAGAAGACGCTCCTCGCTTCGACCCCGTCAATATGGCCCACAAAAGGCTGGCTCAGCAGCGGGTTTGGATATAGAACGTCGCCTTTCACGGGTCGGAGGGAATTCCATAAGGGACTCGATATCTCTGCCCGCTTGAATGCCCCTATACTTGCGCCGGCCGATGGGATTGTGACTTTCGTAGGCTGGGATCATGGCTATGGAAAAAGTATCATCATTTCACACGGGCACGGCATCAAGACGAGATATGGCCATCTCCAGAAGCCCCTGGTAAAAAAGGGACAGGTCGTCAAGCGGGGCGATACCATAGCCCTTATGGGTAGTACCGGCCGATCCACCGGGCCCCACCTGCACTACGAGGTGCATGTCAACGGGATGGCGGTTAATCCCTTGCGGTACATCCTCAACTAGTTTCCATCCATAAATGGCTCTTTTTCACAATCTCATCGTCAATCTGCGGGATCACTTGTGCGACGTGCTAATATAGTACGTCTCCGCGTGATCCCTTTATTTTCTTGATCTTGTAAAAATATCTCATTTCTGGATTGGAAACCCGCTCGTGCCCAAATTCTATTGGTGGATGGGTACCAAACTAGTTTCCCTCCAGAATTTCTCACCAGCCGCACGCCTTCATCAACGCAGATGAAATTGGACGGTGGATTCGGGTTAATGAATATCCTTGATTTTTGGGACTTATCGTTTTTTAATAAAAGATTACAGATCGGATTACGACAATCTTAAACAACGAACCGCGAACATGACGAACTGAATGGTTTCTACCGGTTCGAGTTCGTCCGACTGAAGCGTTCTTTGCGCAACAGCGGTTATGGAGCATAGATTATTATGATAGGGAAAGTCATCAAGGGAATATTCGGGAGCAAGAATGAAAGAGAGCTTAAACGCATGGCCCCCGTGGTTGACACCATTAACAGCCTGGAGCCGAAGTTTCAGGCCCTTTCTGATGAAGAGTTGAGAGGCAAAACCGGAGAATTCAAGGAGCGGCTGGCAAAAGGAGAATCGCTCGATGATCTCCTGCCGGAGGCATTCGCCACTGTGCGGGAGGCCTCCGTCCGGACGCTGGGGATGCGTCATTTTGACGTGCAGCTCATAGGCGGCATCGTTCTTCATAACGGGAAGATAGCTGAAATGAAGACCGGAGAAGGCAAGACCCTCGCGGCCACTCTCCCTCTCTATCTGAATGCCCTCACGGGAAAAGGCGTACACCTGGTGACGGTCAATGATTATCTTGCCCAGCGTGACGCCGAGTGGATGGGAGCAATCTACAAGTTCCTGGGCCTTTCTGTGGGCGTCATCGTCCATGGCATGGATGACCGGGAGAGGAAAGAAGCGTACGCGTGTGATATTACGTACGGCACCAACAATGAGTTCGGATTTGACTACCTGCGCGACAATATGAAGTTTGACGTAGAGGACTTTGTACAGCGGGAATACTATTACGCTATTGTTGATGAGGTGGACAGCATTCTCATCGACGAGGCCAGGACCCCGCTTATCATCAGCGGTCCGGTTGAACACAGCGAAAACAAGATCTATGGAGAAGTCAAGCCGCAGGTGATCAACCTGAAAAAGAAGCAGGCCGCCGTCATTCGTTCAATTCTGCAGGATATACGGACAGGAATTCAGTCGGAACAGGTGGATGATCACACCATCGAGAAACTTCTTCAGGTCAAACGGGGGGACCCCAAGAACAAGGTCTTCCTGGAGATCCTCTCGGAACATCAGACATTCAAGAAGGAAATTGACCGGCTGGAGAGCGTCCTGAGCGCGCAGAAGCTCCTGCCTGACCTGGACCAGATTCTCTATTGCGTCATAGATGAGCGAGGCAATACAGTAGAGCTGACTGAAAAGGGCATCAAGCTGCTCGCTGCCAGCGGTCTCGGAGATTTTACCCTCCCTGACCTTGATGATGAAAGCCACCTCATTCGGGAAGACGAGACCCTGAATGATGAGGAAAAGGAGGAGCGTCTCAAGGAACTGGAAGAGCGCTTTGTTCGATCATCGGATCTGCTTCACTCGACACAGCAGCTCATCAAGGCGTACTGGCTCTTTGAAAAAGATGTGCACTATGTGATCAAGGACGACCAGATAGTAATCGTGGACGAATTCACCGGCCGTATGATGCCCGGAAGAAGGTGGAGCGACGGACTTCACCAGGCGGTGGAGGCAAAGGAAGGAGTCAGCGTGGCCGAGGAGAATCAGACTCTTGCCACCATCACTTTTCAGAACTTTTTCAGAATGTACGAGAAGCTGGCCGGCATGACCGGAACCGCAGACACCGAGGCCGCGGAGTTCGATAATATCTACAAACTGGATGTGGTGGTGATACCGACCAATCAGCTTATGATTCGAAAGAATTTTGCTGACGTCATCTACAAGACGGAACGGGAGAAGTTCCAGGCGGTTGTGGGGGAAATCAACGACCTCTACGAGAAAGGACAGCCCGTCCTTGTGGGGACCGTTTCGGTGGATAAGTCCGAGATGCTCAGCAAGATGCTGAAACGTTCAGGAATTCCCCATTCGGTCCTCAACGCCAAGCACCATCAACGCGAGGCTGAGATTATCGCTAACGCCGGCCAGCCAAAGACCGTGACCATCTCCACAAACATGGCAGGACGAGGGACAGATATTGTTCTCGGGGACGGGGTGGTGGAACTGGGGGGACTTCACGTACTGGGGACCGAGAGGCATGAAAGCCGGCGGGTGGACAACCAGCTCAGGGGCCGGTCGGGAAGACAGGGTGATCCGGGCTCATCGCGCTTCTACCTCTCTCTTGAAGACGACCTTCTCAGGATCTTCGGTTCTGAAAGGATTTCTTCCATCATGGACCGGTTGGGTATGGAGGAGGGACAGCCCATCGAGCACGGTCTCATTTCAAAGGGAATCGAGAATGCCCAGAAAAAGGTGGAGGCACACAATTTCGATATTCGCAAGCATCTCCTCGAGTACGATGATGTGATGAACAAGCACAGGGAGATCATCTACTCGTTGAGGAAGGATATCCTGACAGAACAGGGCATGGATGAGATTATGCTCAACATGATGGACGACAAAGTGGATGACCTGGCTGAAAAATGGATCGACCCCAAGAAATACGCCGAGGATTGGGATATCAAAGGGTTGAAGGACAATTTTTCCCGATTGTTCGGCATGAAGGCCAGGATTGACCCGGAAGATCTGGGAGAGGAATCTTTTGATGCACTCAAGCCGGAAGATTTGTCCGATATCTTGAAAGACCAGGTGCGGAAGGCATACGAGAAAAAGCAGAACGTGTTTGGGAAGGAGGACTTCAGAAAGATCGAGAAACTGATTCTTCTTCAGATCATAGACGACCAGTGGATTGCGCACCTCCAGGACATGGAACACATGAAAGAAGGAATCGGTCTCAGGGGTTATGGCCAGCTTGATCCCCTCACGGAATACAAGAAGGAAGGGTTTGTCCTCTTCGACAATCTCCTGGACAAGATCCGCGAAGAGGCCCTGAGCATGATCTTCAGAATTCAGATGATGAGGGAGGCTCCTGAACCGGTTTCCAGGAAAAAACGCCGAGCCATGCACATGATCCACGGGGGTGATGCCGAGGCGCCCGTTACGGTCCGCCGAAAAGAGAAGAAGGTGGGAAGGAATGACCCCTGCCCCTGTGGAAGCGGAAAGAAGTACAAAAAGTGCTGTGGCGCCAATCAGTAGAGATTAGAAACTTGAAACCGGCAAACCGGCAAATTCAAGAAACAGGCGCAAGACATAGGGCGTAAGGCGTAGGGGAAAAGGGGAAGCGGGTCATTTTATTCGGGGTATCTTGAAGCAGTTAACCGGCAAACGGGCCAACGGGCCAGCGGGCAAACCGGAAAACAGGCATAGGGCGTAGGGCATAAGGTGCAGGGCAGATGAAGAATGATATGGAATATGGCGTACAGGGATTCACGGCGTCGGCAGTGGCCGCCGGACTTAAGAAAGGCGGAGGACTGGACCTCGGCCTGATTTATTCAGTGGAAGAGGCGAATGCCGCCGCAGTATTTACCACAAATCGAGTGAAAGCCGCGCCGGTCCTGCTAAGCAGCGAGCACGTCAGGAACGGAAAGGCCCGGGCAATTATTGCCAATGCCGGGAATGCCAATGCCTGTACCGGCCCGCAGGGCATGGATAATGCGCAAAAGACGGCTGACATGGTCGCCCGAGTCCTTGATATTCATCCGGAGCAGGTGCTTGTGGCCTCTACCGGAGTCATCGGCGAACCGCTGGATATGGGGATCGTTTCAAAGGCGATTCCCGGCCTGGCGCGATCTTTGAAACCCGATGGATTGCAGGATGTGGCAACCGCCATTATGACGACTGATTCGTTCCCCAAAAAGGCCCTCTTTGACGGAGTAGTTGAAGGGTGCCCTTACAGGATCATGGGAATGGCCAAGGGCGCGGGCATGATCATGCCTGACATGGCCACCATGCTCTGTTTTATCGTTACGGATATTTCTATTGATGCCGCTGGTCTGCAGGAGGCACTGACGAAGGGCACCGAAGTGACCTTCAATCGAACAAGTGTGGACGGCGATACGAGTACCAACGACACCGTATTCGCCCTGGCGAATGGCCTGGCCGGAAACCGGGAGCTTTCCCGTGAGGCATACGGAGAGTTTGTCCGGGGATTGACCGGGGTGATGGATGACCTGGCGCGGATGATTGCCGGCGATGGGGAAGGTGCCACGAAATTTGTGATCCTGGAGATCGAAGGCGCCGCAAGCCCGCGAGATGCCCTCCGGGCAGCCCGGACGGTTGCCAATTCGTCCCTCGTCAAGACCGCCTTTTACGGCCGGGATCCCAACTGGGGGCGGATCATGGCGGCCCTGGGAAGAGCAGGGATATCCATGGATGAATCCAGGACGGACATCTGGATCGATGATGTCCAGATCGTGAAAGGCGGCCTGGGTTGCGGCAAGGAAGCAGAAGTGCTGGCAGCGAAAAGCATGGGAAAAGATTCATTCACAGTTCGTATCGACATGCATCTGGGGAACTTTGCTGAAAAAATGTACACCTGCGACCTGTCTCCCGAGTACGTAAGCATCAATGCGGATTATCGAACATGAACCGGAGCCGAAAGGGTGCTCTGTGATCATGGGCCGTCATATTGAGACGCTGCGGGCAGGGAAACGGAACATCCCGTTCCCCTGCCTTTCCGGAAAATACGTTGGGGCATTTAGGAGCCAATGAACTTAGCCGGGACTATTTTTTTGAGTCTTGAACTTCATGGAGCAGAGGATAATGCGGATCTCCTTCTCGGGCGTCCGGATTATCTTTTTTTGCGCTTTCATTTCAAAGTATCGGCTCATTTCTCTAAAAAACTTGACGCTCGATTCCCGGAAGCCTTCCGCCAGGATAATTTCACCGTCCGGTTTGAGGAAGGTCTTGAACAGGCGGAAAAGAGGTTCGTAGTCCCTCTGGCTGTAAACGATTTCAGATCCCACAATAAGATCAAAGACCCCTTCAAGCCGGGGATGATTCCAGTCGAGCCTTCGTATGTCAATAGTGGGATCAGAAGGGGACAGATTGGTGAGGGCATTGGCGCGTGCGAAATTGAGGGCATCCGTATCCTGTTCGGTGATGGTGCCCCTATGCCCGAAGGATGCTGCAACAATGCCTACGACGCCCAATCCACAGCCGATTTCGAGGAGGTTGCTGCCCGGAAGCGGCTCCCGGGAGGCCAGGTGGTCCGCCAGTACCATTGATGCCTCCCAGATTTTCGCCCACAGGGGGAAATTGTGGAATACGTCATCCTGATCCATAAATGGTTCCAGTTCCCGGGGAACAAAGAATGAGAACGGCCGGTCCTTGATTTTCACTTCTGCGGAATCGGCTTTGTATTTTCTGCGGAAAATGTCGAGTGAAAACATATTGCTGTCTCTCTTATTCATGGTAGGGGTATTTCTGTCACACGATCCGGATCATGTCTACAAATTTCTTGCTATCGGTCGTGGGTTTTCATTATTCTCAAAGCAGAAAGGATTTTCATTGTGGAGGGAGAGATTTTTACGGTGCTCGACAGACCCATCGTGCTGGCCACCAGAAACAGGGGAAAAATGAGAGAATTCAAACGCCTTTTGACTGGTTTTCCGGTGGAGGTCAAGAGCCTGGAGGACTTCGGTCCGATTCCCCCCGTGGTGGAAGACGGCGAGACCTTTGAGGACAATGCGGTTAAAAAGGCACGGCATACGGCGAGGGTCCTCGGCCTTCCGGCCATAGCAGATGATTCGGGTTTAGAGGTCGCTGCTTTGCAGGGGGCTCCCGGTGTCCGGTCGGCGCGTTATGCCGGCGAAACGGCCGTGGATCATGAAAATAATGTCAAGCTCCTGGATGCGCTCAAGGGCGTGGAGAATCGGAAAGCCAGATTCGTATGTGTCCTTGCTATCGCCGTACCGAGGGGCCCGGCCCTCATCTACGAGGGTGTGTGCGACGGGCAGATTGCCCGGAAAATGACGGGAAACAACGGGTTCGGATATGATCCGATATTTTATTATCCACCTCTTGGCAGGACTTTTGCAGAACTTTCAGGAGATGAAAAGAACATGGTAAGCCATCGCGGCAAGGCCTTGGCGGAGCTCCACGATGAATTCGATAAAGTGCTTCAGTGGCTGAGGCAAAGGCTTTCTGAAGAACCGTTTTGATTCATGAAATTTCGCCGGACTCGAGGATAAAATTTGACAAAAGGAGATTGAGACCCTATTTTTTATACAAAAGAAGGCACCGTTTGGATGCATGCACACATTATTCGAAAGAGATATGAAGGAGGAGCAGAATGTTTGAAGTAACGGCAAAAGCCAACGAAATGGTAAAAGAATTCCTGAAGGATCGTGAAGAGATCCCTCCCATAAGGATCGTCCTCTCGCAGGGCGGCTGATCCGGGCCCTCTCTGGGTATGGCTCTGGATGAGCTGCGAGAAGAAGACGAGGTGTTTGATGACAGTGGCATTACCTATGTGGTTGACAAGAACCTGTTGAACCAGATCAAGCCCATCAAAGTTGATTACGTGAATTCAGCGATGGGAGCGGGGTTCTCTATCACGTCAAATATGAGCGCGGGCGGAGGTTGCGGGAGTTCCTGCAGCTGCTAAGTTTCGAGCCCTTCACCTTTATCGGGGCCCCTATCCTTTTTAAGAGAAAAATGCAGATCTGAAAAGGATAGGGGCTCCTATTTTGTGCGCAGCAGGCGGCAGCGGCGGCATGCGTCGTACATGGCTCGAAACTAGAAGGCGCCCGTCCACAGACACATGTTGGGCCGAGCGAGTTCCCAATTCAGAAATGAGATATTTTTTACAAGATTAAGGAAGTCAAGGGATTGCGCGGAGGCGTACTATAATAGTACGCCGCACAAGTGATTCCGCAGATTGACGCAGAGATTGTGAAAAATAGCCATTTCTGGATTGGAAACTAAAAGGCGCCGAGCTGACAGGGCTTAATCTTGACTCCAAGTGTCTCGCACGCCGACGAGACTCCCATTTTACCAACCCGAAATTCGTCAGCTATCTTCCAAGCGGTCGCGCAGGAAAGGTTTTCTCCGGTTAGTTCATCCCGGATAGCCTTTTCGAGGGATTCCGGCACGTTTTCAGTTGCCTGTACGATCTTTTTTCCTGACTCGTATCCGAAAAGGCCAAGCTGGCATTTGATCAGCCTGATCTCAAGCATATCAATGGTGAATCCCACTTCCGCGGGCGATACCCCAAGATGCGCGGCGATGTCGAATGCTACGGCACAGCCCATCTTTCCTTTTCCAGCGCGTTTTTCTACCGCTTCAGCAAGGGTTTTGTTGACTTTATTGCCCGGCGGGTGTTTTTTTGCGTAGTGTCCCCGGTCTTCCTTTGTCATAGTTCCCTCCATGGTCTGAATGAAAACGACCGTTCCGTCCTTCCGGCATCTGTGCCATCTCCCCAGTCCCCATCCGGCAGTTATGTGCATGGCCCGGGTAGCTCACAAAAATGTAATTGGAGACTGATGCAACCCTCATTTATGCTATTCCTTCCGGGGTATGAAGTCCAGGAGGAAATGGGGTTTGAGCCATCCGGACCCTTTACACATAAGAGGAAGTCCTGTATGAAGGAAAGGAATTGAAAGGAGGCGGGCCATGATCCGTGAAAACGTAAAAGCAATCCTTCGGGAGCTTCCAACAGGAGTCCAGTTGGTGGGTGCCGCGAAGACCAGAACACCGGAAGAGATTCTGGAAGCTGTTGAGGCGGGTATCCAGATCATCGGTGAGAATTATGTCCAGGAGGCCGAAGCCGCCTTTGCGGTCATCGGACCTCGTGTCAAATGGCACCTGATCGGACATCTTCAGCGGAATAAGGTGAAAAAAGCCGTTCCCTTGTTCGACATGATCGAGACCGTTGATTCCATGAGACTTGCTCGAGAAATAGACGCAGTATGCCTCAAAGTGAACAAAACCATGCCTGTTCTCATTGAGATCAATAGCGGAGAGGAAGAGCAGAAAGCGGGTGTTTTCCCCTCCCGGGCAGCAGCGCTGATCCGGGAAATCGCCGCGCTGGAGCGGGTAAAGGTTCAAGGACTTATGACCATGGGACCGCTTACCGGGCTTCCGGAGGATGCCCGGCCATATTTTCAGGTTACCAGACAGTTGTTCCACAAAATCGACAGTATGAAGATCCCGGGTGTGGAGATGAAGTATCTTTCCATGGGAATGTCCAATTCCTACAAGGTAGCCCTGGAAGAGGAGGCCAACCTGGTGAGAATCGGAACAAGGATTTTTGGCAAGCGTCATTACGGATAATGTCGAATGGATACGGGAGGTGTGATCTCGACCACACCGCTTTTCGGCAGTCCACGGGAAGAGAGTCTGAAATGGGTTATGCGGCAAAGGAAATGAAGCGCCTCATGGGAAAGGCAATCCACCGGCACCAGATGATCAATGATGGTGATCATGTCCTTGTGGCCGTGTCGGGAGGATTCGACAGCCTGAGCCTCTTATGGCTCCTGCGGGACCGGGTAAAACGGATTCCGATCAATTATCGCGTGACGGCGATCCACGTGGATCCAGGCTTTGGGGGAGATTCAGCGGAAAAGGTCCGGGAATTTCTTGAAGTACATGGATTTGATTATCGTGTAATTCGAACGCAGATCGGTCCCATGGCCCATGGTCCTGAAAACCGGGAAAACCCCTGCTTTCTCTGCGCGCGCCTGCGGCGGAAAGTCCTGTTCGAGGCGGCCCGGGATCTCGGATGCAGACTCCTTGCCTTCGGCCATAACAAGGATGATCTTATCGAGACTTTCTTTCTGAATGTCTTTTACGGGGCGTCCCTGTCTACCATGTTGCCGGCCCAATCTTTTTTCGGCGGTGCGCTGACCGTCATAAGGCCTCTGTACCTGGTTGAAGAACAGGCAATCCGCCGGTTTGCCAGGTCCATGGACTGGCCTGAGATTCGCCTTGGGTGTCCTACGGCAGGCAGGTCCCGGCGGGAAGATATAAAACAAATGCTGAAGCAGTTCTACCGATCGAACAGGAAGATAAAAGGGAATATTTTTCACGCGTTACACAACGTGAAGCCGGAATACCTCCCCACCCCTTTAAAACCTTGACCCGAACGAATCTTTTGCCTATAATCCGCCCCGCAGAATGGATCAGCGCGTTCCCGCCGGAAGGGCTGATTGAGAAAGCCTTTGCCCCTTTGGCCCGGATTTTTACCGGGCGAAGTCGAAACGGGCTTGCATCGTTACGGCGAATTGAGAGGAGGTCAGAATGGATCTGCCCAGGAAATTAGGTGTCGGAATAGTTACGCTCGTACCGGCCTTTGTTCTCGGAGGCGCCCTGTGGTCACTCACAAATTCATGGATCGCGGCGTGGATTCTGGAGGTCCTTTTTGCCATAGGATATGGCTATTGGGTGTGGGGAAAAAAGAACTCCGCCAGACATTCCTAAGGATTCTTTGCGGTTCGGAAAACCGTGTCTGCCGAACCGCGCCTCGTTGGTTTCACTTGGCTAGGGTCTCAAGGGCCTTTTCCACTACGTTCCCGGCCGTGATGCCGAAATGCCTGTAGATCTCCTGGTAGGGCGCGGAGGCGCCGAAGTGATCAATTCCTAAAACCGTCCCCTCCGATCCGGTATATTTGTGCCACCCCTGGCTGCACCCCGCCTCGATGGACAGGCGGGCCGTGACGCTCTCCGGAAACACACTCTCCCGGTATTCCGCCGGCTGCTCATCAAACAATTCCCAGGACGGCATGTCGACGATCCGGACCTTGATGTCCTGCTTTTCCAGCACCTGGCCTGCTTCAAGGGCAATGGAAACCTCTGAACCGGATGCAATGAGAATGATGTCGGGACTCCCGTCAGCAGCATCTTTGAGGATGTACGCCCCTCTTGCCAGGGAATCTGCCGGCTTGAGGCCCGAACGGTCCAGAACGGGAAGTCCCTGCCTCGTGAGAACAAGGGCCACGGGCCCGTTTTTCCTCCGGAGGGCGATACGCCATGCCTGGGCGACTTCATTCGCATCCGCGGGACGAATGACTGTCAGGTTTGGAACTGACCGGAGGCTCGCCAGTTGCTCAATGGGCTGGTGAGTGGGTCCGTCCTCACCCAGGCCGATACTGTCATGGGTGAATACGTAGATAATCCGGAGACCTATCATGGCCGCGAGTCGTATTGCAGGTTTCATGTAATCGGAAAAGATCAGGAAGGTGCCGCAATAAGGAATGAGGCCGCCGTGCAGAGCCATGCCGTTCATGATGGATCCCATGCCGTGCTCCCGCACACCGAAGTGGAAGTTTCTTCCCTCATATTTCCCGGCCTGGAAGTCAGCCTCGCCACTGATGAGGGTCTTGGTGGAAGGTGCCAGGTCGGCCGAGCCTCCCACGAGATTGGGGATATGAGAGGCGATGGCATTGAGCACCTTTCCTGACGCGGCGCGGGTGGCAGGTCCCTTCTGTTCGGAAGGAAAGGTCGGAAGCTCATTTTCCAGACCCTCGGGGATTTCGTGGTTCATCCACTTCTGCCAGGTGTCCGCCAGATCGGGAAAGGCCCGGCTGTATGAGCGGAAAACCTCGTTCCATTCCTTTTCCATGATTTTTCCCCGCTCGCGGCTCTGCAGGAAATGCGCTGCAGCTTCCTCCGGAACGAAGAAAGATGCTTCTGGAGGCCATCCCAGGTTCTTTTTCGTGAGGACAAGCTCTTCCTGACCGAGCGCTTCGCCGTGGGCGCTGGCGGTGTCCTGCTTATGAGGGCTCCCGAAACCGATATGGGTGCGAACGGCAATGATTGATGGCTTTCCGGTCTCCCGCTGTGCCTCCTGGATGGCGGCTGCAATTGCATCCAAGTCATTGCCGTCAGTCACCTGCTGAACATGCCAGCCATAGGCCTCGAATCTCTTCATACGGTTTTCCGTAAAGGCGAGCGCCGTGCTTCCTTCAATGGAAATGTGGTTGTCATCGTAGAGATAGATGAGTTTCCCCAAGCCGAGATGCCCTGCCAGCGATGCCGCCTCGTGGGATATCCCTTCCATCAGGTCGCCATCACTCACAATTCCGTATGTATAATGATCAACGATCGGATGCCCCGGCCTGTTGAAGCGCGGCGCCAGGAATCGTTCGGCGATAGCCATGCCGACCCCGTTTGCAAAGCCTTGCCCGAGAGGTCCGGTGGTGGTCTCTACTCCGGGCGCGCACCTGTATTCGGGATGCCCGGGAGTCATGCTGCCCCACTGGCGAAAGCTTTTGAGTTGCTCCATCGGAAGATCGTAGCCGGTGAGGTGGAGAAGACTGTAAAGCAGCATTGATCCATGTCCCGCAGACAGGACAAAGCGATCACGGTTCGGCCAGTTGGGATTCTCCGGGTTGTGATGAAGGAATCGTGTCCAGAGAGTATAGGCCATGGCAGCGGCGCCCATGGGCAGTCCCGGGTGGCCGGAATTGGCACGCTGAACAGCGTCCGCACACAGCATTCGAATGGTGTTGATACACAGGGTGTCTAAATCGTTTTTCATTGGTTTGCCTGATCTCCTTTCATGGATTTTCCTTTTTTCGACCTCATTTTATGCTTGTAATTATTATTGTTTTAGGTTAAATTGCTCGCAAATCGTTTCCTTAGACTGTAAAAGAGACTTTGTGGGCCTTCTTTGCCTGGTAACCCCCGGAGCAGGATTTTGTTCCCATGGAGAATGTGCTGGTATTGAACATCACCTATGAGCCCCTCAAGATCGTCGATTGGAAACGGGCAATCACGCTTCTTTTCCTTGGGAAGGTCGAGGTGCTCGAAGAATATGGACGGGAGATCCATTCGGTCAGTTTCAGTTTTAAGTTGCCCTCAGTGGTCCGCCTCCTGAGGATGGTGAAACGGCCGAAGACTCCGGTCAAATTCTCCAGACAGAACATCTATGCCCGGGACAAATATTGCTGTCAATATTGCGGACAGAAGTCTCCCCCGGAAGAGCTTACCTATGACCATGTTCTCCCCAAATCCCGTGGAGGGAAGACCGAATGGCGCAATATTGTTACCTGCTGCGTTGAGTGCAACCGCAGAAAAGGAGGACTCACTCCTTCGGAAGCAGGCATGAAACTCGTCCGAAAACCTTCCCGTCCCAAATGGGTCCCTACCCTCAGGATCACCATCGGCGTCCATGAGATACCTCGATCCTGGAGAGACTACCTTTACTGGAACGTGGAACTGCTTGAATAAAGGCTCCCTGGGACCCTGCTCCCGCCGGCTGTTTCAGCGAAGCCTTGCTCCCACATCTTCCGCGAGGCGGGCAATGGCCTCCTGATCTCCCGGTTTCAGCTCCCATGTGCTCATGGGAAGTTCACGATCCTGTTCCGTCCGTGGAATGAGGTGCAGGTGGTAATGCATGACCACCTGGTTGACCCCGCGTCCGTTCAATTGGAGGCACGCTACTCCGCTTGGGTTCAGCGCATCCTTCAGCGCCTGGATAATCTTCTTTGATGCTACGTGCACTGCCTTCAGGTCTTCCTCCCGGATTTCCCAGAGGTTTTCGGCATGGGCCTTGGGAATCACGAGGGTATGTCCCCTGGAAACCGGATTGATGTCCAGAAAGGCCAGGACCTTTTCATTTTCAAAGATCTTGAAGCTTGGGATCTTCCCGGCAACAATCTTACAAAAAATGCAGTCCGCCATCACAACCTCCTTTCCTCCTGACCCGGAAGCTTTGAACCCGCATAGTCTCCTCCCCTGTAAGTGAATGAAGAGACAAGAGTACTGTCTGTTGTCTGAGGGCGCCTCTCATGAGCGATAAAAAGCAGAGGGCCCTACTTCGGCGCCTCGGTCAGGCTTTTTAAGAGCATTTGTTTCCCTTCAGTAATGTTCGTTTTCTTTCTGATACTCGTAGCCCGCATGATATCAAATGTCCTGTCCTCGAAAAGGACCGGCACCTGCAGGACGTAGTCGGGATTCTGGCAGCATCCCGGGGCGAAATAGTAGCCGGGGCGTTTCCCTTCCCGGTATGTTCTCCGGGCCTTCTCAAGTCCTTGTCCTGAGAGTACAATCCCTGCCTGGCCTGAAAAGGTGGAGACGAATGTGCCCGGTTCGAAGAGTTTTTTTGGAGACATGTCTATTCCTTGGGTAGTTGATCCTCTGTCTCTCCCGGAACATGACCAGCGATCTTATCCTGTGCATGGGGACTTGTCGAGCCAAAAATTCCCGGACCTGTGCGGGTATCCATATTGTTATTCTCTGCCCTCTCGGAAAAGGAGAAATAGATTCTTCTCTCGAAACTCTGCGCCTCGAGCGTGGCGGTGAAAAGCCATTGAAGTCATGGGCTAAAGATGATCGTATGGGCTGATCTTCTTCTCGGCCACTTGTTCCATCAGTTCTTTTAAGGGGGAGAGCTCTGGATACTCCATCCGGCGGAGACGCTCGATGAGGGTATGCATGGCGCCAGGTATGTAGGCTTCGAAATAGGCCTTCCCGTGGACCCTGGTGAGATTACCAAAGGCGCCCAGGATCTGCAGGTTCCTCTGGAGAGCCAGGAAGGGGAAATCCCGTACCAGGTCATCTGCCAGCACAGGGTCGTGTTTTTCGAGCAGGTCGAGATACACCTGGAAAATAGTGCCCTGAGTTTCGGAAGAAAGGGAACTGTAGGGATCGATCAGGAGAGAAGCGAGGTCATAGCCAAGAGGACCCAGGCGCCCACCCTGCCAGTCAACAAAACCGATCCGCCCGTCATCGACAAGGATATTCCTAGACTGGAAGTCGCGGAAAAGGAAAAAAGAATTTTGGGATCGTGATGCCCTGCCTGCTATGTATTCAAAAGCGGGGTCAAGTTTCCGCCAATCCTTCTCGAGCCCCAGGTACAGGCCCAGAAAAGCATTCCGGAAGTAATCCGATTCGTACAAGCGCATAACCGAGCGGTCATAATACCCTGTCTGGCAGCACCATCCGGTTTCAAAGCCTTCGGCGCAGTCCCGCTGCATCCGGAGGAGCAGGCCGACTATCCGGCGGTACAGGGGAATCGGGTCCTTTCCGCCGGCAACGACGTCCTGAAGCCGCAGTCTGCCCAGATCCTCCATGATTACCCAGCCCCTTTCAGGCTCGAACGCGTAAATCCGGGGCACGGGAATCCCTTTTGATTTCAGATGACTCCCGATTTTGATGTACGCGAGATTTTCCCTGTGTGCGAAGGAATCGACAGGCGGGTTTGAAAGAATGATAAAGCGCCTATCAGAGTCCACGCAGGGTACCCGCCAGAAAAGGCGCCTGGAACCGTCCCCCTGGAGCGTCTCCATGCCCGCTTCATCAGGGAGGAGACCTCGGTCCTCAAGAAAATCTTGGACGAAATTTTTGAGCGCATTGTTCACTGCCCACGCTCCTCATCAGTAAAAGAGAAACCTACCACCCTGTTTATCATACTCTCTTCTTCTCACAAACACAAAATCCTGATCACCAGGAAGGCATCATCTGCTTCGTTGCCTTCGGTCGCTCCTCGGCGCCTTGCATCTAATGCCTTCCTGGTGATCAGGATTCTTAACTCCTCTCGCCTTCACAGACGTTGACGAAACTTGATGATCGGTCGGGGAAACCGGCCTCCTGTCTCCTTAAATCCTGAATCGAAGAAAGGCTCCGGCGCTCAAACCTTTCCTAACTCGGCCCTTTTTGGAAACCAGGGGGGAAAGTGATGGTGCTGAAACAGCAATTGGGGACTCTAAATCTTCTGTGGCCTGATTTGTGCAGAGATTCAGTCAGCCATGTGGAAGAGAAACTGTCACAAGATTGCCTGTCAGGATGAATGAACGAGCATGGAAATTTACGTTGCAAGACAACCGATATTTGAGAAAAACCTGAAGATCTACGGTTATGAGCTGCTTTTCAGGGGGGGAATGACCAATGCATTCCCGAACATTGATGGGAATACGGCCACTTCAAAACTCCTTTCAAACACCTTTCTCAGAATGGGGCTTGACCAGGTATCCGGAGGAAAAAAGGCCTTCATCAATTTCACCCAGGATCTCTTGATAAAAAAGGTTCCCGAGATGTTCCCGCGGGAAAAGATCATGGTGGAAGTCCTCGAGGATGCGCAAACGGGAGTTGAGGTCGTGGAAGCGTGCCTTGACATGTCGACAAAAGGGTACGAGCTGGCTCTGGATGATTTCCTGTACCGGGAGGAGCTGAAACCGCTCATTAAACTGGCAAAAATTGTCAAGATTGATTTCATGGCCAGTTCCATTGATGAGATTGCAGAGTATGTCGAAAGACTGACTCCATTCAGCGTCAAGTTCTTGGCAGAAAAAGTCGAAACCCATGAAGAGGTCGAGAATGCCATTGGTATGGGTTTCTCCTATTTTCAAGGCTACTTTTTCAGTAAACCGCAGATAGTGAAGGGCAGAGACGTTTCTCCGTCAAAGATGACTCTGATTCAGATGGTGGCAGAGGCAAACAAGGAAGAAATGAAGTTCGAGGAGCTTGAAAAGATTGTCTCCAGAGATGTCTCCATCTCCTACAAGCTCATGCGTTACATCAATTCAGCCTACTTCAAACGGCTCCAGGAGATTTCGTCCATCAAACAGGCGATGGTTCTGCTTGGGCAAAAAGGCCTGAGGCGTTTCGTTTCACTCATACTCATGGCCCAGCTAACATCTGACAAGCCGGAGGAATTGCTCCGAACTTCAATCATTCGTGCCCGGCTGTGCGAGTTGTTGGGAAAGGAGGAAACAGTCAGCTCAAATGATTCAGAGCTGTTCACGCTTGGGTTGTTTTCTCTGATAGATGCCATTTTGGATGAAGATATGGAAAAGCTGATGGAAGAACTGCCCCTCTCGGAGGGCATCAAGAGGGCCCTGGTTTCCGGCGAGGGAGAGCTCGCTGATTTTCTGAACCTTATAAGGGCCTATGAGACGGGAGACTGGAAAGCTTTTTCGCAAACCAGCTCCGGAATCGGCATACGGGAAGAGAAATTTCCGGAGTATTATATGGATGCTGTCGGTTGGGCGGACAGCATGACCGTCCTTTAGAATATTTCCCCTACCACATCCTGAGTTATTTCGCTGTGGGATGTCACCACGCTTTCAACTACTTTCACACCTTCCCGGACAGTGACATGATCCCAGATCACGGATCGCGCTATCCGGCTTCGCCTTTCCACGACGCAGGATTCTCCCAGGACAACCCAATCCGTCAATACCGCCTCGGGATGCACATGGCACCCGTCCCCCAGGAGGAACCTTTCTGTTCCGGTAAAAACCCGGTTGGCATCAAAGTAGGAGGAAAGCGTGCCGATATCATGCCAGAGATGCCCTTCTGAAAGGAACCCATGGATCTGTTTTCCCGAAATGATCAGCTCCCTATAATGTTCTATTATGCTGGAGAAGCGTCCTTGGGGAATACCGGCCAGGGCTTCTGGGCTGATGATGTGAATGCCGGTAAACGCCAGTCTCCCTGAGACATTTTGTTCCCCTATGTCATATACGTTCTTCCTGGAATCAAGGAGAATTTGATTGAAAGGTTCCTGGGAATGGAGTACCAGGGTGGCTGATGTGCCAGATGTTAAATGTGCTGCATAAGCCGCGCCTAGGTCAATGTCTGTGAGAATGTCGCCGTTCATAACGATAAAGGGTTCCTCATCCCAGAAATCAGACACATTGCGAATCCCTCCGCCGGTCCCCAGGATCTCCCCTTCTATCCTCACATGGATAGGGATTTGGAAACGTTCACCCTGACCCACATGATCCAGAAGCTGTCCCGGGAGATGATGGGCATTGACAATGATCTCCGTTACCCCGTAAGATTCAAGATACTCAATGTTCCGGTCCAGAAGAGGGCGATTGCCCACGGGCATGAGGGCTTTCGGACAGCGTTCCGTGAGGGGTCTGAGCCGGGTGCCGAGCCCGGCTGCGAGGATCATGGCCTTCATAGAGCTCCTTTTTTTCGTTGCAAATAGCTTATTCTCATTATACACCAATCTGGAATATGTCAAACAAGGAAGCGTCGCACGTGAATCCCTCTCTTGATCTCAATGCCTTGAACACGAGGATCGGCCGGTTATTCATGGCCGGCATGCCGGGACCGGACCTCGATGCGCGAACGGAAGAGCTCATACGCAACTGGGGCCTGGGAGGGGTGATCCTTTTCTCGAGAAATATCGAAGACCCTGTTCAAGTGGCTGCATTGTGCGAAGACCTCCAGGAGTGTTCCCTCCGGTACAATGAACTTCCCCTGTTCCTGGCTGTAGATCAGGAAGGAGGGAGAGTGGCCCGCCTCAGAGCACCGTTTGAAGAGTTTCCCGGTCAGACCGCCATCGGCCGGGCAGGGGATCCGGTCAGGGCCGCTCTGGAATTCGCGCGAGTGACGGCCGGTGAAATGGGGATGGTCGGCCTCAATATGAATCTGACCCCCGTCCTGGATGTGCCCAGGGGTTCTCCTGAAAAACACCTGCAAGGACGCACGTTCAGTGAAGATCCGGATCTGGTGGCGCTCCTGGGTCGTACCGTGATCAGGGAACTCCAGAAAGACGGGATTATGGCGGTGGGAAAACATTTCCCCGGGCTGGGCGGGGCGGACCGGGATCCCCACAAGAGACTTCCGCAAATCTCCCTGAGCGGGGAAGAGATGGAGGCTGTTGATATTCCTCCTTTCAAGGCCGCCGTGGCTGCCGGAGTTGCCGGCATCATGAGTTCCCATGCCCTCTATCCTTCCCTGGATCCGGAGAAGCCGGCAACGCTTTCGAGCAGGATTTTGACCGGACTCCTGAGAGAACAATTAAAATTTCACGGCCTCATCATCACGGACGATCTGGAGATGGGCGCTATTTCCCGGGGAAGCGGGGTTGTGGATGGAGCCGTTGAGGCCTTCAAGGCGGGGGCGGATATCCTCCTCATATGCGCGGATCAGGAACAACTTCTCAAAAGTATGGAACAGTTCAGGAACATGCTTGTTACCGGCCAAATAGAACCCGCGAGATTCCGCGGTTCCCTCGATCGCATAGCAAGGGCAAAAAAACGGTTCCTGAAAAAGAAGAACGCCGCTTCTCTGGAAGAGGTCCGCAGCCATTTCTTTTTACGGTAGACGTCCGGCTCCCGGCTTTCTTTTTTGCTTGAAAAAGAGTATCTGATAAGCTTATGTACCAAGTTTCGCAGTTACCCGCTGATAGAATCGAGGTGAAAAGTTGTGAAAATTGCCATCAGTGGAAAGGGAGGAGTGGGAAAAACGACCTTTGCGTCCTTTCTGGTCAGGAGCCTTGCCGACAGGGGAAAGAGGGTCCTGGCCATTGACGCCGATCCCGATGCCAACCTGGCACAGGCCCTCGGCGTCAAGGACAGCGGAAATATTGTCCCTATCTCCCAGATGAAAGAACTCATTGAGGAGCGGACAGAGGCTAAGGTGGGCGCCATGGGATCGTTTTTCAAACTGAATCCCCGGGTGGACGACCTTCCTGAAAAGCTGTCCGTGGATGCAAACGGCGTCAGGGTCATGGTCATGGGCGGAGTTAAGACGGGAGGTTCCGGTTGCGTATGCCCGGAAAGCGTCCTCCTCAAAAACCTGGTGAGGCATATTGTCCTCGCCCGGGACGAGGTGGTGGTGCTGGACATGGAGGCTGGTCTTGAACACATGGGCAGGGGCACCGCCATGGCCGTGAACCGTCTTATCGTGGTTGTAGAGCCGGGCAGGAGGAGTATTGAAACGGCCCACCAGATTCGCAGGCTTGCAGCCGATATAGGGGTCAAGAATCTGAGCCTCGTGGGCAACAAGATAAGGTCTGACAGGGACAAGAATTTTCTCTTGAAAGAGATGCCCGATTTTGACTTCTTGGGGTTTATCCCCTTCCGGAGCGAGATCCTTGATGCTGATCTGGATGGAAGGCCGCCTTTTGAGACCGATAAAGAAGGGTTGAAAGTAGTTGGGGAGATGATTGAAAAGCTGGAAAAATAGCCATTTATGAATGGAAACTAGATAGAGGAGGAGACGTGAACATGGGAAGAAGAATCCACAATTTTAACGCCGGCCCTGCGGCGCTCCCTTTGCCGGTATTGGAAGAGGTCCAGCTGGAATTGCTGGATTACAAGGGTTCGGGGATGTCTATCCTCGAACTGAGTCACCGCTCCAAGTGGTTCGACAACGTGATCAATGAGGCGGTTGAGAGGACCAGGCGCCTCCTCAACCTGGGAGACGACTTTGAGGTCCTATTTATTCAGGGAGGAGCGAGCCTCCAGTTCTGCATGATTCCCATGAACCTGGCACTCCCGGGAAAACCGGTGGAATATGTCAACACAGGGACCTGGTCCACCAAGGCGATAAAAGAGGCGCAGATCCAGGGGAAGGACGTGGTAGAGATTGCGTCTTCCGAGGACAGGAATTTTTCTTACATCCCCGGGAACCTTACTGTGAATCCGGACGCCGCTTATCTCCATTTCACCTCCAACAACACCATCAAGGGCACCCAGTGGAGTCGATTTCCCGATGCCGGTGCTGTTCCCCTCATCTGCGACATGTCATCCGACATCATGAGCAGGTCGTTCGATCCCCGGCCTTTTGGTCTGATCTACGCCGGCGCACAGAAGAACATCGGACCCGCGGGAACCGCCCTCGTGATGATCCGGAAGGATATGCTGGAACGGGTCCCCGACGACATTCCGACCATGCTCAAATATTCCACTTTTGCCGGAAAAAATTCCATGTTTAATACGCCTGCCTGTATTGTGATCTATATCATCAGCCTGGTCATGAAATGGCTGGAGGAGACCATCGGCGGGCTGGAGAATATGGATGCGATCAACCGGGAAAAGGGCGCTCTGATCTATGGGTGCATTGACGCGTCTGATTTTTATCAGGGGACGGCCGCAAAGGACAGCCGCTCGTTGATGAACGTCACCTTCAGACTCCCGAACGAGGACCTGGAGAAACGATTCGTGGCCGAGGCCCTGGAAGCGGGACTGGGCGGTCTCAAAGGACACCGTTCGGTCGGGGGCTGCAGGGCATCCATCTATAACGCCACCGGGATCGATGGGGTCAGTGCCCTGGTCGATTTCATGAAGGAATTTGAAAAGAAGAATGGGTAGCAGGGAGTTGTAACTGAATCCTCCAACTCTGGTGGAAGGCCCCGATAGATTTTATCGATCTGGCGCCTGGGAGAGCGTGACGCTCAGGGAGGAAGCCTTTTCTGGAGTGACTGGTGAGAGGGCACCGTCTTTTCGCGACTTATCAGTGGGGGAACCCGCAGTTCGACGCAGTCGAGAATGCGGAGGGGGCAGCTATCCCACGCTGATAAGTCACTGAAAAGACCAGCCCGGAACCTCGGAACGGAAGAAATGGCTTCTTCCCTGAGCTTGCGTCCAATGGAATGAGAGCCTATGAGGAGATGAGCGGTGAACAGAACCAGGATTTCGGAAGTCCTGAAATCTGACGCAGTCGGCAGCACCGTCACGGTGATGGGATGGGTCCGGACCCGGAGGGATTCCAAGGGCGGTTTTTCCTTCATCGAATTGAATGACGGTTCGTCTATTCAAGGACTGCAGATCATCGCCGAATCCTCGCTCCCCAACTACGATGAAGAGGTGAAGAAACTCCAGACCGGGTGTTCCATCAGCGTGCGGGGAATACTCTCTCCTTCCCCCGGAAAAGGACAGAGCGTTGAACTGAGGGCAGAAGAGATTGAGGTCTTCGGTTGGGCGGACCCTGCCCGGTATCCCCTCCAGAAAAAGAGACATTCCTTCGAATTCCTTCGCACAGTTGCCCACCTGCGTCCCCGCACGAATACCTTCGGCGCTGTCGCAAGAATCAGGAACGCGGTGAGCCTTGCGATTCACACGTTTTTCCAGGAGAGAGGCTTCATTTATCTCCACACTCCGCTCATCACGGGAAGCGATTGCGAAGGGGCCGGAGAAACCTTCCGGGTCACCAGCCTTGATCTGGACACCCTCCCGTTGAAGGCAGGCCGGGTGGATTTCTCGCAGGATTTTTTCGGTGTGCCTGCCAATCTCGCGGTGAGCGGCCAGCTTGAAGCGGAAATCTACGCCCTCGCAATGGGGGACGTATACACCTTCGGCCCCGCCTTCAGGGCCGAAAACTCAAATACCTCCCGGCACCTTGCGGAATTCTGGATGGTGGAACCGGAGATGGCGTTTTGCGATCTGCAGGGAAACAGGGACCTCGCCGTGGACCTGCTGAAATATATTTTTTCCTGGGTCCTGGAAAAATGTCCGGAGGACATGCGGTTCTTCAACCGCTTCATCGACAAGACCGCCATCGAGACACTGGAACAGCTTGTCTCTGTGGAATTTGAATACATGACGTATACCGAGGCGGTCGGGATTCTTGAAAAAGCCGGCGCAGAGTTCGAGTTCCCGGTAAAATGGGGTGCGGACCTCCAGTCGGAGCACGAGCGGTACCTCTGCGAACAGGCAATCAGAAAACCCATCGTGCTGGTGGATTATCCGAAGGAGATAAAGGCCTTCTACATGAAGCTCAACGAGGACGCGAAGACCGTGCGGGCGATGGATGTCCTGGTTCCGAAGGTCGGGGAGGTCATCGGCGGGAGCCAGCGTGAGGACGACTACGATACCCTGTACGAGAGGATCAGGGAAAGTGGTCTCAACCCGGATGACTACTGGTGGTACCTGGACCTGCGGCGGTTCGGCACAGCCCCCCACTCGGGCTTCGGCCTCGGTTTTGAACGGCTCATCCAGTTCATAACCGGCCTTTCCAATATCCGCGATGTGATACCTTTTCCCCGGACGCCCGGAAATGTGAGTTTTTGAGTGGCCGTAAACAAATCTCTCCTGACAGGACGTGCACATTTCTTAAGGCAACCTCCGCATATAGTACCTTATGAACAAATTTGCACTCAAAAGGGGCAGAAAGCCTCTTTTGAGATCACGTGAAATGTCAAATTCCAAAATCCCAATGTCAAATCAATGTCAAATATCAAATGACCAAATGGAAGCGAAGTTCGCACCGCGGCGGGTTGCTCTTTGACCTGTTCCGGTACCAGACAGGTGGACGGGTTATGTTTTGTCATTGGGGCATTTGGATTTCGTTTGACATTTGAGCTTTGACATTCGTCATTTCCGGTTTATCCGGATTAGACTTTTCCGGGAAAAGCAGAGGAACGAGATGTTCCCAAAGCGGCGTTCCACGGAGAAGCAGGAAGAAGAGGAGTGTTTTGCAGAAAAAAGGGAGGTGGGAAGGGAGAAGACGGAGGTGCCGACTCCAGTTAGCCCTCGAAGTTCTTATCCGACCATTTTCGAGAGATGATCTTCCCCCATTGCAAAGCCCGAGGGAGGATTCATTGACCCGCCCGCGGAATATCCCACCATGCTGCCTTTAATTATGACACGCCGAGGTTACAGGAGGGTTACAGGTGTGACAAAAGAAGGAGAAGGCGTACGAAAATTGCCGGGCCGGGAAAATGGAAATGGTTTTCTGACGAATCGCCGCCTGTGGTCGCCGGCCAACGCGGTTCTCGGGCTGACGTGGATTTTTTTCGGCATGTATTACGTGAATCGCTTCAGTTTTTCGCCGGTTATTCCTTTGCTCCGAGCCGATCTGGGAATCTCCAATTCCCAGGCCGGGTGGCTGATGGGTTTCTTCTTCATGAGCTACACCGTTTTCCAACTCCCTTCCGGCTTTCTGGGTGACCGTTTCGGACCCAGAAAGGTCCTCACCTGTGGAGCCGCCATTTCCATCATCGGCAATCTCCTGTTCAGCGGGGGTTCCACCTTCGCGTTGCTCGCACTGGGGCAATGCGTGAATGGTCTCGGACAGGCCATGGGATGGAGTTCCTCCATCAAACTTGTGGTTAATTGGTTTCCGCGCTCACACAGGGCCACGGCCATCGGACTATTCGCAACGTGTGTTACCGGTGGAAGCAGTGCAGGGATGCAGCTTTCCGGCTTTCTCGGCGATCTCCTGGGATGGAGGAGTGTTTTTATTATCCTGCCAGGGTTGATGGCCGTAGCCACCGTTTTCTTCTGGATGCTGGTCAGGGATCACCCCCACGAAAAGGGGCTCCCTGACTTTGAAGACGAGGCTGTCTTGGAAAAACAGATCGCGGACGATCCCCGGTCCGGGCTTTCTCTCGTGCTGAGCAACCGGATCCTCTGGAGCGTCGCCCTGGTCTATTTCTGCTTTGTTTACGTTCAGTTCGGGTGTTTGGTATGGATTCCTTCCTTTTTGAAAGACACCTATGCACTTTCCGTTGACAGGGCCGGGACCATTTCCGCACTTGTCCTCCTGCCCGGTGTCCTGGCATCGCCCCTGGCGGGGCTTCTCTCCGACTTCTGGTTCCACGGCAGGCGCAAGCCGCTCATCCTCCTGGGGTTACTGGTGCTTTCAGGGGTCCTCCTGCTGCTCTCCATGGGGGTGGGCCTCACTCCCGCCTATTTCCTGCTCGCCCTCGTGGGGGTGTTGATCATCATGCCGGACATTCTTCTGGCGTCGTATCCCTCGGACATTCTGTCCCGAAAATTATCGGCTACAGGAACGGGCTTTCTGACCACCTTCACCAGCGCGGCCGGTATCGTAGCCACCCCGGTTTCGGGGAAGATCATTGACCACTTTCATTCCTACAATGCCGTATTTATTTCCTTCGCAGCCATGGCCTTCCTGGCGGCCGCCATGACATTTTTCGTCAGAGAGAGGAACTCTCAGGCGCTTTACACCTGAATTTCCTTTCAAAACGCGCACAAAATTTCTATTGTGTCCGCGTTGAATGTCAAATTCCAAAATCCAAATGTGAAATCAATGTCAAATGTCAAATGACCAAATTAACGAGAAACTTGCTCCGCAGTGAGCCGCTCCGTCGTCCTCTGCTGTAGAAGGCAGGTGAGTTTGATATGTTTTGTCATTGAGGCATTTGGATTTCACCTGGCATTTGAGCTTTGACATTTGTCATTCTCGGTTCATCCGGGGTTATTTCCAGTGGGCCTGCATACGGTCCAGTTCCGCCACGACTTCCAGGGGAAGCGGTTTGGGCTCATGTTCCATGGCCTGTTTTGTTGCGTCGCGGAGCCGTTCCTCGAACCGTTTCCCGCCGGCCTTCTCCCATTGGCCGTAGATCATTCGTTCAAACAGTTTCGAGTACCTGACATTGCGAAAGTGTTTCAGGGTGTGTTTGTGCTGCAAGTAGTGCCTGCCCGGTCCGACTTCATCGATGACGTCGACGGCCAGGGTTTCCCGCGTAACGGGAATTCCGTTCATGAGCTGATGAACATTATACAGCAGATCGTTCACGAATACCATGAAAGCCGGGGAAACCAGGGACCCGTGGTCCAGCCAGCTGCTGCAGTCATGCACCAGTCCGGACCCGATGGCCGCGGCCGTAAGACACTGGACGGCGGCCTCGGTGGCGGCCTGGGCATCACAAAACTTGGCGTCAGTGGATCCGGCGGTGCCGAAAAAAGGCAACTGGTAATACTGCGCCATCTGAGCCATGGCGCCAACCATCAGGGCCATTTCAGGCGCGCCGTACGAGAAGACAGATGTGCGCATGTCCATAATTGTCGCGAATGCCCCGTAGATGAAAGGAGCTCCCGGTTTTGCCACCTGGGCAAGTACGAGTCCGCTCAGGGATTCGGCGCTCCCTTGTACGATGGTGCCGGCAAAGGTGGCGGGAGCAGAACCTCCCGCCTGGGGTGCCGGAAAGTTGATCAGGGGAATGCCGTGCTCCACGGTGAAGAGCATCTTTTCCACTGCAGGATCGTAGTATTCCAGCGGTGAAATGGGTTCTGAGTATTGCACAACGAACGGTGCCTTTTCAAAATTCTCCTTGCCCCCACAGATGAGCAGCGCCATTTCATAGATGTCGCGCTCGCTTTGGGCATCGTTGCAGCAGAAGACCAGGGGTTTTTCACAATAGGTCAGGGCTTGTCGCGCAATCACGCGGTCAGCTATCTCGGCCGGCTGGTCGTGTGCCATGCCGATGGTCATGGTCCAGTGAAAATTGGGCAAGGCGTCTGCTATGGCGGCGGTGATCCTGCAATGGTCGCTCGTGAAGCGCACACGTCTCTCGGTGACGGGGTCCAGATAATCAATGCAGTCCAGGCTGGGGCCGAACCAGGATTTGTCTCCCTCCAGGAAGACGGACCGCTCTCCGTTTCGTTTGCCAAGGACTATCCGGGAAGGCGCCTTTTGAATGGCATCCTCCACCATCCACGCAGGAATGCGGACTCGATCGCCTTCCACCCGGGCCCCGGCTCCGTCCAGCAGTTCGACCCCTCGGGGATGAGTCATCTTGATGCCTGTCCGTTCCAGTACTTCCAATGAGGCCAAGTGAATCTCTCTGATCTGGTCGTCGTTGATGACCTGCATTTTGGGCTTGAAATACAATTCGGGGGCTTGTATTCCCATGTCTCAATCCTCCGTGTCGTCTCTGAAATATGAGTGATTTTCCTAAGGTGAGGGGTTCTTCCCGGCTGTACGTATTTGCAATCCATATCACACTTTGGTATGAAGTAAAATAGAAATGGACAACCCTGATTCACCAGCAAGGTATCATCTGCGGCGTTGCCTTCGGTCGCTCCTCCTTGCGACGTATTGTTT
>CAZONI010000042.1:0-32347 GCA_964581175.1 uncultured Desulfobacteraceae bacterium
CCCGGTACGGAATCCGTTTCAGCCCGCCCGGCAACGGGGTTTCCCACCAGGTCCACATGGAGCGATTCGGCGTGCCCGGAAAAACCATGCTCGGATCTGACAGTCATACCCCCGGCGCCGCCGGGGTATCCATGCTCGCCATAGGCGCCGGCGGGCTTGACGTGGCCCTCGCCATGGCGGGACGCCCTTACTATTTCCCCTGTCCAAGGGTATTCGGAGTAAAGATCACGAACGCCCTCCCGGACTGGGTCAGCGCAAAGGATGTGATTCTCGAACTTTTGAGACGCTACGGCGTCAAAGGCTGCGTGGGAAAAGTGATCGAATACTATGGACCGGGCGTGATCAATCTCTCCGCCACGGATCGGGAAACCATCGGGAACATGGGAACGGAACTCGGCGCCACCACCACCGTCTTTCCATCCGATGAAAACACCCGCGCCTATCTCGAGGCCCAAGGCCGGGGCGGCGTGTGGCGCGAACTCCATGGGGACGAAGGGGCCGACTATAACGAGTATGATGAGATCGATCTGTCGAATCTCGAGCCGCTCATTGCCAAGCCCACATCCCCGGGAAACGTGGTTCCCGTCCGGGAGGTCGCCGGACTCAAGGTCCATCAGGTGATCGTGGGGAGCAGCACCAACTCCTCTTTCCGGGACCTGATGGTGGCAGCAAGGATCATGGAGGGAAGAACCCGTTCCCCCCACACCTCCTTCCATATCAACCCTGGAAGCAGGCAGGTGCTTGAAAACATCGCGACTCACGGGGGCGTGGTCTCGATGCTCATGGCAGGCGCCCGCATTCATGAACCGGGCTGCCTGGGCTGCATCGGCATGGGACAGGCGCCCGGCACCGGTCAGGTGAGCCTCAGAACATTTCCGCGCAACTTCCCCGGCCGTTCCGGCACCAAGGACGATCAGGTTTATCTCTGCTCCCCGGAGACCGCTGCTGCAGCCGCTCTCAAGGGCGTCATCACGGATCCCCGTGATCTCGGGAAGGAGATGCAGTACCCCCGGGTAAAGGACCCCGAGACCTACCTCATCGATCATTCCCCGATCATCGAGCCGTCCGAGGAGCTGCGGAAGACCGAGATCATCAGGGGACCGAATATCAGACCCCTTGACACCATGGACCCGCTTCCCGACACCCTGAAGGCTGAGGTGGCCATCAAGGTGGGAGACGATATCTCCACTGACACGATTATGCCCGCCGGCAACAAGGTCCTCCCGTTGAGGTCCAACATCGATGCCATCAGCAAGTTTGTGTTCTACCAGATCGACCCGGGTTTTCACGAGAAATGCAGACAAAAGGGAAACGTAGTCGTCATAGGTGGGGAAAACTACGGGCAGGGGTCAAGCAGGGAGCATGCCGCCATGGCGCCGCGTCACCTGGGGGTCAGGGCAAAAATCGCAAAGAGTTTCGCCCGGATACACAAGGCGAACCTCTGCAATTTCGGTATCCTCCCCCTCACCTTCAAGAATCCCGGGGACAGCGATCTTTTCGCTGAAGGCTCAAGTGTCGTGTTTCCCGACATCAGGGCTCGGCTGGAAAACGGGGAGCATGAGATTCCTGTTCAAGTGGACGGGAAGACGGTCACAACCCTCCTGGAGGTATCTCAGCGCAAGCGGGAATACCTGCTGGCGGGGGGCGCGCTCAATTACGTAAGAGCGCAATTGAAAGAAAAGTAACGTCCGGTCCGCAGATCGGACTGGAATTCTTCTGAGGGAGGCATACATGGCACAGACAGTCAATATCAAGAATACCGGCCTGCGGGGGGTTACCGTCGCGGACACCAAAGTCAGTTTCATCGATGGAGAAAAGGGCGTCCTTATCTACCGAGGCTACCGGATAGAAGACCTGGCCCAACGCTCTTCCTTTCTGGAGGTTGCCTACCTCCTCCTGAACGGTACACTGCCGACAAAACAGACAATGAAAGAGTTTGAACAGCAATCAGTGGCGGCACGGCAGGTCCCTGATTATGTGCTCGAATCCTTCAGGAAATGGCCGCGGGAATCGAACCCCATGGATGTTCTCCAGGCCGCTGTTCCCCTCCTCGCAATGGATGATCCGGACCTCTCCGGCGAGACACGGGATGCGAACTTTCGCATGGCTACCAAAGTGATCGCCCGGATCCCCATTGTCGTGGCTGCATGGCATCGCATCAGGCAGGGCCTCGACGTGCTGCCCCCGAAGGAATCTCTTTCCCATGCGGCTAATTTCCTCTGGCAGCTCCATGGAGAGGAACCCCGGGAGGAGATGGCGAATGATCTCGACACCTGCCTCGTGCTTCACGCGGACCACACATTCAATGCCTCCACCTTTGCCTGCCGGGAGGTGGTATCCACCCGCGCCCACCTGTATGCCGGTGTTGCAGCGGGCGTTGGTGCGCTGTCAGGCAGCCTCCACGGAGGCGCCAATGCCCGGGTGATGAAGATGCTCCTGGAATTGGAATCTGAAAAAGATATAGCGGGATGGGTAAAGAAGACGCTGGATGGCGGCGGCAGGATCATGGGCCTGGGTCATGCCATTTACAAGACCATGGACCCGAGGGCCAGGTTCCTGCGGGAAATGGGGGCCCGAATGGGAAAGAAGCTGGGAGTGGAAAAATGGCACGAGCTTTCGATCCAGATCGAGCAGGCGGCCCTGGAAGAATTCACCCGGAGGGGAAAACCGGAGATCCAGCCTAATGTGGACTTCTACAGTGCTCCCGTGTACCACATGATGGGGATTCCCAGAGATCTTATGACCCCTCTTTTCGCGATTTCCCGGGTTGCAGGATGGTGCTCCCATGTCATAGAGGAGAAATTCGGCGATGCCCAGGAAAAGCCCGCATTGTACCGGCCGAAAGCAGAATACGTGGGCCAGTACTGCGGATTGATGGGGTGTACCTACGAGTTGCCCGACAACAGAAAATAGCGGAGGGAGGAGAATATGTATACACCACTCACCGAATGCAGATACATAGAACGGATAAAGGACAGAAGCAAGGTCGGGGTCTGGGGATTCGGGAACGTTTCGCGGGACGTGGTCCTTTCACTGGTCGATCAGGGCCTGGGAAAAGAGATCATCTTTTATGGACGCCCCCGGGAAGGCTATCCCAACAGGGCCGGGGCCTGGGTCGAAGACCTGAAGGCCAACGCAATCCGCCGGCCTCGCCTCCTGGGCACCAACAAGATAGATGATATGGCCGGGCTGGATGTGATTTTTGTCGGCGTCGGCGTTCCGAGAAAAGAAGGACAGACGCGAAGTGACCTCCTTGCGGTCAACACGAAAGTCATTGCCGACACATCACTCGCTATTCGAAGGCTCTATGAAGGCTGTTCATCCAACGACCTTCCCCTTATCATCTACATGGGGAACCCGGTCACCGCCATGTCCTGGGTCGGATACAAGGCGACGGGCTTCCCAAGGAACCACATTATGGGACAGGCCGGGAACCTGGATTCCCGGAGGATCTGTTATGCGATTTCCCGGGTGCTGGGCATTTCGGGAAGCGACATGCGCGGGATTGTGTTCGGCGAACACGGGGACTCAATGGTGGCAAGCCCCCGTTTTTTCTCGGTGAGCGGTGTGCCGCTTGAGCATATTATGAAGGTCGAAGGAATTGACGCGGCACAGATAAAGGAAGTCATGGAAAACGCGAAAAAAGGCGGGACCCATTTTGTCAATGAGACAGGCCAGAGTGCCTCTGCAGGTCCCGCCCGGGCTGCCTGCGACATGTTACGGGCTGTCATCTCCGGCGAGGCCGAGGTCCAGCCGGTGGTCGCCATCCTGGAAAAGGAGTACGGTCTCCTCAAGGAAGAAGACGCCCTTGACTCCCTGGCCTTCGGCGTACCTGCCAGGATTGGTCCCTATGGCGTCGAAAAAATTTATGAACTGGATCTCGGGGATCTCCGCGGTGAGATCGAACACTCCACGGCCCTTATCATGAAGGATATCACGGCTGCTGCCGGAATCCTGAAGACCGCGTTCGGAATAGAATGATTGAATGGAGACATTCCGGAGCACCATATACGGCTACTACCGCCGTCACAAGCGTGATCTCCCCTGGCGAAAAACCAGGGACCCCTACCATATTCTCGTCTCCGAGATCATGCTCCAGCAGACGCAGGTGGACCGGGTCCTGCCCAAATACGGCCTGTTTCTTGAAACATTTCCCACCCTGAAAGCGCTTGCGCATGCATCCCCTGCCGCCGTCCTCGGGGTATGGTCAGGGCTCGGGTACAACAGGCGCGCCCTCTTTCTCCAACGTTCGGCCCTGAAGATCATTTCGGATTTTTCGGGCAGGGTGCCCGCCACCTATGAGGGCCTGCGACAGCTCCCCGGGGTCGGCTCCTATACGGCGAACGCCATCCTCGTCTTCGCGTACAACAGGCCTGCGCTGGTGCTCGATACGAACATACGCCGGGTCTATATCCACTTCTTTTTTGAAGGAAGAAATGCCGTGGACGATGCAGAGCTTTTCCCGCTCATGGAGAAGACGCTCGATACCGAAAACCCCCGTCGATGGTTTGACGCCTTGATGGATTACGGGGCGATGCTGGGAAGGGAAGACCGCGCCCTGAACAAGCGGAGCAGGCACTATGCAAGACAATCCCGATTCGAGGGCTCCGACCGACAGGTCAGGGGCAGGATACTGAAAATGCTCTTGGGGCAATCACGCACGTTCAGGGAACTGCAGGAGACCGTTCCAGATACCCGCCTCCAAACGATACTCGCCGATCTCCAGCGGGAAGGCTTCCTGGAGAAAAAGAACAGGAAATACGCCATCCGCTCATAACACTTGTACAGCACGCATGAACGGCGAGGTGCACGTATCCTTAAACGCGATGTCGTATCCGAATTGAAAAATTTTCTTCACCGCAGAGGCGCAAAGTTCGCAAAGAACTTGATTTCCCCTTTCCGCTGAGACGGCGGAAAGGAAAAAGACAGCCTTACGGGCGTAAAATTACCGGCTGTATTTTTATGTTCAGAATAGCAGCTGTTTTCTTTTGCCGTCCTCTCAACGGCAAAAGAAAAAATGGTAGTTAGCTTTGCGTTCTTTGAGCGAAGCCCCGCTAACGGGACAGGCAGGCGGTGAAATTATACAAAGAAAACGACATCGAACTTATGAGTGCAGGCAATTAGCCTTCGACAGCGGCGGGGCCGGCCGGCGTCAATCAGCGGGTTCACAGCCTAAAAGGCCTGTCAGGAGTTATCTTGCGGGGAAACGGCTTTTGCTTTTGCCCTGCCGCCGGGAAGGAAACCGAGCATGGTTCCGGCCGTCCCCACGAAAAGAGCACAGAAAATCAGGTAGATCCGCATTGAAGCGACTGTGACAGCGCCCGCCCGCATTCCGGCCAAAGTTGCGTGGGCAGGGTCATACGCCCCGGCAATGGCACCGGCAGCCACGCCGACAAAAAGGCACGCTCCAAAATAGATTGCTACCGACCACAACATCCCCATCATAAATCGCCGTCCCATTCGTCACCTCCGAGAGATTCTTCACGGCCTTCCGCCCTGACCGGCAGGACAGGGCGTTCATTCTTGGCATACCTCTGTTATCGGTGAACAAGTTATGGGACTTGAGGCAAAAGAGGGGGCGTAATGCGCTCGCATGGAAGAGAGGAGGAAACCGCGAGTTGTTTTTCTTGCAACGAAGTAACCTAAGCGGTAATCTTAAGGCTCGTTCTGAATCCTCTTCTTGCCGTAACGACGCATGAGGAATTACTGCCTGACGCTGCTTGCGTTTATGGCACCGAAATCCTAAGTGATTGGGGAAGAAAAGGCAAGGGAAACAGGCCTTTCGATAAAAACACTTTAGCGATCTGAAAAGGAGGGCAGAGCATGAAAAGATACACCTGGATTTTTGTCATCTTCTTGTCGTTTTTCGGATTAGTCATAGGACCTCAGGTCCCGGCCGCCCCTGCTGCTCAACCCATAATCGTGGGAGTCCCGACGTCCCTCGGATTTCTGGAGGGAAAGGAAGGCCTCAGGGCGGTGGAGATGGCTGTGGCCGAGATCAACGCGAAGGGCGGCGTGATGGTGGGGGGAGAGAAGAGGCCCTTCAAGGTTGAATCCATCGACATCCGCGATGCCGCTCCGGGGGTGCCCGTGCCTGAGGCACTCCTCGGCATTGAAAAGCTCATCCTGGAAAAGAAGCCGACCGCCCTGTTGGTAGGGCCGTTCCGCTCTGAAGCCCTCCTCGCCGGCATGGATCTGATCGCCAAGTACAAGATCCCGCTCATCGGCAGCATTGCCATGACCCCGGCCTCCGAGAAAAAGATTGAGGAGAACCCCGAGAAGTTCAAATACGTATTCCGGAGTTCCCTCGATGTGACGGGCTGGGTGGGCCTGCTCGTGGGCACCATGAAGACCCTCAACCAGAAGTTCGGCTTCAACAAAGTCTATCTCATGAACCAGGATGTCCTCTGGGCTCGCGGCACCGCAAAAGGTATGGAAGGCTGGTTTAAAAAAAGCGGCTGGCAGGTCCTCGGACATGACGAGTTCCCCACGGGTTCTACGGATTTTTCGAGCGGCCTCATGAAAACCAGGGCCTTGGGGGCACAGATCCTGTTCACCTGCTTTGATATGCCCCAGAGCGGCATCCTGGTGAACCAGTGGAAGTCCATGAAAGTCCCTGCACTGATGACGGGTTTTATTTCTCCTATGGCCGGACAGGGGGCCTGGAAGACCTTCCACGGAAAAATCGGCGGCCTGCTGAATGCCGTCTTCGAATTGGGCAATATCGGCGCGGTCAAATACCCGCCCGCCACTCGGTTCCACAATGCGTACAAGAAGAAGTACGGAAAATACATCGAGGCGGGTCACGGTCCCGCACCGAGCTATGAATCCGTCTATCTGCTCAAGGATGCCATCGAAAAGGCGAATTCCCTGGATGCCGATGCAATTGTGGCGGCGTTGGAAAAGGCCGACCGCAAGGGAGTCATGGGGCGCGAAAGATTCTCACCGGGTCACCAGGTGATCTTTGGTGTAGACCCGGCTAAGACCGCGACAGGCTGTTTCTTTCAGTGGAATGAGAAGGGACAGCGGATCATTGTTTATCCACCCGCTCTTGCCGAAGGTGAGATCCAGCTCCCTCCGTGGATGAAGCCGGCCAAGTAGTGTGACGTATGGGGGATGATGTTCAGGGTCGTCATCCCCCGTTCAGTTTTGTTAATCCCATTCAACGCATAGGGGTCAGCAATACCAATGTTCTGGGGCACCGTTGTCTATGCAGTGGTCAACTCCGTGAGTCTTATGCTCGTCGCGCTGGGATTCAACCTTACGTTCGGCATCAGCGGGGTCGCCAATTTCGCCTATGGGGCCTTTTACATAGGGGCGGCCTTTCTCTGCTGGATCTTTCTCAACACGCTGGGCCTGCCCTATCTGCTGGCCGTCATAATCGCTGTGCTCACTACGACCGTTGCGGGCGCCCTGATGTACCGGACCGTTTTGGTCCGCGTGCGGGGGCAGTCCCTTTCCGAGGTGATTGCCACATTCGGCATCGGCCTCGCCATCCTGGAGCTTTTCAGGTACCTGGGTTTTATCGGTTTCGAGTATACCCTTCCGGTCTTTGAGGACAAGAGCTTCATGATCGCCGGGGTCTTCATTGACATGCAGCGCATTTTCATCGTAATTATCGGCTCAGCCCTTGTGATCGGGCTCTGGCTTTTCACACACTTCACGTCGCTTGGCCTTGCCTTCAGGGGAATCGCACAGGACGAACGCACCGCGCTCACCTTCGGCATGGATTCGGACCGGATAGCCACCCTCAGCGTCTCCTTCGGCGCCGGGCTCGCGGCCATTGCCTCCACGGTGATTATTCCCCTGGGAACCATTTCGGTCAGCGAAGGATACGATGTGCTGATCAGGGCGTTGGCGGTTTGCATTGTTGGAGGCCTCGGCAGCACTGGCGGCGTCATTCTGGCCAGCTTTGTGATCGGATTTGCCGAACGTTTCACGGACACGTACATCGGTTCCCATTGGACCATGATCGTGAGCCTGGCCGCACTGCTCATCGTACTCATTTTTAAACCGTCGGGCCTGTTCGGAAAGCAGAAGGAACTGGAAGAGAGGATATAGATAAAGGCAGGCGTAGGGCGCAAGGCGCAGGGCGTAAGGTTTTAGGAATGGATATAGGTGAAGGCAGGCGTAGGGTGTGAGGCGTAAGGCGTAGGGCATAAGGTTTGAGGAAGATGAAGAAACGGAAAGAGAGAATCGACCGCGGCATAAAAGCCAGGTCCGGCGACATCTTCGCCCTCTGCTCGTGGCGTGAAATGGCCTACCTGGCCTTTCCCAGGCTGCTTCCCATTGTCGGATGCCTCGTACTGCCGCTGATCCTGAGCGGCTACTGGCAAAAAGTATTGCTCTCCGTGGCCGTTTTCGCCCTTCTTGCCATCAGCTGGGACATTCTTGCCCAGAGCGGCATGGTTTCTTTGGGTCAGGCCCTGTTTTTCGGCATGGGCGCCTACGTGGCAGGGGTATTCAACCATTACTTCGGATGGTCCCCCTTCGTCACGATTCCCCTGGCTACAATCCTCGGCGGGGCTTTCTGCACGCTCCTGCTCTTGCCGGTGTTGCGGTTGCGCGGCATATACTTCGCCATGGTCACGCTCATCATCCCCCTGATGTTGGTACGGGTTATCGAGGCAAGCAAAGTCTTCGGGGGAACCGAGGGAATCAGCGGATTGATCCCGCTGCCATCTGCATGGATTGAAGTGTACCTGGCTGTGATCGCTTTGCTGGCCGCCCTCTTCGGATTCAGACGGATGATGGACTCGGATTACGGCCTTGTCCTCAAGGGCATCAACGACAATGACCGGTCGGTTATGAATGCCGGGATCAATATCTACTGGTACAAGGTTCAGGCCCTCTTTATCTCCAGCGCCATCGGAGCCTTCGCAGGTGCGCTCATGACCCATGTTTACATGTTCGTCGGAATGCCGGTTTTCGCTCTTGACTATTCCATATTGCCTATTGCCGCCGCGGTGGTCGGAGGTCCCGGAACGCTTGCCGGCGCTACGCTGGGTGCCTTTATCCTCGTCCCCCTTTCTGAGCTCCTGCGTGGAATCGGCGGGCTTCGCATCGTATTTTACGGCCTTTTTCTGGTGGTCTTTATCGTCGCGCTGCCCGAAGGCCTTTTTCATTACATTCAACGGAAGTACCTCCAATTCGAGAGATTGGCGGAGGTGGAAAAATGAATGCCGGACCTCTGCTGCAGGTCTCCCAGGTCAGAAAAGCGTTCGGCGGGGTCCAGGCGATCAACCGCGTCAGTTTTGACGTCTCTCCCGGCGAACTGCTGGGGATTATCGGTCCGAACGGGTCCGGCAAGACCACCATCGTCAATCTCATCACGGGCTTTGTGAAACCGACTTCCGGAGAAGTATTTTACAGGGGCAGAAACATCACCAGTTGGGCGCCACACAGAATCGTGCGCCTGGGGGTCGCAAGGACCTTTCAGATGGTGAAGCCCTTCTATCAACTGCCCGCTTACAAGAACATGATCATTCCCCTCTATTCTCCCAGGGTGAAGAGCCTGGCCGGCGGCAAGTACGGCGACAGGGACGCGGTGGCATTGGATCTTCTTGAAGACGTGGGTTTTGAGAGAGATTCCTTTGTTGCCTACAAAGTTGCCAGCGTGCTCCCGCAGGGGTATCTAAAAAGACTCGAGCTGGCCAAAGCAATGGCCCTCCAACCCGACCTGTTAATCCTGGACGAACTATTTTCAGGGCTCAGCCTGGCGGAAGTAGCGAGTATAGTCCCCGTCATCGAGAAGCTGCGCCAGGAGGGGAAGACCGTTATCATGATCGAACACCGGTTGAAGGAGCTGTTCAGGATAGCGGATCGGGTCCTCGTCCTGAACTATGGGACCAAGATCGCGGAAGGCTCCGCAGAGCAGGTGATGGAAAGTGAAGATGTCAAGAAGGCCTACCTGGGTACGGAGGCCTGACGGGATTGGATATGCTTGAAGTGACGGACTTGATGGTCTTCTTTGAGAACGCCCTGGCACTGAATGACTTCAGCATGCGGATCGAAGAGAAAGAAATCGTCGGTGTGGTGGGATCCAACAGTGCCGGCAAGACCACTCTCATGAACACCCTTTCGGGACTCATCATAGATATGCTGATCAAAGAGAAGAGAAAGGGAGGAGAACGCATCACCGTTTACGGCAAAATAGTTTTCGAAGGAGAAGACATCACCGGCGCCAGCCCCAGTGAGCGGGTAAAAAAAGGCATTGTCCTTTCCCGGGAGAGGCATCCGGTTTTCCCGGAGAGCGGCGTTGTGGAAAACCTGAAGATAGCCGGTTATCTCAGAAAGAAGTCGGAGATCCGGGAAACCATTCGATACGTGTTCGACCTCTTTCCTCCCTTGGCCGGTCTCAAATCCAGAAAGGCCGGTTTCCTGAGCGGGGGGGAACAGCAGATGTTGGCCATCGGTATGGCGCTCGTGGTCAGGCCGAGACTTCTTCTTCTGGACGAACCGCTCCTGGGTCTCAGTCCCATCATGCAGAAGACGCTTGTGGATGCCATATCGGATCTCAAAAGGGACTCCGGCGTTACCGTCCTGCTCAGCGAGCAGTTCGCAAGGCCCGTCCTGCCCATGATAGACAGGGGCTACATCATCGAGAACGGCATGCTTTCCATGAAGGGGACCGGATCGGAACTCATGGATAATCCTGAGATAAAAGCAGCCTACTTCGGGGTTTGATTTCATGCAAGGCAGGGAAACCCATACCATATTCTCCACTTTTGATGCCGTTGCCGGGAAGCAGAAGGGTAAGACTGCCGTGATCTATCTGGGAACGAGATATTCGTATACCCGGGTGAAGACCCTGGCCGAGCGTTTTGCCGCCGCTCTTACCGATATGGGGGTAGGACCTGGAGGAAGGGTGCTTATCTACCTCCCGAACAGCATTCAGTGGATTGTGGTCTGGCTTGGAATTCAGAGAATAGGGGCGGTGTGCGTCCCGATAACCCCCATATACACCCCCCACGATCTGAGATACATCGCAAATGACAGCGACACAGAGACCATTGTCTGCGCGGATACGAATTTCGGCTATGTCACCAGGGTCCTGTCTGAAACAAAGATCAAGCGGGTTATCGTCACCAATGTGGCGGATCTCCTGCCCTGGTTGAAGAGGCAGTTCGGCCGCCTCTTCAACGTCATACCGAAAGGCAAAATCGCCCTCGGCAAAGAGTGCCATTCGCTGAACAGGCTGCTGTCCGAATACCGGAACTCCCGGCCTCTTGAAAGGATCGGCGACAGCGGGGACACCGCAGAGATCCTCTACACCGGCGGAACCACCAAATATCCCAAGGGCGTTCCTTTTACCCACGACCTGTTCCTGGTATCCGCCGATGAGCAGATAAGGGTCAGCGAACCGCTCTTTTCTGTCGAGGAAAACATTATCCTTGGAAACGCCCCACTCTTCCATATCCTCGGGCAGACCTGCAGCCTGGCCACCCTCCTGGTGGGAGGCACCCTGATTGTCCAGCCGAAAGTCAACCTCGATGCCACATTTGAAGCCATCCAGCGATTCGGGGCGAAGACCATGATCGGGGTGCCTACGCTCTATCGGATGGTCCTCGAGCACGACCGAATCGATCAATATGACCTGAGTTCGGTGGAATACTGGTACAGTGCAGGAGACGTGCTCCCCGTAGAGGTTGGGCGGAGATGGCATGAAAGATTCGGAAAACGGATTTTTCAGGGGTATGGCGCGACGGAGACCTGCGGCGGCGTGACCATGTGCCCCGTGGATAGGGAGAATCCCGCAAAAAGTGTGGGCAGAGTGGTCAAAAGCAAAAAGGTCAGGCTTGTGGACCCTGTCACCCTGAAACCTGTCCAGAAGGGAGAGCCGGGCGAATTGCTCGTCTCCTCTCCCCACATGGTGGCCCACTATTTGAACAAACCCGAAGAAAGCGCTGAGTCGTTCATAGATTTGGATGGGGCCAAATGGTACCGAACGGCTGACATCATGTCCACGGACGATGAAGGGAACTACTATTTCGTGGACAGGACCGTCGATACTATCAAGCACAAAGGGTATCGGGTATCGGCCTCGGAGATTGAAGCGGTCCTCCAGGAACACCCGGCGGTAATCGGTTCCTGCGTCGTCGGGGTGCCCGATCCGAAGGTGGGAGAAAGGATCAAGGCCTATGTGGTGCTGAAGGAAGACATAAAAGGCATCACGGGGTACGACCTTATCAAATGGTGCCGGGAGATACTCGTCTCTTACAAGGTGCCGCAGTATATAGAGTTCAGGGATATGCTGCCCAAGTCAAAGGTAGGAAAACTCCTCAGGAGGGAGATACGCAGCGAGGAGGAAAGGAGGTCCCGGAGCTAAATCGATCCACTGTCGAGGATAACCCGTATTTTTCGGGACAACTCCTTGATGCTAAAGGGTTTCTGGAGAAAACCGCTGTATTCCTTGTCTGCGTTTGCGGCGGCATGCCCGTCAACCGCGTACCCGCTGACGACGAGAATTTTTTCGCGGGGGTTCACTTCTCTTATCTTCCTGAACACTGCGTTTCCGTCCATGCCCGGCATGATCAGGTCCAGCACGACAATTCCTATAGCATCTCTGTTGCCATGATACAGCTCCAGGGCCTTTTCACCGTTTTCCGCCGGCAGTACCCGGTAGCCCAACCTTTCCAGCATCTTCCCGTTCACCTCAAGCACGGCGGCTTCATCCTCTACCAGCAGGACCGTCTCCGTGCCCTTCGCTACATCCCCTTTAACTGCCTGATCCGGCAGCACCTCGTGGGAAGAGGCGGGGAGGCAAATCTTAAAGATTGAGCCCTCGTCTTTCCTGCTCTCAACGGTGATGAATCCCCCGTGGTTTTTCACTATGCCGTACACGGTTGAAAGGCCGATGCCGGTCCCCCTGCCGCGTTCCCGGGTGCTGAAGAAGGGTTCAAATACACGGCGTCTGACCGCGTCGTCCATACCCTCTCCCGTATCCGTCACTGCTATGTTCACAAATCTCCCTGGTTCGACCTGGTATATTCCGGCCTCATGGTCATCGACGACGGTATTTCCGACTTCCACGTACAGGTCCCCGCCGTCAGGCATCGCCTGCCAGGCATTCACGTACAGATTCAGGAGCACCTGTTCGATCTGTCCCCGGTCGACATCAGCCGTCCAGAGGCCCTCCTCATACTCTTCATGGATCTTCACGTCCTTTTTTGTCCGTCCCAGCATGCGGTTCTGGGTCGAGATGAGTTCACTCAGATCCGTCGGCCGGACCTCATACTTCCGGCGCCTGGCGAAACCCAGGAGCTGTTTTGTCAATTCGGATCCCTGCTTCACCTGTTCTTCAATGTTCTCCAGCCGCTCGTGGATCGGGTGGTCGGATTCGGTATCCAATAACCCCAGGGAGATATTCCCCTGGATCGCCATGAGAAGGTTATTGAAATCATGGGCAACACCCCCCGCAAGAACCCCTATGGTCTCCATCCTCTGAATCTGTTCGAGCTGGCTCTGGAGTGTCTCTTTCTCCTTCTCGGCCCGTTTTCGCTCGGTAATGTCACTGTAAAAATTGAGGATCGCAGGCCCCCCTTCCCACATGATTTTCAACCCGGTCGCTTCGACCCATCTGAGATCCCCTTTGAGGTTGACAACCCTGATGTTATACCTGAGCAGGGCGTCCTTGTCCCGGAGTCTTTTCATGTGATTCTCAACGGCCAACTCCCTGTCGTCCGGGTGAATGAATTCAAAGGGGTCGGGATATGCCATGAGTTCTTCAGGGGAAAGGTTCAGAAAGTCACAGACGGCCTTGTTGGCAAACACGATCTTCCTGTCCTGGGTAACGAGCATACCTTCTATGGAGTTTTCCACCACCTGCCGGTACTTTTGCCGGCTCTCCTGAAGCGCCTTTTCCGCCCTTTTCCGTTGAGTGATGTTATGGGCCACAACGGTCGCCTTTACCGGCCTCCTATCCCGGTCAAATGAGATCTTGGAGTTGATGAGCAGGCACAGTTCCCTGCCGTCCTTTGCTTTCACCCCATATTCAATATCTTCGGGCAGTTTTTCACCCGCGGCCATCCTCTCCATCCGATCCAGATGGAGCGCCTTGCTCTGATCCGTCAAAATGTCGAAAAGATCCATGGCGAGGAATTCTTCCCTGGTATAGCCCGTATACTTCGTCATCACATCGTTTACGTCCGTAAACCTCCTTGCCGGAATATCCACCTCCACAATCCCCGACGGAGCGTACGCCACCACCTGTCTGTACTTCACCTCGCTTTCACGCAATGCCTGCTGTGCCGCCACCAGTTCCGTGATATCCCTGGAAATCTCGGTAACCGCTGTGGGGTTTCCTTTCTCGTCCTTCAAGGCCACACTGGCAGTAGAGTGAAAATAAATCTCTTTTCCTTCCTTATCGATGACCTGGATATCTTGTTCGTGGATTTTCCCGTCCTCAAATGCCTTGAGTACCACGCAGGGAGAGGGCTCACATGGCTCGCTTCTCCCATGATAGACCTCGTAGCATTTTCTTCCGACGATATCCTTCCCAAAAACCCTCATTGCCGTCTCGTTGGCCCAGAGGATATTCAGTTCCCTGTCCATCATGCTCATGTGCTCGGGGATGGACTCCAGCATGGCCTCGAGCGTCGCCTTATCCCAGCTCATTTTCTTTTCGCCTCCTCGCCTTCAGCCGTATTTTGAGGACCTTGCCTTCTTGTCGACAAACAACTCCTAGGAGGTCTTCCGGAGAGGCAGATCGCTCCTTGAGGGTTTCCTGTGAGGATGCCGGTTCCGGTTGAGCTTCCGCGAATGCGAGGGGGAAATTGGGAATGGCACTCCGATCGTATGTGCGAGGGCCTTTGCGGGTAAACAGTCTGAAGGAACGTTTTTTCTTCTTCTTTTCGGAGGACCTTGCCTCCAGCAGGTCCGCTTTTCCCATGCGCCTCAGAATCGTCGGGTACAGGGCAAAGGCCGGCTTCAGGGCAGGGAGGAGTTTGAGCGCTTTTTGGACCGATCCCTTTGCCACCACCTTTCTGGTGGCAATGGCCACGGGCACATTGAGCTGCTCCATCCAGAACCGGTGGCTGGTCTCGGAGGTCTGGATCATCTCCACGTCGAACGGGGTGCCCTCTTCGGGATCCCAGTAATACCTGGGGACTTCACCGCTGATATCGATGAACAAGGCCGTTTTGAAATCCGTGAAACGGAATTTCACCACCAGTTTTTCCTCCGCCACTTTATCTGCAACAGCGGGCGTGGCAAAAATTTCATCCCACAGGGCCGACAAAATCGCGACCAGTTCATCCCTGTCTCGGTATGGACTCATGACCTGCCTCCCTTCTTTCTCTTCCCGGGGCCGGGTTTAATACCAAATATCGTGCGCCGGCGAGGCATCAATCAGTAACGAGCAATAAAGTCGATATATGGAAAAAGGAGCCTGTGGCAGGGAAAAAGCCACCCACCGGCGCAGAAAATCATTGCAGAGAAATATGGGAAGGGTACTGGCTAATTCTACTGGCTAATTCTCACAATACTCCAGGACGAGGCCGTCAACGTCGAGTTCATCGGGATCCATGTCTTCGAAGCCTCCGTCGAGATAAGAAATCTTGCCGCGGTACTCTTCCATCAGGACAAATTCTCCATATTCATTCGTCTGGAAAAGAGCGTCCAGGCAGGAGGCACAGAAGGGTCCCTCCTGCTCACTCTCCCCTTCCATGACATACGGTACCCAGCCTTCCAGTATTGCCTCTTCAGGGGAATTCATTTCCAGCCCGCAGATCGCGCATCTTATGCTCAACGTTCAATACCTCGTAAGAGAATCAAGGGTGGGAGAATGCATGGCGCATTCTCCTTATTCATCAAGCATTGCTTTTACATGGAAAAAGCCATATTGCCAAGTAAAATCTTTGAATGCCGTCCGGGTCCGGTTCCGGAAAGACGGCGTCCTGAGAAAGAGGCGTCTGGATTATGCTTGCCTATCGTCCAGCCATCCATTACTATGCCCCAGCATCTTTGCCGATCCTGACGGTCTTGACAACATTTGTCCAATGTCCTTATCCCTGACAACGAGAGGTGTCCTCGCCTGCCTGGGCGCGGCAACGCTCTGGGGCGCCAATGGGGTTGCCTCCAAGTACCTGATGAACGGGGGGCTTTCGCCCTTTGTCTGGTCACAGGGACGATTGACCATTGCCGCCGCCCTGACGATTCTCTGGCTTGCGCTCACGCGGCCGAGATTGTTGCGAATTCATCCCTCGCATATCATTCACTTCGTCCTGCTCGGCTCCATCGGCATGGCAGGGGTCAATGCCTGCTATTTCGCCGCTATCTCCAAGATCCCCACCGCGGCCGCCATCCTCATCGAATACCTTGCCCCGGCATTGATAGCCGTCTTTTCCTGGGCCTTCATGCACCAGAGGATGGGGCGCCTGAAGTGCGTGGCCCTGGTTCTGGCCCTGGGAGGGTGTTACGTCGTGGCCGGCGGGTATAACGTGAATCTCCTCACCCTCAATCTGGGCGGCCTTTTTTGGGGGCTTGGCGCGGCCCTCACCTATTCCTTTTACATCGTCTATTCAGAATATTCCCTCCGCAGCTACTCGCCCTGGACGCTTATCTGCTATGCCCTCATCATAGCCGCCATCACCTGGAACGTGGTCCTGGGACCGGCCAGGCTTCTTACCATAGGCTGGAACGCACCCTCATGGATCATCATTTTCCTTGCCTCCAGCGTCGGGACGGTCGTCCCCTTTGGACTGTTCGCCTGCGGCGTGGAATATCTCAGGTCCACGAGGGCGACCATCATCGCCACGTTCGAGCCCATCGCCGCCGGCCTGATAGCCTTTTTCTTTCTCGGCGAACGGCTTCTGGCATTGCAGATTATCGGCGGACTGGCGGTTCTGACAGCCGTGATACTGATTCAAATGGAAAAAGAACATGATGAGATGACTCCCGCTTTGATTAAGGGACGAAGACAGTAGTACCAGCATCCGGGTGATTTGAGAAGGCCCCAATGGCCGGTGAATCTCCTCCCGCAGAGCGGAAGGCATCATGAGGCCCCCCTGAGCAGCACGCCCTTCCGGACACCGGATCGGAAGAACCTATCCGGGCCCTTCATCAGAGGTGGAGGGTTTAATCAAAACTAAAATGGTCTTGACTATTATGCAAGAAATATGAAAAGTTAGTATCTATTGAGAACTTCAATTCCTAGGCAGGCCAAAGAGTACCGCTCAACCCGGAGTATTGTAGATTCACTGGTATCTGTTGTGGGACATTTCTCTTTCATCTTTCAGCAAAAGGAGGACCATGCTATGAAATCCAAAAAGATCTTTTTGTGCGTTGTGTTCACTTTCTTCCTGGCATGTCTCCCTGCCCAGAGCTTTGCCAGGCAGACCCTGGTCTACGGCACCACCGAGAAAGTCACCGACATGGACCCGGCCAGTTCCTACGATTTCCATACGTGGGAAATCTTTTACAACATCTATCAGGGCCTGTTGCGGTATCCGCCCGGAAAAACCAACCTGATCCCCGGCCTCGCCGAGTCATACACCGTCAGCAAGGATGGAAAGGAATATACCTTTGAGTTGAGAAAAGGCCTGAAATTTACGGATGGGACCCTTTTTGACGCGAATGCGGTCAAATGGTCCATCGATCGAGTCATAGCTCTGAAGGGGGATCCGTCGTGGCTGGTCACCGATTTTGTGGACCACGTGGAGGTCGTCGGCAAATATGCAGTCAAGTTCGTTCTCAAGAATGCCGTTGCCTACTTCCCCTCGCTTGTGGCCTCGGTGCCCTATTATCCCGTCAACCCCAATGTCTATCCGAAGGACAAGATTGTCCGGAACCCCTCGGAATTGAAGGGCGGAAAACTGGTTGGCCTTGGGCCGTACAAGGCGGTTTCTTTCAAGAGAGACCAGGAGATAGTGCTCGAAGCGAATCCCGCCTATTACGGAGATAAACCAAAGAATGACCGGATCGTGATCAGGTATTTTGCGGACGCCACCACCATGCGGCTCGCCCTGACGAAAGGCGAACTCGATTTTGCGTTCAAGACCCTCAATCCATCGGACATCAACGACCTGCAGAAATCCAAGACGCTCCAGACCATTAAGGCCCAGGGCCCCTACATTCGCTACCTCTGCTTCCTTACGGATACCCCGCCTTTCAATGACAGGACCCTGCGCCAGGCCCTTGCCTCCGCGATCAACAGGAAGGCCCTCCTGAAAAAGGTCTTCCTGGGACAGAACTCGCCGCTTTATTCCATGGTGCCCATGGGCATGTGGTCGCACACGGACGCCTTCAAGGTCGCCATGGGTAACGGAAACGTTGCCCTGGCCAAGAAGCTTCTGGCCTCCAGGGGATATAACGAAAACAACAAGTTTACTTTTGACCTCTGGTACACACCAAGCCATTACGGCGACACGGAAGTCGATATGGCCGCTGTGCTCAAGGCCCAGTTCGAGGGAACGGGCGTCATGAAGGTCAATGTCAAATCCGCCGAATGGGCATCGTACAAAGATAACTGGAAAAACAAGGTCATGCCGGTCTGGCTCCTGGGCTGGTATCCTGATTATATCGACCCTGACAATTATACCAATGCCTTTGCCGGCACTGCCGGATCCATCGGCATGGGCATTCATTTCTCCAGCCCGCTCTGGGACAAGCTGTTTGTGGATGGACAGACCATAACCAGCCCCAAAAGGAGGCTTGCCGTGTATGAGCAGATTCAGAGCATGTGGGCGGATGATGTCCCCACAGCGCCCATTTTCCAGGGGACGCTCTATCTGTTCGCGCAAAAGGACATTCGCGGGATTATGCTCTCTCCCACCCTGCAATTCAACTACGGCCCCATCCACACGGTCAAGTAGACTGTTCGGGCCGGGCCTCAGCCCGGCCCTTCTTTTTTCGAGGTGCCATGAAGAAAAGTCTGGCCCGGTACATCATTATCAGGCTCCTTCTGACCATTCCCATGGTCTTCATCCTCCTGAGCATTGTATTCGTAATCCTGCGAGTCATGCCCGGTGACCCTGTCTCTTCAATGCTCGGCGGCCATGCCCCTGAAAAAGTCATCGAGCAGAAAAGGAAGGAACTCGGCCTGGACCGATCCATGCCTGTCCAGTACGTCCAGTATCTCTGGCAGATCTGTCATCTGGACCTGGGCGAATCCATGGTATTCAAGGAAAAGGTGACAAAGGCCATTGCCGACAAGCTGCCCGCTACCGTCGAACTGACGTTTTTCGCTATGATCATCACTCTGTTTATGGGTGTCTTCCTGGGGGCCTACGCTGCGGACAAGAGGCGATCTTCCCGGGATTACGGAATACGACTCTACGGCATTGTGGTCTATTGTATACCGGTCTACTGGATGGGCCTCATGCTGCAGCTCATCTTCGGCATCTGGCTCGACATACTCCCCATTGCAGGAAGGCTCGGCGCACGGACCTTTGCTTCGGATTTTGAAAGGACGGGCCTGTATGTACTGGACACAATCATGGCCGGAGATTTTACCGCTCTCGGAGACGTACTGTTCCATCTGGTTCTCCCGGCGTTTACCCTTGGTATCGTGCTCTCCGGAATCTTCGTGCGCCTGACCAGGGCGAATATGCTGGATGTTCTGAAATCCGATTATATCCTTGCGGCGGAGGCCCGGGGCATTCCCCATCGAAAGATCGTGTACAAACACGCACTCAAGAACGCGTTCATTCCCATCCTGACCATGATGGGCCTCCAGTTTGCCCTGCTCATGGCTGGGGCCGTGCTCACGGAGACCACTTTTTCCTGGCCGGGCATGGGACGGTTGCTCCTTGAAAGGATCTATCTGAGGGACTATCCCACCATCCAGGGGGTGATTATCGTTGTTGCACTTGTGGTGGCCATGGCTTCACTCCTCGTGGATATGGTATATGCCATGGTGGACCCAAGAGTCCGATACTGATTTGCGAGCGGGCATTAGGAGAGTTCATGAAATATTCACCAGCAGCGGGAACGGCCCGATTGATTTCCAGGTTCACCGGCCTCGGGAAAAAATACGGGCTCGAGTGGTGGATCCTGGTCGTCGGGGCATTGATCATCCTTGCCATCGTGTTCATGGCGGCCTTTTCCTCGACCATTGCCCCTTTCAGTCCCTATGACCAGAATACCGGGCCCCAGCTCGCCGCCCCTAATGCGACACATCTCATGGGTACCGACACTCTCCAGCGTGATGTCTGGTCCAGGATCGTTTACGGATCCCAGACGATCCTCCGGGTGGCGGTCCTGGCCGCTGTTGTTTCCTCGATCTTCGGCATCTGCCTGGGCCTGCTCTCCGGTTTTTCCGGGGGATGGTTCGACCGGGTTCTCTCCCTGATCATGGACTCGGTCTATTCCTTTCCCGGTCTCATTCTGGCCATCGCGTTCGCCGCCATGTTGGGGCCGGGTGTCATCAACATCATGCTTGCGGTGGCTGTCATCTACATTCCCACCTATTTCCGTCTGGTGAGAGGACAAACTCTCTCCATCAAAGAGGAACTGTACGTGGAGGCAGCGAAGGCAATCGGCGCATCCCGCTTCACCACCCTGTGGAAATACATCTTTCCCAATGTTATCGCCACGACCGCGGTGGTTTTCACATTGAATGTGGCGGACGCCATCATGACGGAGGCGGCATTGACGTATCTGGGTCTCGGCCTTCCCCCTTCCATCGTTGACTGGGGAATGGACCTGGCCATGGGTAAGAAGTTCCTCCCGTCCGGCCAGTGGTGGCTCATCACATTCCCCGGGGTGATGATCTCCGTGCTGGCACTGGGATTTACCATGGTGGGCGAGGGGCTCGCGGAGATTCTGAACCCCCGTCTCCTGGAGCGGTAAAAAGGTGGAGCATATTCTTGAAATAGAACATCTTTCGGTTCACTTTCCCATCAACATAGGGACGGTTCGGGCCGTGAACCAGGTCGATCTGCATATACGGAAAGGAGAAGTAATGGGTCTCGTGGGAGAGTCGGGATGCGGCAAATCGACCCTCGGCTTTTCGATTCTCAGGCTGCTCAGACCTCCCGGGAAGATCGTGGAGGGAAGAATCCTTTATCATGGTAAGGATATTGCCCGGATGAGCGAGCATGAACTCCTTTCCCTGAGAGGCAAGAGAATCGCCATGATATTCCAGGACCCGCTCACCTCCCTGAACCCCCTTTTCCGCATTGACGAACAATTCATAGAAACCCTTGAGACCCATGAAAAGGGAATAGGCAGAAAGGAGGCATTCAGGCGCGCCGGGAACATGCTCGAGAGCCTGGGGATTTCACCGGAAAGACTGCTTGAATATCCCCACCAGATGTCGGGCGGCATGCGACAGCGCATCATGATCGGCATGGGACTCATCCTGAACCCCGATTTCCTGATCGCCGATGAACCCACCACAGCCCTTGACGTCATTGTCGAGGCCCAGTTTCTCGACCTCCTGGACCAATTGCGGAAGCAGTACAACCTGACCATCATCCTCATTACCCACAACCTCGGGAACGTCGCCCAACTGGCCGACAGGATCACAGTTATGTACGGGGGGAGTATTGCAGAGATAGGAACGGCGGGCGCCATCTTTGATTCGCCTCTCCACCCCTACACCCAGGGGCTCCTCGCCTCCATACCCAACATCAAACTGGACCAGCCCAAACTGAAGACCATGCCCGGGAATCCCCCGGACCTGGTCGACCCCCCGCCGGGCTGCGTCTTTCACCCACGGTGTCCCTACGCGATGGATGTCTGCAGGCATGAGAAACCGGAGATGACGGAGAGGGACGGCCATTCTGTAGCCTGCTGGCTGCACAGGTAATTGCAAGTGGAAGACCTTGTGACGGTAAAGAATCTCAAAAAACACTTTCCCCTTCAAAAGGGCCTCCTTGACAGGTTTCTGGTCAAGGAAGAACGTTCGGTCAGGGCTGTGGACGGGGTGTCTTTCACCATCAGGAAGGGGGAAGTCCTGGGTCTTGTGGGCGAAAGCGGTTGCGGCAAGACAACGACCGGCAGGCTGATCCTTCGTCTCCTGGAGCCGAGCGCCGGAGAGATCCTGTACAGGGGAACCCCTATAACCTCTTACTCAACCACCGCCATGGCAAGGATGAGGAAAAGGATGCAGGTTATCTTCCAGGACCCGTATGCATCTCTGAGCCCCCGCATGCCGATCGGCAAGGCTATCTCTCACCCGCTTCTCATCCACAGCGACTTGCACAGTACGGAGATGAAACAGGTGTGTCTCCGGATAATGGAAAAAGTCGGGCTTACCCCGGCCCCATTTCTCTACAGGAAATATCCGCATCAGCTTTCCGGTGGACAGAGGCAGCGCGTGGTGATTGCCAGGGCCCTGGTGACCAACCCGGAGTTCGTGGTGGCGGACGAACCCATCGCCATGGCCGATGTCTCCGTCAGGGCCCTCATCCTGGAACTGATGGGCCGGCTGAAAGAGGAGTTCGACCTGACCTATCTCTTTATCACCCATGATCTCGCCACCTGCAAGTATATTTGCGACCGGGTAGCCATCATGTACCTGGGCAGGATCGTCGAAATAGGCACACTCGACAAGGTGTTCAAAAACCCGGTCCATCCCTACACGTCAACACTCCTTGCCGCTGTTCCCGTGCCGGACCCCAGATACCGGAGGACCGAGCCGATCCCCAAAGGAGAAATTCCAAGCCCCATTAATCCTCCGCCGGGATGCAGGTTTCATCCCCGCTGCCGTTTCGCCGCAGCGGAGTGCGCACTCACCGAACCGGAACTGGTTTCCGTGGACGCTGATCACCAGGTGGCCTGCTCCGTGCGCAACACGTCCTCGCCCTGATCCACAATTCCTGCTTCTTCACTTCTCTTTTCTGTTGCACCAAGGTTCATCCGGCTACACGACATGGCATGCAACAAAGTGACCCGGTTCAATCTCTTTCATTTCGGGGATCCTCCGACTGCAGACAGAGTCAGCCAGAGGACATCGGGTGCGGAACGTGCATCCCGACGGAGGGTCTGCAGGATTGGGAATATCCCCATGGAGCACCGAGCTTTTTCTCCTGGATCTTGGATCAGGAAGGGGAATTGCCGAAAGGAGGGCCTTTGTATATGGGTGTCTCGGTTTCTCATAGATATTTTCGGCCGGGGCTGTCTCTACGATTCTCCCCAGGTACATGATAGCAACACGGTTTGAAATATGTTCCACCACTGCAAGATCATGTGAGATGAAAAGATAGGACATGTTGAATTCTTGCTGAAGCCTGACCAGGAGGTTTATGATCTGCGCCTGAATTGAAACGTCCAGGGCAGATACCGGTTCATCCGCCACTATGAGCTTTGGATTCAGGGTAAGAACCCTTGCTATACCGATACGCTGCCGCTGGCCTCCGCTGAATTCGTGCGGGAAACGTTTCATATAATCGGCTTCAAGACCTACTTTTTTGAGTACCGCTGCCACCGCATCTCTTCTTTCAGCTTTGTTCCGGCAAAGACCGTGCACCAGCAAAGGCTCCTCCACTATGTCGCCCACCGTCATCCTGGGGTTGAGCGACGCGAAAGGGTCCTGAAAAATCATCTGTGCCGATCTTCTGAACGTATGCATCCGGCGGCTTTCAAATCCGGCAACATCCCTGCCCTCGAACCGAACCTCTCCTGAAGTGGGTTCTGTGAGCCTGAGAATCGAACGTCCGGTGGTCGTCTTTCCACATCCCGATTCGCCTACAAGGCCGAGTGTTTCACCTTCCTCGAGATGAAAGCTCACTCCATTTACGACAGGGAAGTATCTTTTCCTCTGGAAAAGGCCTGTTCTCTCCAGGGGGAAGGACTTGACCAGATCCTTTACCTGCAATAGAAGCTCATTCATTTCTCTCTTTCAAAGATGGCACGCAACAGAGTGCCCTTTCTCGATGTCCCGCAGACGTGGTCTTTCCTTCCGGCACCGTTCCATTACTTCAGGACAGCGTTCGGCAAATTTACAGCCCGGGATTTTGCGGAATGGAGAAGGAACGACCCCCAGTATTTCATTCAAAAATTTTTCCCTGCTCCCCAGGTGAGGGACCGATTTCATCAGTGCAATGGTATACGGATGTGCCGGTTTCTCGAAAAGTGAAAATACGTCGGCCTCCTCGACCTTTTCCCCGGCGTACATAACAACGACTCTCTGCGCGCTGTTGGCGATAATCCCCAGGTCGTGCGTTATCAGAATCATCGCCATCCCGAATTTTTCTTTCAGGCGGAGTATGAGGTCAAGTATCTCGGCCTGGATCGTCACATCGAGGGCGGTGGTAGGTTCGTCGGCAATGAGTACCCTGGGGTTACAGCCAAGGGCCATTGCGATCATGACCCGCTGCCGCATTCCTCCGCTCAGCTGGTGCGGGTATTCATTCATGATCCTTTCCGGGGAAGAAATTTCACACGCTTCAAGGATTTCGAGGGAACGGTTCCTCGCCTCCTTTCCTGATAGTTTCTGATGCAGCATGAAGACCTTTGAAAGCTGATAGCCAATCGTAAAAACCGGATTGAATGAGGTCATGGGATCCTGAAATACCATGGAAATCTGCTCTCCCCTGACCTTTCTCATTCTCTTCATGGGTAACTCCAGCAGGTTTTTCCCCCTGAAGAGAATTCTGCCCGACACTATTTTCCCCGGGGGAATAGGAATGAGACGTAGAATGGACAGGGCTGCCACACTCTTCCCGCACCCGGATTCTCCCACGACTCCGAGGGTTTCCCCCTTGAAGACATGATAACTTAACCCCACAACGGCCTTTACAACGCCCTCCTGCACGGTAAAATGCGTGCTCAGGTCTTCTATCCGCAATATGGGTTCCGTGCTGTCCACTCCATTCTCCCTGTGGTTTCGTCTCCGGGAAAACAATCTTACGTTCTCTGGAATCTCCATCGTATCTTGGGGTCCAATGCCTCCCTCAATCCGTCACCGAGAAGATTGAAGGCCAGGACCGTCATGAAAATGGCCGCACCCGAAAATGTGGAAATCCACCACTGGGTAAGAAAAAACGCTCGTCCGTCATTCACCATCACTCCCCAATCTGCCGCGGGTGGTTGTGTCCCGAGGCCCAGGAAACCAAGGGACGCCAGGTACAGGATGATGTACCCCATATCAAGGGTCCCCTGAACGATAATGGGCGAAAGACAGTTTGGAAGAATGTGACGGAACATAATGCGCAATTGAGAAGCTCCTACCGCCTTTGCAGACTCCACAAACTGCATTTCCTTCAGGGAAATAACCTGTCCTCGTACCAGACGCGTGTACCACGGCCACCAGGGAACGGAAATGGCTACGAGCGCGTTCAACAGACTGGGGCCGGTAGACGCAACGATCGCAATGGCCAGCAGGAGGGAAGGAAAGGCCAGGATCATATCCGCAAACCGCATAATGCCTTCGTCGATCCTGCCGCCGAAATATCCGGCAAAGAGACCTAACGGAACCCCGAATCCCATCACGATCAGCACGACAATGACCGCCGCCTTTATGGAAATACGGGCACCGAAAATAACCCTGCTCAACAAATCTCTTCCCAGATCATCTGTCCCTAAGGGATGTCTCATGCTCGGGGCTTTCAGCCTTTCCTGGAGGTTTGAAAGTCCCCGGCCCTGATCCGGAAAGGGTGCGATCCATGGCGCAAGAACGGCGGAGAGGACAAGCAGTATGATAATAGCGAGCCCAAACACCGTCAGAGGATTCTTCAGAATGAGGCTGATGCCCCTGAAATAGTCTCTATTCTTTTTCCTCGGCATAATTTTCCAAATTCCGGTAAGAGACAGTCTCCTATTTTCCGATCCGTATACGCGGATCAGCTATCGCCAGGAGGAGATCAACGCAGAGGTTCACCGTCACGTAAAAAAGCGCCATCAATATGGTGACACCCATGATGACCGGATAATCGTTCAAGAAAATCGCATTGATGGTATAGGTCCCAAGACCGGGCCAAAAAAAGATCAGTTCAATGAAAAATGTTCCCGTCAGCATTGACGCAAAGCAGAGTCCCGCGGTTGTCAGCGTCGGGCCTATGGCATTTCTCAGGGCCTGGATAAAATGGATCTCGGACTCGGATACCCCTATCGACCTGGCGGTTGTGATGTAGTCTTCTCTCAGGACCTCCAGCATGGCCGAACGCGTCATCCGTGCGATCAGTCCCGTAGAATAGGCGCCAAGGGTGACGGCCGGAAGCACAAGGTGTATGCAGACGTTCCAGAAGGCAGCCCAGTTACCGGTCAGGAAGGCATCAATGATGTTGAATCCCGTGACCTTCTGTATGGGGTTCAGAAGGGCGGTAACCGTATCAATACGTCCTCCTATGGGAAATAGTCCCAGCCACCTGAAAAAGACGATCTGGAAGATCATAGCCAGCCAGAATGAGGGCATGGAAACATTTGCCACGGAAAAGAGCCTGCTCAGGTGGTCAATGACGGTATTCTCCTTCCTGGCCGAGAGCACCCCGAGGGGGATGCCCACGAACAAGGCAATGACTATGGCGCTGAACATCAATTCCAGGGAGGCGGGAAGATGTTCCAGAATTCCTGTGAGGACGGGACGGTGGGTCCGCAAAGATTCGCCCAAATTTCCATGAACCAGGTCCCTCAAGTAATACGCAAACTGGATGTACAGGGGCCGGTCAAGACCCAACTGCTTGCGAACCAGTTCCACCTGCTCGGGTCTTGCGCGCGGCCCGACATACGCGGCTGCAGGATCTCCGGGCACCACACGCGAAAGGGTAAAGGTAATGATGCAGAGCCCGAACAGAACCACCAGGAGCCACACGAGACGTTTTAAAACGTAGCGAAGCATGTGATCTCAACAAACGCTTGGATTGTGGAGGACACGGTCCACGGATGGTTTACCAACTCTGCTCATTCATTCCAAACCGTGAACCGTGGGACATTGGACCTGCGAATCCGTTATTCTTTGTACATGAGGTACCAGAACGGGACTCGGGGATAGTTGGGATTTATCACATAGCCTTTCAATTTTCTGCTCTTGAAAACAGCCCGCTGGACATCGATCAGAAAGCACGACGGCGCGTCGTCGATGAGCATCTTCTGGGCGTTGGAATAGAGCGACTGGGCCTTTTTGCCGTCGGGGGTCGAATAAGCCGCCAGGATGGTCTTGTCGAACTCCGGGTTCTTGTAATAGGAAAAATTCCAGTATGGTTTCTTTTCCGTGTGCCACAGGCTGTAGAGGGTTTCATAAGGATCGCTGAAGGTCGGCCACCACAAAAGTGCTGCCATATCCTGGGCCTTTTCCGGTCCCCCTTTCATCAGGTCCCATTGCGCGGTCCAGATCATCGGCCGGATCTCCACCTGTATCCCGATCTTGGCCAATTCTTCCTTTACCAGAGGGGCAAAGACCTTCTCCACGTCATTTTCAGAAGCATAGGTGAAGACGACTTTTTCCTTGAGCCCATCCGGGTGCCCCGCTTCCGCCATGTATTTCCGGGCCTTTTGCAGGTCATGAGTATACTGGAAGAGACTTTCGTCATGGCCGAACTGGCCGTAAGGAATCGGGCCCACGGGCTGCCTGCCAAGGCCCCCCATTGCCACCTCAATTATTTCCTTGTACGGTAGGGCATAGGATACCGCCTTTCTGATCAGTTTGTCGCTGAATGGAAGTTTTGCCGTATTCAGGTGGAGAGCGTAGTTCATAAAACTGGGACCCACCAGTCGCTCACAGCACTTCTTGGTGTTTAAAATCTTGCTCGATTCTACGGGAATCCGGGTTGCGAGATCGACGACACCCGATTCGAGCATCTGGTCCGCCACCGTGGCTTCCTTGACTATCTTCACCACGATCCTATTGAAATGAGGCCCTTTCCACCCCCGCCAGTAGCCGTCGAACCTCTTGAAGATTATCTCCTCATCGGGCTTCCAGCTTTCAAGCACATACGGTCCACAACCCGCTTCGTGTCCCGCATCAAACCACTTCCTGTCCTTCTGGACCGCATTGGGACTGATAATCCAGGCCGCATTGGCGGAGGCTATGATTCGATCAAAGGGGGCCGCGCTGTTCAGGATAAACGTTACCGTATAATCATCGACAACCTTGATCTCCTTGACGGGGTCGAAGATAAAGGCCGCTCCCTTCTTCATTTTCATGGTTCTTTCAATGGAATCCTTCACCACCTGTGCGGTCAGCATACCCCCATCGTGAAATTTTACTCCCTTTCTCAGGTAGAATGTCCATTCCAGGCCGTTCTTCTCCACTTTCCATTTTTTCGCAAGGCCCGGCTGGAAGGGCTGTTTGCTGCCCGGCGGGCTGACCCAGATGAGCGTTTCATAGATGTTCGGCATATACGATGATTCGGTTGAATAAGCCGCACTTGGGTCCCACGTGGTGATACTGTCTGTGGAGGCGAATACAAGGATATCTTTCGGCAATTTCGCGGCATATCCCCGAACGGAGAGAAGAATCAAGATACTACCGGCTAAGACGAGAACAGGGATGATGGCTTTTCTTTTCATTTCTTTTTCCTCCTTTCGTGGCCAGGCATCTTTCCAGCCGCTTCCAGTGATAGGCAGCCGGAAAGACCAAATCTCAGTACAGAATAGGGCCTTCCGACATTTCTCCTCTGCCTTGATTCACCACCTCCTTCCTGAATACTGCAACGCCTTAATTTTATTCTTTCATTTCCCGATCTTCCGGTGGAGCTTCAACGGCCCGAGGGAATGAAAGATCTCTCCTTTGCGCAGGTCTCCGCTGTACATGGGAAATGTTCCCCCAAAATCTCTCAAGTCCTTCCACGTCTGGCTGAGACCGAGGGTCCCATACTCCCGAACTCTCGAGACCACATCAAGATCTATCACTTCTGTGAGGATCGTCTCCCTTTCGCCTGATTCCTGCAGGACCCTCCCTTCGGGATCCACGAATATGGACCTTCCAACGCCCCCGCCACCCGTTCCATTCACGTTCAGGACATACACCTGGTTGGAAATCGCATTCGCCTGGGCAAGTATTATTTCCTGGGATCTGTCCGAGGTGTACGTTCCCGTGGGACAAATCACAACCTCAGACCCCAGCCAGGCAAGATTTCTGACAACCTCCGGAAACCATATGTCATAACAGATGCAGATGCCGAACCGGCCCTTCCCGGGGATATCAAAAACGCAAAAAGACTCTCCGGCATCATTTCGCTCCAAGGGAGACCACGGAAACAGTTTCCTGTATCGCGCCTCGATCTTTCCCTCAGGTGAAATGACAACCGCAGTGTTATAGACCTTGTCATTGTCCCTTTCATTGAAGGACCCGGGTATGAGCCATTTCCCTTCTTCCGCGGCCCACGCACAAAATTGTTCCAGTACGGGATTCGGAATTTCCTGTGCCGATCCCGGGTTCAGCCCCGAGGCGCATAACTCGCTGAAAATAACCACATCGACCCATGGGAACAACCGGGCAACAGTCTTCAGCCTCTCCATCATTGCACGTGAGTTGTCTTTCCCTCCGACAACTTCCATCTGCACGCCGGCAATGCCAAGATACCTGCTCATTCTTCCTCCTGCCGATACACCGCATCTTCCGATCCAGATCAGGCCTCTTCCCTTATCAGGTGAAAGGGAAGGTGCACATGCACGTCCCGGATATAGTTTGCAGCCCTTTTGGCACTGCCTTTTCGAATCAGTTCTATTATTTTCAGGTGCTCGTTATAATTTAACGTTATCAACCTGTTGCCCCAGTTGATTTCCCCGAATCCGAACAATCGCTGCCGGAGGATATTGAGGTGATACAGGATGAGATTGTTCTTCGAAAGCTTGAGATACACACCATGAAATTCCGAATTGAGTTCCCAGTAGTTATAGAAATCCTTTTTATGTGCCGCCAAGAGCATTCTTTCATTGACCTTCCTCATTCTTTCCACGTCTCCCTGCCCAACCCTGTCAAAGACGGAAATCAACACTCTCGAATCGAGCGCACCCATGACTTCATAAATATCTTCTATCGCCTGCGGGCTAAGCTCATTAATTTTTATGCCTCGTTGCGGCAAGAACGTCACAAAGCCCTCGACCTGGAGTTGGAGAAGAGCGTCGCGAAGCGGGGTCCGGCTTATGGCCAGGTTCTCGACCATCTTGTTGATGCTCACAAACATCCCCGGCCGCAATTCTCCATTTCTCAATTGCTCGCGCAGGTACTCATATATCTGGGTTCGTAAAAGTTGGGTGCTTGATGAAAGAGTGGTGTTCACGGCAGGCACTGACCTCCACTAGTTAGGATCCGGTGAAGAAACCAATGAGAGAAAAATCTTGGAATGCACGTGAAAACTAATATACTAGTATTCTAATATTTTTGTCAAGCATTTTTTGCACACCAAACCGTCCTGGAATTTTTCGGGCGGTCCCACTTGAACTATCGAGAGCGCTCGTGTATGCTGGCCGATATTTCGAAAGGAGATGGAATCTGATGCAGGTGACGGAAGCGGTGTTTTTCATTCACGGACAGGACGAATTTATCCCCGATTCCCATGCCTATGTCCTGGGGAAGCCATCCTCGAAGGATCTCACCCTGGTGGATGCGGGCCTCATGGGAAAGGGACAGTACAAAATTGAGGCGATAAAGGCGGACGGGATCGATCCATCCGAAATCAAACGGGTCATCATGACCCATACGCATCTGGACCATATCGGCTGCCTCACGGAAATCCTGGAATCAATCCCGGATGCGGAGCTCTGGGTTCATGGTGTAGAGGGGACTCCTCTGGAAGAAGGAGACGAAAGAACCGTCTATGGTATGGACATGTTCCGCCAGATGTGCCAGGCCCAGTACCGTATCAAGGCGGGCGCCTTTCGTTTCCAGGTTGACCGCAAACTGGAAGGGGGAGAAACCCTTCAAATGGGCGGCATGTCCTGGGAGGTGCTCCACATTCCGGGCCATTCCCCCGGCAGCATCGCTTTGTACCATGCCGGAGAGAAAATTCTCATCCCGGGTGATACGGTGTATGCGGATTACGCCATCGGGCGGTTTGATCTCCACGGCGCGAGCGGCCGCCAACTCAGGGACTCCCTCAACCTTCTCGCCGGCCTGGAGGTGAGGACGCTCCTCCCCGGTCATAACCGGATCATGGAGCACGTGCCCGATGGATACATCCGTGAAACGGCCCGGCAGTGGGAACCGTATCTCTCATAGGAACTGCGCATGAGGAAAGAATGAAATGAAAGTGCTGAATCCTGAGCATGTGAAGGCCGTCACAGCCGTGGTCAACAACTGCCCCTATTTCAAGCTCCTTTCCGCTGAACTCAAAACCCTCGGGTGGGGGGAATCACACTTCGAATTAGAGGTCCAGGAAAAACACTTCCAGCCCTACGGGATTGTCCATGGAGGCGTCTGCGCATCGATACTTGATGCGGCCGCCTTCTGGGCCGTGTATGCCGGTTTTGAAGAAGTTGTGGGGCTGACCACGGTTGAGATGAAAATCAACTACCTGGCACCGGTCAGCGAGGGACGCCTCATTGCACGGGGAAGATGCATTAAGGCGGGGAAGACTATTTGCCTGGGTGATGCCACCATACACGACGATAAGGGCAGGCTCGTCGCCCACGGCACATCCACCATTATGGTTCTTGAATCCATGCTCATCGAAAATCAGGCTGAGTTTCCGCCCAAGTTCAAATAGCCCGCATCCGGCAATCATGGATTCTCATCAGCAGATTTGTGCCGAAAATGCGCAGAACATCTTCCATTTAATAGTATTCAATGCCAAATTCCAAAATCCCACTGTCAAATCAATGACCAATTCCCAATGACCAAATCGAATAAGCATCCGAGGCCGAACTGCTCGGGTCGTCATGCCGGACTTGATAAGCCTGCTCCGTACTTGACATGGGGGCATCCAGATATTCCGAGCACCGTAGTCACTGGATTCCGGCTTCCGCCGGAATGACAACTCGCTTCGCTCCAACAAATTTATTATTGGTTCAGCGATAGGAGGAAATCTTTATGCTACGCTGGATTCTGACTTCTTGATTCTTCGCCGGAATATCACGGCATAGCCTTTGGCTTCTGGTTCCCGCGGAGCGGGACCTTCGCCGGTCCCTCAGGACCCGGTTTTCCAATGAATAATAACACCTGAATTGTGCTGAGGAATTTGCCATTGTCTAAGGACAGTATGTTTTGTCATCTAATTATTTTGATTTTGTTTGGCATTTGATCTTTGACATTTGCTTTTCCGGTTTATCCGGGTTGGATCGTGCCATCCACAATTGAATTCAGGCACGAGCGAGTTTCCGATCCAGAAATGAGATATTTTTTGCAAGATCAGGAAAATCAAGGGATTACGCGGAGACGTACTATAATATAGTACGTTGCACAAGTGATCCCGCAGATTGACGCAGAGATTGTGAAAAACAGCCATTTATGGACGGAAACTAGGTCAGCCACCGCTTCCTTCTCTTATAGTGCTTCACATCCCGATAGCTTTTCTTCTTGCCC
>CAZONI010000043.1:0-31026 GCA_964581175.1 uncultured Desulfobacteraceae bacterium
ATTTCAAGGATAACGTGGTGATCATATGCTCCATAGAGAATTTTGATCCTATGGGGATTCATACGGGAGACAGCATTACGGTGGCCCCGGCCCAGACCCTCACCGACAGAGAATATCAGGATATGCGGGACGCCGCTATCGCCATCATTCGAGAAATCGGAGTTGAAACAGGCGGCTCGAACATCCAGTTTGCCGTCCATCCCGGCACAGGAGAAATGGTAGTCATAGAGATGAATCCCCGCGTTTCCAGGAGCTCGGCCCTGGCCTCGAAGGCGACCGGTTTTCCCATAGCCAAGATAGCCGCTAAACTGGCTATCGGGTATACCCTGGATGAAATCCCGAATGATATTACCCGGGAGACGCTCGCGTCTTTTGAACCGACCATTGACTACTGCGTGGTGAAGATCCCCAGGTGGACATTCGAGAAATTCCCAAAGGCAGAGGATCGGATCACAACCTCCATGCGCTCGGTGGGAGAGACCATGGCTATCGGCAGGACGTTCAAAGAGTCGCTGCAAAAGGCCATCCGGTCCCTGGAGATCGGGAGATTCGGTCTCGGTGCAGACCTGCCGGAAACGAAAGAGCTCAAGCCTGATCTTCCTGAAATCGAGGAAAAGCTCAGGAACCCGAATTCGAAGCGTATTTTCTACCTCCGGGAAGCAATAAAATACGGTCTCTCTTTGGAACGGATCTATGAACTGACCCGCATCGACCCCTGGTTCCTGCATCATCTCCAGCAGATTTATGAAATGGAATGCGACCTCAGGGAAATGGCCGAGAAAGGCCCCCCTCCGAGGGAATGGGCTCCTGAGCTTTTCGAGGAGATCAAGAAGTACGGATTTTCGGATACACAGCTTGCCCGGATTTTTCAAATGGAGGAGAAGGACATCAGGGAAATCCGTATATCCAAGGGTGTGAGACCGGTATATAAGCTGGTAGACACCTGCGCCGCAGAATTCGAGGCGCGTACTCCGTATTATTATTCCACGTATGAACAGGAAAACGAAATCCGCGTTTCCGGGAGGAAAAAAGTAGTAATCCTTGGAGGGGGTCCGAATCGAATAGGGCAGGGAATTGAATTTGACTACTGCTGTGTCCAGGCCTCTATTGCCTTGCGGGAACTGGGAATCGAGAGTATCATGGTCAACAGTAATCCCGAAACCGTGAGTACTGATTATGATACCTCCGACAAGCTCTACTTTGAACCGCTCACCTGGGAGGACGTCCTCAATCTGCTTGAGCAGGAAATGCCGGAAGGGGTCATCGTACAATTCGGGGGACAGACACCGCTCAACATCGCCGTGCCGCTTGAACAGGCGGGTGTGAAAATCCTGGGGACCGATCCGGACAGCATAGACCGGGCGGAAGATCGGGAGCGGTTTCAAAGCCTGCTGAGAAAGCTGGATATCCTTCAACCGGAAAACGGGATAGCTATTAATGAAAGCGAGGCCTTGGCCGTGGCGGACCGGATCGGGTATCCGGTCCTGGTTCGGCCCTCCTTTGTGCTCGGCGGGCGCGCCATGGAGATCGTCTATGATGAAGCGGACCTGGAATATTACATCAAGAGTGCCGTCGATGTATCACCCGGGAAGCCTGTGCTCATAGATCGTTTTCTGGAAGACGCAACGGAGATAGATGTCGACGCCATTTCAGATGGGCAGGAAACAGTGATCGGCGGCATCATGGAGCATATTGAAGAGGCGGGGATACACAGCGGTGACAGTGCCTGTGTGCTGCCGCCCATATCCCTCGGCCAGGAGATCCTGGATCAGATCAAGTCCAACACCCTGGCCTTAGCCAGGGAACTCCGTGTAATTGGGTTGATGAATATCCAGTACGCGGTAAGGCGCGGCGTCGTCTATGTGCTTGAGGTAAATCCGAGGGCGTCCAGGACCATTCCGTTTGTGAGCAAGGCCACCGGAGTGCCGCTGGCAAAACTTGCCACGAAGGTGATCATGGGGCATAGCCTCAAAGAGCTGGGCTTGACGGGCGAAGTGATTCCCGGCCATGTCTCCGTGAAAGAATCCGTCTTTCCCTTCGCCCGATTCCCTGGAGTGGATACGATCCTTGGACCGGAGATGAAATCCACCGGTGAGGTGATGGGGATCGATCATTCGTTCGCTCTGGCTTTTGCCAAGTCTCAGCTTGCAGCAGGACAGAACCTGCCCCTCAAAGGCACTGTCTTTGTGAGCGTGAAAGATCAGGACAAGATGCGGTTCCTGGAGACCGCCTTTGTCCTTTACGACCTGGGTTTCAAAATCCTGGCAACCGGGGGGACGGCAAAATTTCTGTCGGAACACGGCATTCAAAATAAGTACGTGTATAAAGTCCGGGAAGGACGACCGAATATTGTCGATATGATAAAAAGCGGTGAGGTAGACTTGGTTATCAATACTCCCGGCGGCAAAAAAGCTATCTCGGAATCCTATTCCATCCGGCGGACGGCTTTGACGTTCGATATCCCGTACACTACCACCCTGGCAGGAGCGAGGGCAACCGCCCTTGCCATTAAGGCCATGGCGGAAGGGCGGATCGAAGTGAGGACCATTCAAGAATATCACGGCCGCAAGGCGTAAGGAAGAATGGAGGAGGGGGAAATAGGGACAGGGAGAGTAGTGTGACGAATCGGTCGTCAGAATAATATGGGAAATTAAGGTACTATAATCGTGGAATGTAAACAAATTATTGAATCACCGAAAGAGAAATGCGGGATCTTTGCCGTTGTCGGAAATGAAGACGCGGCCAAACTTACCTACTTCGGCCTCTATGCCCTCCAGCACCGGGGGCAGGAGAGTGCCGGCATTGTTTCCTCGGACGGACACCGTGTGAAAGAACACAAGGCCATGGGGCTTGTGGCGGATATTTTTGACGAAAGCATCCTGAATGAGCTGCAGGGCCATATAGCGCTCGGCCATGTCCGGTATTCGACCACAGGCTCCTCCCTTCTCGTGAATGCGCAACCCTTCAGGATCCAGTACTCCGGCAAGTGCCTGGCCATCGCCCATAACGGCAACCTGGTGAATGCGCGGCAGATCCGAGAGGAACTAGAAGATGGGGGCTCTATTTTTCAGACTACCATGGACAGCGAGGTTGTGCTCCACCTCACGGCCAAGTGCATCAAGAGAGGTCTCGAAAATGCCATGATAGAGACCATGGCGCAGGTAAAAGGCGCCTACTCCATGGCGGTCATGACAGAGGACACCATCATTGCCGCCCGCGATCCCAACGGGTTCAGGCCGCTTTGTCTCGGAAAACTGGACTCCGGGTACGTGGTATCGTCAGAGACATGCGCTATGGACCTGGTGGATGCAGCCTACCTCAGGGAAATCGAACCGGGAGAAATCGTTGTTATCAACCAGTCCGGGATTCAGAGTATCGCCTCGGGTATACAGTCGCGGAAAAGCCACTGTATTTTCGAGCTCATCTATTTTGCCCGCCCCGACAGCAATGTCTTTGGCGAGAATGTCTACCTTTTTCGCAAGAAGCAGGGCAAACTGCTTGCCGAAGCCTTTCCACGGGATGTGGACCTGGTGATGCCGTTTCCTGATTCGGGGAACTATGCGGCCATCGGCTATGCCCAGTCGTCGGGCATCCCGTATGAAATGGGAGTAATTCGTAACCACTACGTGGGTCGGACGTTCATTCAACCCTCCCAGAGTATGCGTAATTTCGGGGTCAAGGTGAAGCTGAATCCGGTGAGAGAGCTTTTGAAAGGCAAGAAGGTGCTGATTATTGAGGACTCCATTATCCGGGGAACCACAGCACGGACAAGAGTGAAGACCTTGAGAAAGATCGGGGCCACCGAAATCCATATGCTGGTGAGCTGCCCGCCTCATCGCTTCCCGTGTTACTATGGCATTGATTTTTCCTCCAGCGGCGAACTCATCGCTGCTGAAAAGACCGTAGAGGAGATCAGGGATTTTGTGGGTCTGGACAGCCTGGGGTATCTTGGCTTGGAAGACCTGATCAAGGCGACGGACATACCACGCGAAGATCTTTGCCTTGCATGTTTTGATGGGCAGTACCCGGTACCCATTGATGCGGGCTTCACAAAAACCTGCCTCGAGGCGGAGTAACTGTTTGAGGCCGAGACCTGATGAAATAGCATGCCTGTATGAAATCAGCAAGGCGATTCACGCCTCGCTCGATCTGCGGAAATCGCTTTACAAAGTACTCGATCTCCTGTCCGAACATCTCGGGATGAAGAGAGGATCCATCACCTTGCTGAATCCTGAGACCAATCAAATCCACATTGAAGTCGCGCACGGAATTTCCAGCTCCGCCAAGTCCAAGGGCCGTTACAATCTGGGTGAGGGGGTAACAGGAAGGGTCATAGAAACGGGACGTCCCATGGCTGTTCCGAAAATTGATGATGAACCCCTCTTCCTCGATAGAACCGGGGCCAGAAGCCGGATTGATAAATCCAGGATTTCCTTCATTTGTGTTCCCATAAAAGAGGGACGACGAACTGTGGGCGCCTTGAGCGCCGACCGGGGCGCCAACGGCAACATGCCGCTGGATGAGGACATCCGTCTTCTGATGGTTACCAGCAGCCTTATCGCCCAGAAAGTTGCCCTGCTGGAGAAAATTAACCGGGAAAAGAACCTTCTGCAGCAAGAGAATCTGCGGCTCAGGAAAGAGCTCAACAAGAAATACAGCTTCAGCAACATCATCGGCAACAGCAGGAAGATGCAGGAGGTGTTTTATCTGATAATCCAGGTCGCCAAGAGCAGCGCCAATGTGCTCTTGCTGGGAGAAAGCGGTACGGGAAAAGAACTTGTTGCCAATGCAATTCACTATAACAGCCTGCGGGCGGAAAAACCGTTCATCAAAGTCAATTGCGCAGCCCTTCCCGCCAACTTGGTGGAGGCCGAACTCTTCGGCTACGAAAAGGGATCATTTACCGGGGCCACGAGACAGAAGGAAGGAAAGTTTGAGCTGGCCCACGGAGGAACCATTTTTCTGGATGAAATCGGGAGCCTCGCCCTTGAAAGCCAGGGAAAACTTCTCCGTGTTCTTCAGGAGAAGGAACTCGAGAGGCTGGGAGGGACACATAGTATCAAGGTGAACATCAGGCTTATTGCCGCTTCCAACCAGGACCTGCGATCAGCTGTAGATAAGGGAACGTTCAGGGAGGACCTCTTTTATCGCCTGAATGTCTATCCGATTTACCTGCCTCCCCTGCGGGAAAGAGAGGCTGACGTTTTGTTGCTGGCCGACTATTTCCTGGAGAAGTATGACCGTGAGTATGGAAAAGACATCAAGAGGATTTCCACTCCGGCCATCGACGCTCTGACCCAGTATCACTGGCCGGGGAATGTTCGTGAACTGGAGAACTGTATGGAGCGGGCGGTTTTGCTGTGCGAGGATCAGGTCATTCACGGCTATCACTTGCCCCCCACGCTCCAGACTGCGCAGGAGACGGGCACCCATGAGACCCGGTCTTTCAATGAAGCCGTTGAACGATTCGAAAGTGAGTTGCTCATAGATGCATTGAAGACTTCTCGTGGGAATATGCGCAAAGCCGCGATGGCGCTCAAGACCACCGAACGGATTTTCGGATACAAGATTAAGAAATACCGCATAGATGCGAGACAGTACCGGTAGCACCCGGAACGGCGAGAGTTCGATTCCGTCCCCCTGCCCGATGGGAGGCTAGAACTTAGTACATGAAATCTTAAGTTTGATGAGGTAATCAAGGAGGAGATGGTGGAAGCAGCCTTTGATTTTACCGGAAAGGTGGTCCTTGTCACCGGAGGAAGCAGGGGCCTCGGGGAGGCCATAGCGGTGGCCTTCGCAGAACGGGGCGCCAAGGTCGCTATCTGCGGACGCAAACAGGAAAATCTTGACCGGGCCGCAGAGCGTTTCAGGGAAAGAGGCCTTGAGGTCCTGGGAAAGACAGCCAATGTCGGGGATGGACGTCAGGTGGAGGAGATGCTCAACACGGTGGACGAGGCATTTGGGCGGCTGGACATCCTCGTGAACAACGTGGGGATGAATATCCTGACTCCTTCCGTGGTGGAGGCGGATGAAACACTGTGGGACAAGATTATCCAGACAAACCTTCGCGGAACATTTCTGGTGACCAAGGCGGGCGTGCGGTTGATGAAAAGAAGCGGGGGAGGGAAGATTATCAACATCAGCTCCATCGCGGCCAGGAAATCGGCTCCGGGAATGGGTATTTACTGCGTTGCAAAAGCAGGGGTTGATATGCTGACCCGGGTTCTTGCAGTGGAGCTTGCCGGAAACCACATTCAGGTGAACGGAGTGGCGCCCTGCGTGGTCAAAACGCCTTTCAGCAAACCATTTTGGAGTAATGAAGGGTTGCTGAAGCAGATCACCCAGACCATTCCCTTGGGAAAGATTGCTGAGACAGAAGACGTGGTGGGCGGCGTTCTTTTCCTGGCTTCCCGTTTTTCGGATTTCATAACCGGGGAGGTGCTGACGATTGATGGGGGTTCCCTGGCCTAGGAGGGTGTCGGAAAAAGCCCATCTGCGGCGTTATCCTCATCCCTCGTCACTGCGGCGTACTTGCATGTACGCCTCGTTCCGCGAGATTTCGGATGCCTTGCATCTGGGTATTTTCCGACACCCTCCTGGATGCAAGTTATTGGATATTCTGCGAAGTGTACCAGAGGTGATTCCGGAATTATGGCTCATTCAGTTAACGTGGCCTTCGTACTATCAGATGCGCGGTTACAGGGATACCCGGTATATGGTTGAATCAATTTTGAGACTTGAAGTACATGGAGAGAGAAATCGCTGGGATTGTTTGGTACCATTATTGCATGACAAACTGCCTTGAGAAATGCGTGAATGGCGCCATGTACGGCGGCGTCTTCCGCGAAGGTATCCTGTGCGGTTTTTTTTGTTATTCATCTGAGTCAAACATCCGATGCGAAACGTATGGCTCGAAGCAACTAACGCAGGGAGTTCGTCATGAAATGCCCAAAATGCAGCTATATTAGTTTTGATTACAATCAGATATGTCCGAAATGCAACAAGGATATAGGCGAAGAACAGCGGAAGCTGAATCTTCCCGGGTACAAGCCCGAGCCCCTTTTCCTCTTGGGAGGGTTGACCGGAGCTGCGAGCGAGAGTCAGATCGGGCTCGAGGTGGAAGGATTTAAGGATACCTCGGAACTGGAAAAGGAAATAGCAACCGGTATGGACGATACCGGCGTAATGGAAAAGGAAGCGATATTCGGAAGCGGCGCCAGGGAGTTCAAGATGGAAGAGCCCTCCTCCGAGGAAATGCCTGCTGTGGATTTGAGTCAGATCGAGATGACACCCGGACCTGACGATGAGGAAGAGCTGACTGTGGATCTCGGAGATCTTGCGGAAGAGACAGAGGATATGATCATGGAAGAGGAGCCCCCGGAGAAGTCTGTGGGTACCGGTACCGTGGTTTTGGAAGAGTTCAAGCTGCCGGAAGAGGATAAGCTATCTGAAGCCATGGAGGAAATTTCCGATGAGGATGAAATTTCCCTTGATCTGGATGAAATTTCAGACGAAGGACTTGAAGCTGCCATGGCACTGAATAAGGAAGATGAAGAGCTCTCGCTGGGGCTGGAAGGACTCAGCGAGGACACAGAAGGTCTGGAAGAAATGGAATTGGAACCCGCGGGTGAATTCCAGGAAGAAGCACTCGACTTAAGGGACGTCGATTTGCAGGAAGAGGAGGCGTCGGAAGAGGATATCGTTCCATCCTACAGCGAGTCTGAGATGCTGACCGTAGAATTGGACGAGGAAAAAAAGAAAGAGCCTCGTGATATGGAAAATCTACAGATGGAGGTATCCACCGAAGGACCGGATATTTCCGGTCAATAGGAACTCCATTATTTTTCCTTTGAGTCGTTTTTCAACTGGGCATTTTCGATGCTCAGGGCGAGGGCACCGCTCATCGCGTTGAGCAGCAGGAGATCGTCCTTCCGAAATCCATAAGGTTGTGAAAGGGAATCCACGTACAGCACCCCATATGTCTTTTCATTGCTCATCAACGGAACACAGAGAAGCGATCCGACTTCCAGGGTGTCGACGCTTGCGGAAAGATCGGAAGGTGCCTCAAAAGTGGTGTTGGACATCCTCACAGCCTTTCTCTCCCGGACAACACGGTCTACCACCGTGCGGCTGTAATGCCTGGCTGCGTCCTTCATACCCTCTCTTGACCGATTGATGATATCCCTTATCCCTTGTTTTTCCGTGTCTAGCAGAACAAGGGTGGCGCGATCAATCCTCGGCAGGGTTTCCAGTACCGACTCAAGAACTCGTTCGAGCATTTCCCGGAGGCTCAACGATGATCTAATGAGTTTGGACACGGAGTAAATAAGCTCCAAATTGCCTGACAGTTTTTCACGCCGTTCCCGCTCAGGTCCTCTCGGGCCTTCGGTAACGGTTTTAGTCTTTGGGAGAGGCTTATCCGCGACCTCCGGAGCGGGGAGCGAAGGCGCGTCGGTTATGAGCATGATGGTATTTCCCAGAGTGATGATGTCGCCTTCCCCAACTTCAAAGCCTTCTCCGGGAAGGACCAGGCTGTCGTTTAACCAACTTCCGTTGGTGCTCTTCAAGTCTTCAAGAAACAGTTTCGTCCCGATGCGGTAAAGCTTGATCTGCTTTCTTGAGATGGTGGCATCTTTTATCTGGATGTCGTTTTTCGATGAACGGCCGATGAAGACGGTTTCTCCCTCAAGGTTGAAAGCCTCTCCCATCAGAGGACCGCCGATTATCTGCAACGTTGTCATGCTGTTCCCCTCCTGCCTGTTCTTATCATGGATGGATTTACCCATGCAACCAAAAGAAGAGCGTGCAAACTGTGTTCGTTATCATATTTCCGGCATGTCGTGAAGGTCTGTTTTATTGCCGCATGCTTGTCAAAATTTTGGCGTATTCAGTTGTAGCTGACCTCTCCGCCTGTAATGGAGGTTCCGGAAACGATCCGTTTTAACAGTGAATGGGAATTTTTGTCATTTGCATTTGTTCAAGATTTTGTGCTTCGGGCTTCGAATTTGTCCGTCGGAATTTCGGGTTACCCCCCTCGGACGGGTCCCCTGATGCGTTCCGCTCTGCGAAAAATCAATCACAACATGCTGGCATATTACTTGCAAACATACTGAAAAGGCAAGAAAATGCAGCCTTGGTCGGTATTTTTGTCAGACACGGGCCATAACCATGAACCCACCCCTAGGAACAGACAGTGGATAATACAGAAACGCAGCAGTCCGTGAATCAGGACACGATGAACACGACGCCAAGGATCGGAGAACTGCTGGTGCGCGAAGGCTTCATTAAAGAGGCAGATGTGCAGATGGCCCTCTCGATCCAGCAACAGGAAAAAGAATGGTCCGATTCTCCCCTCGGAGAGATTTTGGTGAAAATGGGGTGCCTTTCCCAGGCGGACCTGGAGAGAATCTTGAAACACCCCGATCTCAGGCTCCATATCGGCAACCTGGCAGTCAATAAAGGAATGCTGACCAGGGAACAGCTGGATGCCTGTTTACAGAAGCAAGGACCCGGAGAACTTCTTGGCGAGGTGTTTGTCCGGGAAGGGCTGCTGACTCGATATGGGTTGGAAGAACTGCTCAAAGAACAACTGAATTCACGGCGGATTGGTGACCTTGCCGTCAAGATTGGGCTTGTGGAACAACAGAACCTCGATACGGCGCTGGGCGTTCAGGTTGCTCCGAGGACTCTCGGCGCGATCCTCTGCGGAGAGGGCCTGGTCAATTCTCTTGATCTCTATTACGTGCTCAACAAGTACAAGAAACAGCTACGTCTCGGGGAAATTCTTGTCAAACTTAAATACATAGATAAGAGCAACCTGAACCAGGCATTGCGGGAACAACGGCACAGCAGTGAATCAGTGGGAGATATTCTCCTGCGGAAAAAGATGGTTACCCGGGAACAGCTCCAGGAGGCCCTGTCCAGGCAATCGAATATCCCTTTCAGGACCCTCAATGAATTTGTCTACAGCGAGGACGACAAACGAAAGCTCTCCCGCATTATCAGTCAGAAATATGCGGAAAAGAATCTCATAATTCCCCTCTCGCTTGTGGGAAGGGATTTGACGCTGGCCCTGGTCAATCCTGACAACATCCATATCGCCAGGGAGCTGAAGACGCTCTACACGAATCTTACCATTTCCTGCGTACTGATCACCGAACAGAAATTCAGTGAGCTCTTTGAAGTCCTCTACAGTCGCAGGCTCGCAGGAAAGAACGCGGAGGAAGAGCCTGAAGAAAACGCGGCCCCGGAAGGAATGGATTTCATGCAGATTGAACTGGATGAAAACATGGAGGGGGCCGACGACGAGGGGCCGGTTTACGATGCACAGGATATTGAAGCGGAGGAAATCGTAAACTTCATCATCAAGTATGGAATCAGTAACGGGGCAAGCGATATACACCTGGAACAGGATCGTGAAGGTGTGAAGCTTCGCTACCGTATCGATGGAGTTTTGCAGGACATGAACCTGGCGTGGCTGAAAAAGAAGCTCCAGGAAAAGTCGGGATCGATCATTTCGAGAATCAAAATCATCTCAAACCTGGATATCGCGGAAAAGCGCCTCCCTCAGGATGGGGTCTTCAGGATCAACTATTTTGATAAGGCCAAGGGAAGCAAGTACGATTTGGATTTTCGGATAGCCACGTGCAGGGCTATCACCGGTGAGAATGTCGTCATCCGCATCCTGGATTCCCGAAACGCGGCCGTGAGCCTTGAAAATCTCAACCATTCACACCATGTTCTGAAGCCGATTAAGTCGGCCCTGAAGAGTTCCGCGGGGATGATCCTGGTGACAGGACCCACCGGGAGCGGAAAATCTTCCACGCTGTACGGAGCCTTGAAGTTTGTCTACGATCCGAGCATTAAGATCATTACCGCTGAAGATCCTATAGAGTACAGCTTTCCCGGAATCATGCAGACGCAGGTTCATCCCAAGATTGATTTGAATTTCTCCCGTCTTCTCCGTTCCTTCCTCAGGCTGGACCCGGATGTCATTTTCGTGGGAGAGATTCGGGACAGGGAGACGGCCAGAATCAGTTTTGATGCCGCCCAGACAGGACACCTTGTTCTGAGCACTCTCCACACGAACGATTCTGTGAGCAGTGTGCCGCGGCTTCTGGACCTCGGCGTCGAAAGGAGTCAGGTTGCCTCCAGTCTGAGTTGCGCTCTCGCCCAGCGGCTGGTCCGGAGAATCTGCCCCGTTTGTGCCGAAGAGTATATGCCCGAAGAGGTGGAATGGTCCATTATTTTTGATAAGTATCCTTCGCATCTGCGGTTTTACAAAGGCAGAGGGTGCGAAGCCTGCGGGTTTACCGGATACAAGGGAAGGACCCTTATTTCAGAGGTTTTTGAAATCAATAAAGAAATAGCGGCTGCGCTGGTGAAGGGTGCAGAAGTAGATGAGGTCAAACTGTTGGCGCAGGCCAATGGAATGAAGACCCTGCTGGATGACGGGCTTCTCAAGCTCCAGGAAACGACGTTAAGTGAACTGTTGCGCATGGTACCTCACGAAATGGTCCAGATGTTCAGAATGAGAAACGACCAGGCAGAAAAAGAAACCGACCTTGATGCCAAAAACGGAAAAACCTCCGTAAAAACTCCCGATGGTGAGGCCTTTGCGTTGGTGAACCCGGAACACGACGGGACGGTGTTGAATCGACTCTGCAGCGCGTACATGGCGATGCTTGAAGGTTCTGAAAACGGGGAGAAAAAGGTTGATCAATCGCTTTTTAGAAGCTTCATTCTTGAGAGTTTCAGAGAGATCAGCAGCAATTACCATTGTGACGAAGTGCATTTCTATCTTGAATCCCTGAACGGGAAGATAGAAATTTCCGCTCTCCCTGCATCATGAAAAAAACAGAGGAACCTGATGAGTAGAACGATTGCTGTTACAAGTGGAAAGGGAGGAGTTGGGAAAACCAACATCATCGTCAATCTCGCTCTCTCGCTTTCCAGAAAAGGGCATCGGGTCTGCCTTTTTGATGCAGACCTGGGTCTTGCCAACATCAATATTCTCCTCGGCCTCCAACCGGAGTCCACCCTGGCCGACGTGGTAAAGGGTGGAAGTGCCTTTACTGATATCATGATGGACTACGAGGGAGTAAGCGTCCTGCCCGGCAGCTCGGGGGTGGAGGAACTCGCAAATCTTTCTCCCTCCGCGACCGAGAATCTCATACAGTCCTTTGAATCCCTTGGAGAGCACGATTTCATCCTGTTCGATACCTCGGCCGGGGTCTCCCGGGATGTGGTCGCATTCTGCCTTGCATCCTCGGAGGTGCTCCTGGTAATAACCCCGGAGCCCACGTCTCTCACGGATGCATATGCCCTGCTCAAAATATTGTTGCTGAACGGGTTCAGCGGGCAGACGCGTGTGATCGTAAATCAATGCAAAAACATAGACGTGGCACAACTGGTTTATAAGAAATTCAAAGCAGCTGTTTCGATGCACTTGAAAGCGGAATTATCCGCCCTGGGAGTCATTTTTGAAGACGACCACGTCACCAGGGCTGTGAAAGAGCAGAAGGCACTTCTATCGATCTATCCGGATAGCAAGGCCGCAAAATGCGTTGAAAAACTGGCTTCGCGCCTCCTTGTCGATAAGCGTGGCGATTCGGACATCCCGGATATGAAGTCCTTCTGGGAGAGATTTCTCGGGATCTTCAGCGGTCCACTCAACCTGAAAGGTGTCAAAGCCCCGACACCTGAAGATGGCGCCGGCGTATTGCCGAAAATGGACCGGGAGGAGAATGGGAAAGTCCAACCTCCACCGAAAGAGGAGAAAACAGAAACTCCCGAGAAAACAGACCCGCGAAATGAGGTGGCGGCATTCAAGGGAAGCGAAAAGGACCTGACAGAGTCTTTGATCAGGAGTATCGCGTCAGTATCGGAAGAATTGAAGAAACTCCGCCATGCGATTGAAAAGAGCAATGGAAATGGAGACGGTCGGGGAGGAGAGATGAAGAGTCCGCTTCCAGCGCCCATACGCCTTGATTTGGAAGGTTTCCTCGAGCGAAAACTGAAGGATTCAAAGGGAACGGAGCATGGAGAATAAGAGCCTCGATCATTACACCAGAGAAATTGAACGTATTCCTACTATTCCTGTCATCTCGAAAGAGGTCCTGACCCTTTTGTCCGATGAGGATGTGTCTATCAAGAAACTGGCGCAGGTGATCGAGAAGGACCAGTCCATGACGGTGAAGATTCTTAAGATGGCCAATTCAGCATTCTACGGGACGTTGAGCAGGGTGAGTTCCATTGATCACGCCCTGGTAATCCTCGGAATTTCCGAGATAAAGTCGATCCTCATGGCCTTTTCCATCCGCGATTTTTTTCGTAATGCAAAGGGAAATTCTTTTGACCGGAACAGGTTCTGGAAGCATGCGGTCATTTGCAGCCAGGTCGCGAAATACCTGGCCAGGTATTTCAAGATTCCCTCGGATGACACCCTTTTTCTGACCGGTCTGATTCATGATATGGGGAAAGTCGTGTTCGACCAGTATTTTCATGAAGAATTCGTGAACATCGTCCATTTTGTCAACGAAAACCATACAACCTTCAGCGAGGCGGAAAAACGTGTTATCGGAGTCACTCATTACCAGGTTGCAGCAAAACTGCTCCAGCAATGGCAATTTCCCCAGAAGGTTGTCATGCAGGTCTTTTATCATCATGCGCCATGGCACGACAAGGACCACACCGTCGGCTCCATTATCGTATACCTAGCAAACCTCCTCACGAAGATGGCCGGTTACACCTGTCTGGTGGGAGAAAAAAAAATTGACCTTTCGCAGTTTGCTTCCTCGAAGGCTATGCGGTTCGTCGTAAAAAGCGGCTTCGATCTCGATTCATCCAGCCTTGAAAAACTCATTCACCAAATTCAGGAATTTATCACCATGGAGCGCGACAACGCGTTAAGCATTTTCGGCGCGGAAGAAGAGGCTTCCTCCCTGAGCCTCCCTCTGGGAACCTCACCCGGTACACCTCCATAAATTCATTTGGAAACTCCCTGATGCCTTCCGCTCCGCGGAAAATGGCCGGCTTTCAGATCGACAAGCAACAGGCGAATGAATGGTGTTTTTTCGATCATGCTCTTCAGGGTCTGACTTCCCTGCCTGCCCGTTATGCCCGCGAAAAACTTATTGACTTCCCCCTCTGGCTATGCTATCCAAAAAAATGAATGAAAGTTCATTCATTAACAACCAACACTCCTTATCTTCAGGACCGAATTAGTGTTGACTAAACCCACCGCCTCTGGTGGTGGACGTGGACAGGCTCTCCCGGTCCAGGGTCCGAAAGAGTGTGCTGCTCAGGGAGCAAGCCTTTTCTGGAGTGACTGGTGAGAGGGCGCCGTCTTTTCGTGACTTATCAGTGGGGGAACCCGCAGCTCGACGAAGTCGAGAATGCGGAGGGGGTAGCTATCCCACGCTGATAAGTCACTGAAAAGGCCAGCCCGGAGCCTCGGAACGGAAGAAAAAGCTTTCTCTCTGAGCATCCTCCGAGAGGACCTGATGCCTCCCGCTCTGCGGGAGGAGACTCACAGAAAACAGATGTGGCAGGGCGAAAAGCAAGCTCACAACATACTGAATATTACGAACTTAAGGTTCAACAAAAGCACTGTTTTGGAAAGCAATGACCCGAAACGTATCTTGGTAAGGAGGTCGCTTTTATGGAGAAAAAGATACAAAAAGCCGGCGTCATCGGCGCAGGTGTAATGGGGGCTACCATCGCAGCCCAATTGGCCAACGTGGGAATCAAGACAATCCTTCTTGATATCGTTCCGCCGAAACTCACGGATGCAGACAAGAAAAACGGGCTGACTGAAGATAGTCAGGTTTTCAGAAACAAGTTTGCCCGAAACGGGCTTGAGACAGCCCTGAAAGCAAAACCTGCGTCATTTTATATTCCTGAAAATGCCAAGTTGATCACCATTGGAAACATGGAAGACAACCTGTCGTGGCTCACTGAAGTGGATTGGATTATCGAAGTTGTGGTGGAGCGACTCGACATTAAGCAGAGGGTTTTTGAAAAAATAGAGTCGGTCCTGAGCCCCGGCACCCTGGTGACCTCCAATACATCGGGAATTCCTGCGGCCGCCATGTGCGAGGGGAGATCCGAGGTTTTCAGGAAGCATTTTGCCATAACGCATTTTTTTAACCCGCCGAGATACATGAAACTCCTGGAAATTGTGCCGGGGCCGGAGACGCTCCCTGAGGTAGTGGAAATCCTCGCAAAAACATGTGAAAGGGTCCTTGGAAAAGGGATCGTATATGCCAAAGACACCCCCAATTTTATTGCAAACCGCATCGGTATCTACGGGATGCTATACACCATCCGGGCAATGATGGATCTGGGATTGACCGTAGAAGCCGTGGACCAGTTGACCGGACCCGTGATCGGTCACCCCAAGAGCGCCTCTTTCCGGACGGCGGATCTGGTAGGTCTGGACACCCTGGTTCATGTGGCGGACAACGTTTATGACGGCGCCGAAGGTGACGAGAAGCGGGAGACGTTCAAGGTCCCGGAGTTCATCGAGAAGATGATCGAGAAAGGCCTCCTGGGGGAGAAAACCAAGCAGGGATTCTATAAGAAGGGCAAAGACAGCGAGGGAAACAAGGTCATTCTCTCCCTGGACCCGGAGACGCTGGAATACAGCACGCAGGAAAAAGTGAAAATTGCTTCCCTGGCGGCTGCCAAAACAATGGAGGGGGCCGCCGCCAAGATAAAGAACCTTTTCTATGCTGGAGATGTGGGCGGACAGTTCACGTTCAGCCATCTTTCTGAGACCCTCATCTACGCGGCCAACCGCGTCCCGGAAATAGCAGATGACATAGTAAACGTAGACAATGCTATGAAGTGGGGATTTGCCTGGAGGATGGGCCCGTTCGAGATGTGGGATGCCGTGGGGGTCGGTAAGTCAGCGGCCAAGATGAAGGAATCGGGCCGCGAAATCCCTGGCTGGGTGGACGAGATGCTGCAGAGCGGCAAGGGATCCTTTTACAAGAGGGAAGCGGGCATCCGGTACTACTATGACCCGCAATCCAAGGACTACAAGGAAGTGCCGGTTAAGCCGGGCATTATCCTCTTGCCGTCCCTGAAGGAAAGAGGAAGGAAGGTGGCGGGAAATACAGGAGCTTCACTCGTTGACCTGGGAGATGGAGTGGCATGCCTGGAGTTCCATGCCAAGATGAATGCCCTCGGGGATGACATCATCAGCATGATCTCACAGACGGCGGACATAGTGGAGAAAGACTTTGAAGGCCTGGTGATTGCCAACCACGCGGACAATTTTTCCGTGGGCGCGAATCTGGCACTGGTCCTCTTCACGGCCCAGGAAGAAGAATGGGATGATCTGGATTGGGCCGTGAGGGCACTCCAGAATTCTCTGATGAAGCTCAAATACCTGGGAAAGCCCGTCGTTGCAGCACCTGCCGGCATGGCCCTTGGGGGAGGATGTGAGGTCTGTCTTGCCGCAGACCGCGTTCGATATGCCGCCGAGACCTATATCGGGCAGGTGGAAACGGGTGTGGGACTCATCCCTGCCGGCGGAGGCTGCAAAGAACTGCTTATTCGCAACACGGAGCACCTGTTTGAGGTGCAGAAGGGAGGCATCTACCCCAAGCAGATCGAGTTGATGCCGTTCGTTGCGAGGGTCTTTGAGACCATTGCCATGAGTAAGGTGGCCACTTCAGGTCCGGAAGCAGTTAAAATGGGCTACCTTCGGCCGACGGACCAGATGACCGTGAACCGGGATTATCTCATCGAGGATGCCAAGAAGACCGTCATGGCCATGAATATGGAAGGATACACGCCTCCGCGTCCCCGGGACGAGATCCGGGTGTCCGGCGTGGATACCCTTGCCATGCTAAAGCTGGCCCTGTGGACCATGCACGAATCGGGCTACATCACCGACCACGATGTCACCGTTTCCCAGAAACTCGGATACGTGCTTTGCGGGGGAAATGTTCTGGCAGATACCAAGGTGAGCGAGCAGTATCTGCTGGACCTGGAGAGGGAGGCGTTTCTGAGCCTTTGCGGAGACCCCAAAACCCAGGCCAGGATACAGCATATGCTGACCACGGGCAAGCCGCTCCGGAATTAGTCGTGGCATACAACTCAGCACTGAAAAGGGGAGGAAAACAAAATGAAAGAAGCCGTGATTGTTGCCGCCTGCAGGACCGCAGTCGGGAAGGCCCCTCGCGGAATCCTGAAAGATACACGCCCGGAACAGATGGGATGCGCTGTACTGGGCGATCTACTGAAGAGAGCAAACAACCTCGATCCCATGCTTATCGATGATGTAATCATCGGATGCACGTTTCCCGAGGCCGTTCAGGGATTGAACCTGGCCCGGGTGCTGGTCATGTCGCTGGGCTGGCCCGATCGGGTTCCCGGGACGACCGTAAACAGATTCTGTTCATCAGGCCTCCAGGCCATAGCCATTGCGGCCGAGAAAATCATGTGCGGGTTTGCGGATGTGGTGGTTGCCGGAGGTGTTGAGAGCATGAGCCGGATTCCCATGGGCGGGAGCATGATGTACCCCAATCCTGCGCTTGTTGAAGAAAGGCCGGGCGCGTTTACCGGCATGGGTCTTACCGCTGAGAACGTAGCGGAGAAGTTCAAGATCAGCCGTAATGACCAGGATGAGTTCGGGGCAAGGAGCCAGCAGAAGGCCGAGGCCGCCGTAAAAGCCGGGAAGTTCAAGACCCAGATTGTGCCCCTCACGGTCAAAAAACAGAAACAGTTGCCCAACGGCGGTTTTGAATTTGAGAAATTTACCTTTGATACGGATGAGGGCGTGCGACCCGGGACCACGAAGGAAGGCATTTCTCAACTGCGCTCGGCCTTCAGGCCCAATGGCAGCGTCACGGCGGCGAATTCGTCCCAGACCAGCGACGGCGCCGCGGCGGTCCTTGTCATGTCCAAGGAAAAGGCAAAGGAGCTGGGGCTCAGACCCATGGCCACGTTCAGGTATCATGCCGTGGAGGGGTGCGAACCCGAATATATGGGGGTCGGTCCGGCCGTGGCCATCCCGAAGGTCATGAAGCTTTCCGGCATGAGTCTCGACCAGATGGAACTCATCGAACTCAACGAGGCGTTCGCCGCCCAGGCTATTTACTGCATCAGGGAACTGGGTATCAACGAAGAGATAACGAACGTAAACGGAGGAGCCATTGCGCTGGGACACCCGCTGGGCTGCACCGGCGCCAAACTCACCACACAACTCCTCTATGAAATGCAGGAACGGAATCTGCGCTGGGGACTGGTGTCCATGTGCATCGGGTTCGGCATGGGAGCCGCCGGCATTTTTGAGAGAGAGGATTACTGATTCCAGTGAGGATTCAAGATGATAGCAGAGCGGCTGAGGGTAGGCGGTCGAGGCTAGCTGGTGCCCATCGACAAATAGAGTTCTGGCACTAACGGGTTTCCAATCCAGAAATGAGATATTTTTTACAAGATCAAGGAAATCAAGGGATTACGCGGAGACGTACTATAATAGTACGTCGCACAAATGATCCCGCAGATTGACGATGAGATTGTGAAAAATAGCCATCTATGGATGGAAACTATCGACGGCTCCACGACATGAGGGGAAAGGAGCAGAAAAATGGCTGAGAAGATATTCAAGGGAGGCGAGTTTTTAATCACGGACGTTGCGTCCGCTGAGGTATTCACGCCCGAGGATTTTACGGATGAACACAAGATGATCTATGAAACGGCCAAGGATTTTGTGGCCAAAGAGGTCCAGCCCAATATCGACAAACTGGAGGAAAAGGACCACGAACTGGTTCTCAGCCTGCTGGCCAAGGCCGGGGAGCTGGGGCTCCTGGGGACCGAGGTGCCGGAAGAATATGGTGGCCTCGGACTGGATAAGGTGAGCACCACTGTCGTTGGAGAGGCCATGGGAACGGGAGGTCCCTTTACCGTTGTCTACGGGGCTCATACCGGTATCGGAACCCTGCCTATCGTCTATTTCGGCAATGAGGAACAGAAGAAAAAATACCTCCCCAAGCTGGCTTCAGGAGAGTGGTGCGCCTCGTACTGCCTTACCGAAGCGGGCGCGGGGTCTGATGCGTTGAACGCAAAGACCAAAGCAGTGCTCTCTGAAGATGGGAAATATTACATCCTCAATGGCGAAAAACTGTTCATCACCAACGCAGGCTGGTCCACCAGCTTCGTGGTCTATGCCAAGGTGGACGGGGAGGATTTCACCAGTTTCATCGTAGAAAAAGGGTTTCCCGGCTTCTCCACCGGCAAGGAAGAAGAGAAGATGGGCGTCCATGGCTCTTCCACCCGTCCTGTTATCCTTGAAGATGCCAGGGTACCTGTGGAAAACGTTCTGTTCGAAGTGGGGAAGGGACATAAGGTCGCCTTCAACATTCTGAATATCGGACGCTGGAAACTGGGCGCCATGGCCGTGGGCGGATGCAAGGGCTGCGTGACCGGGGCCGTGAAGTATGCAAACGGCCGGGTCCAGTTCAAGGTGCCCATCAGCTCGTTTGGAATGATCAAAGAAAAGCTGGCCGATATGACGGTCAGGACCTATATGAGCGAGAGCATGATGTATCGCCTGGCGGGCATGTTTGACGCGAAGCTGGGCACGTTGGATGCGGAGGCCAAGAGGAGCGGTGCGGAAAACGCTGCGGCCATCGAGGAATACGCTCCGGAATGCTCCATCACCAAGGTATATGGTTCCGAATGCCTGGATTACTGCGTGGATGAATATGTCCAGATTCTCGGCGGATATGGGTTCTGCGCAGAGTACCCGGCGGAAAGATATTACCGGGATTCCAGAATCAACCGCATATGGGAGGGAACCAATGAGATAAACCGGCAGCTGGTGCCCGGCACCATGCTGCGGAGGGCCATGAAGGGCAGACTTGCGCTGCTCCCTGCTGCGCAGGCCATTGCAGGAGAACTCATGAGCTATTCACCCCTGTCCGTCCAACTTCCCGACACCCCGCTGGCCGTGCAGGAACACATGGTGAAGATGAGCAAGAAGATCGCCCTCATGGTAGCTGGGGTCGCGGCCCAGAAGTTCCAGCAGAAACTGGCAAACGAACAGGAGATTCTCGCCCGGATAGCGGACATTATTATCGAGATCTTTGCCGTGGAGAGCGGCCTGCTGCGTACCCTCAAGCTGATCGAAAGCGCGGGAGAAGAAAAGGCCAGGTACCAGATTGCCGCCACCAAGGTCTATGTGGATGAGACTATCCCCAGGATTGAACAGTGGGCAAAGCAGGCACTGGCCTACGTGGAAGAAGGAGATATGCTTAGGACTCAGCTTGCAGGGCTCAAGAAACTGGCACGATACCAGCCTATTGATGCCATCAGTCTGAAGAGGGATATCGCGGGCAGGATCATCGATTTGGAATCTTATCCCTTCTAAATTTCGAAAAGGTACTGTATACTGCAAGAGGGTTTGCTTTTGCGAGCCCTCTTTTTTTTGGAACGGCCGGCGCTTGCAGGTTCGCATTAGTTTTGACTAAACCCGCCACCTTTGGTGGAGGACCCGGATAGGTTCTCTTGATCCAGGGTCAAGAGCAGCTCTGCGGGAGGAGCCTCGGAGCGGGCAACATCAATTGTAGAGGTTTTTTTATGGAAGACATTCAACACATACGAAATATCGGGATCAGCGCACATATTGACTCGGGCAAGACCACCCTCACCGAGCGGATCCTCTATTATACCAAGCGCATCCACGCTATCCACGAAGTCCGCGGGAAGGACGGAGTGGGCGCCAAGATGGATTCCATGGAGCTGGAAAAGGAGCGCGGCATCACCATATCGTCGGCCGCAACCTATTGCCAGTGGGAAGGGCACCGGATCAATATCATAGATACACCCGGCCACGTGGATTTTACGATCGAGGTGGAACGTGCCCTGCGGGTACTCGATGGAGCTGTTCTTGTGCTCTGCGCGGTTGGGGGCGTGCAGTCCCAGTCCATCACCGTGGATCGTCAAATGAACCGGTACGGCGTGCCTCGCGTCGCGTTTATCAATAAATGCGACCGGTCAGGGGCCGATCCCAACCGGGTTGTCAGACAGATGCGGCAAAAATTGAATGAAAACCCCGTATTGATGCAGATCCCCATAGGCCTCGAAGGGACTTTTTCAGGTGTCGTGGATCTGGTTTCAATGAAGGCGCTCTTCTTTGAAGGAGAACGCGGAGAATCCATTGTCGTCAAGGAGATCCCCGAGAATCTCAGGGAAAAGGCCGAAGCAGGGCGGGAAAATCTCCTTGATGCTGCTTCCTTGTTTTCAGATGAGCTGACCGAGGCTATCCTGGAAGAGCAGGTGGAGGATGACCTCATCTATGACGCGGTGCGGCGAGGAACCCTGGCACGGCAATTGACCCCGGTTTTCGTGGGTTCGGCCTATAAGAACATAGGCGTTCAGCCCCTGTTGAACGGGGTGAACAGGTATCTCCCCTCGCCCATGGAAGTGAACAATATTGCCTTTGACCTGAACCAGGGTGAAAAGGAAGTCTCCCTGGAGATTGATTCGGGAAGGCCGCTGGTCGCGCTCGCCTTCAAGCTGGAAGTGACCCCCTATGGGCAGTTGACCTATCTGCGGGTGTACCAGGGGACCATCGGCAAGGGAGACGACGTGTTTATCACACGCAACAGGAAAAAGATAAAGGTCGGCAGGCTGGTCCACATGCACGCAGATGAGATGGAAGAGATCGACAGGGCCGGGGCCGGTGAGATCGCTGCCCTTTTCGGAGTGGACTGCTATTCCGGTGATACGTTCACGGACGGGCAATTGAACTACAGCATGTCCACCATGTTTGTGCCGGAGCCGGTCATTTCAATGACGATTGTTCCGGCCGATAACAAGTCCCAGGACAACATGTCCAAGGCATTGAACCGCTTTGTCCGTGAAGATCCCACTTTTCGCACCCACGTGGATGAGGAATCCGGCGAGACCATCATATCAGGCATGGGCGAACTGCATCTGGACGTGTATGTGGAGAGAATGAAAAGGGAATTTCATGCTGCGGTGACAACCGGCATCCCACAGGTGGCGTACCGAGAAAGCATTACCGCGAAGGCGGAGTTTGATTACACGCACAAGAAACAGACCGGGGGAGCAGGGCAGTACGGACGGGTCGCCGGGTTCATGAAGCCTTCCAGGGACGGTGCGTACCTGTTTGTGAATGAGGTGAAGGGTGGTGCGATTCCCACCGAATTCATCTCCGCGGTTGACAAAGGCTTTCAGTCCTGCCTCCAGAAGGGGCGAATGCTGGGTTATCCAGTCGTCGGCATGCAGGTTACGGTGAATGACGGCAAGGCCCACAGCGTGGACTCATCCGAACGAGCCTTTGCGCAGGCGGCCGTAGGGGCTTTCCGGCAGGCGTACTCCAAGGCCAGGCCGGTTATCCTGGAACCCATCATGAAGGTATCCGCAGAATGCCCTTCCGAGTTCCAGGGAAATGTAATGGCTTCCTTGAATCAACGAAGGGGACTCATCATGAGTTCCGCGGAAGATGGCGTTTTCAGCGCTATAGACGCCGAGGTCCCCCTGGCCGAGATGTTCGGCTATGCCACAGTCCTGCGGTCCCTGACCCAGGGGAAAGGAGAGTTCACCATGGAGTTTTCTAAATATGCAAAGGTCCCCGAATCCATCGCTGAGGACCTCAAACGAGAAATCAGGGAGAAGACGAAGGGAGGGAAATAGGCATGGAAAGATTCATTTCTGTGAGCCCGTTGAAAGTGCTGGAGCAGTCATCCCAAAAAGGGCTTGGACCGGGAAACCTGGGTGTTCTCATTGCCAGGGCAGGCGTAGGGAAGACCGCCTGTCTCATCCATATCGCCTTTGACCGCATTTTTCATGGTGAAAAGCTGGTGCATGTCTCTCTCGAAGAGGCGCCCGAGAAGGTGTCGTGTTATTACAACGTCATCCTCTCTGATCTTCTCAAGGCGCTGGACATTGAGGATGAATATGAAGTCAGGAGCCGTATCGATCGAAACAGGCTGATTCTTGCCTATTTGAATCAGAGCTTTTCTTTGGGCCGGCTGCGGGCCAACCTGGATAATCTGGCAGAAAACATGGGCTTCAGGCCCGATGCCCTTATCGTGGACGGTCTGGATTTCAAGGAGAGTTCACGGGATCTCTTCCTGCAATTCAAAGAACTTGCCGAATCCCTTAAAGCCGAAATATGGTTCTCCGCCCTTTCCCATCGGCATATCACAGAGACCAATGAACGGGGTATCCCTTACCCATGCAACGATTTTGACGATGTTTTCAGCATTATCCTCCAGTTGCAGCCGGAAGCCACACGGATGCACCTCAGGCTGTTGAAAGACCACGATCGCCCGAGCATTCCGGATGTGAGCCTGAAACTCGACCCGGGCACTTTCCTGTTCCTGGGCAAGGAGTAATCCGAAAGGCACCCGATGCCTCCTGCTCTGTGGGAGTCAGAGACCAGAGGCCATGCCGTACTATTCGAGCGAAGAATCCAGGAGTCAGAATCCAGAATAAAGACATCATCTATTACTCATATTACTCAACACATAGCATGAATTTGTTGGAACGAAGCGACTTCAAATTCTTCTGGCTCCTGACTTCTGACTTCTGACTTCTGAATTCTCTGTGCCGTCACTCCTGAGATACGGGAATAAAGAAGCCCCTTCCAGAGGTGGCCCAAAGGGCCCTGTGGACCCGGCGCTTTACTCTTCAGGGAGGATTTCCGTGCCGTCCTGTTCGTCCAGGAAGGGGATGAAAAAAATGAGAGCCATCCCGGGGATGGATGCCGCGAAACTGAGGCCGAAAAACCAGCCATAGCCCAGCCACTGGGCCAGGAACCCGCTGATTACCCCGGAGAAGACCCCGCTTATGTTCATGAGACCGGTGCCGATGGCATAGTGCGCCGCCTTGAACTCGGAAAGACAGGTCCGCATCAGGAAAGTGATGAGAACGGAGGTTCCAAGCCCTCCGGCAAACTGATCGAATGCGTGGACCGACGCAACGAGGAAGAGGTTGAAAGGTCCGATAGGTGTCGGAACTGAAGCCCCCGTGTTCATGGTCACATAGCTGTTCAGAACCAATGCCAGGATCATGTAAATGACGTTTGTCAGGTTCTGGGCAAGGAGAAACGGCCAGATCGTCCTCTTCAGGCCGTATCGAGCGATGAACCAGCCCCCCAGCATGGCGCCGACGATGGAAAAGGGCAGACCGACCCCACCGGAGATCCATCCATAGTGGACCTTTATCCCCAGGTCTACGAGGAACGGGGATACCATGGAGGCCAGCATCGATTCCCCGGTTCTCATCAAAATGATAAAGGCCAGGGCCACGCCCATTTTTTCCCTGTCCATGTAGGCCAGAAACGCCCTTGAGTAAAAGGCCTCCGGGTCTTTGAAAAGGGATTGTCGTATACGCTTCTTGAACAGTGCCATGAGCGCCAGGAGGACCAGGAGGGCAATCCCGATCCAGCCGGAAATCCGGATACGGGCGAGGGCAGGGATGTGGCCTTCCAGGTTCTCATACCATCCGAAGGACATGCTCCAACGGATCGCAAAGATGCCCAGGACGAGAATGGCAATTATCTCGAATCGTTTGGCATCCAGCAGGGGTTTCAGGCATTGGCGTATGGGCCTCCCGGGAGTTTCTACCCTGGGCAGGAGGAAAAAGTGATAGATGAACAAAACACCCAGCATCGCCGTTGCAGAGAGGTATGCCAGGCGCCAGGTCGTCATGGCCCCGATGGTAACCACGATGCCGGTACCGGTCATCATGGCAATGCGGTAAGCCATGACGCGGTATCCCACGAACCGGGCCTGTCCTTTCCTGTCCAGGACCTCCATGTAATACCCGTCTATGGCCATGTCATGGGTGGCGGCAATGATGGACCCCACGAAAAAACATATGGCAACCCACCGGATCAGAGCAGAGAAGGGTGTCAGCAAAGCGACCAGCAGGAAGAGCAACAGCAGCAGACCCTGAGTATTCAGGAGCCACCGGCGTTTCGTGCCGAACTGATCGATCTGCGGGCCCCAGAGGAACTTGAGGACCCACGGGAGGCCGAAGAGTGAGGTGAGACCGATGGCCTCAAGGCTGACCTTCCTGTCGCGAAAAAAGACGGATGACACGATTCGGATCAAGGTATACGGGAAACCTTCGGCAAAGTACGTAGTGAATGCCCACACGTGGGGGGTCTGGAGGGTCCTTTTATCGAGGATTCTTGCCATAGTTCCTTTCATATCCAGGAAGCCCCGCGGGATCAACAAAATTCTCCATTCCCGAATCCACTGTCAAACCTCAGAGGAATCCTGATCACCAGCAAGGTATTAGATGCAAGGCGGCGAGAAGCGACGACTGAAGCGTGTACAACGACACGCTGCAAGGAGGAGCGAGCTAAGGCAACGCAGCAGATGATGCCTTGCTGGTGATCAGGGCCTCAATCCGGCCTTGACTTTCGCGTGCATCTCGGGGTAGATGAATGATACTTTTTCCCGTATCTCCAGAGTGGCTATAGTGACCTAGAATGCCTAAAGTGACTAGAGTTGAGGAATTTCTTTTCATTCTATTAAATAGAAGATCTGTGCATTCCATTAACTTTAGCTCACTCCAAACTCTAGATCATTTCATCAGAACGGGAACAAACAAGCCCCTTCCAGGGACAACCCAAAGCCGGGCCCTCTGGACCCGGATCTTTACTGTGCAGATGACGAAGCGGGGGAGGGCACCTGAAGAGAAATTGAGGGCAATGCATGTTATATGAAACAGGAAGAAGGAAGATAGGCCGGAACGATCCATGTCCCTGCGGGAGCGGGCTCAAGTATAAGAAATGCTGCATGAATAAGGACGAACGCAGCGTTGAGCCTGTTGACGTGAAACGTCTGTATGCCGAGAGGTACCGGATTCGCTTGAAGGAAAGCCCGGATGTGGAAGGCATCAAAAAGGCCGGACGGCTGGTCGTGGATACCTTGGACCTGGCGGAAAGCCATATCAGAGCAGGCATAAAAACAGATGAAATCAACAGTCTCGTCCATGACTACACGGTCGAACACGGTGCCACGCCGGCGCCCCTCAATTACCGGGGCTATCCGAAGAGCGTTTGTGTTTCAGTCAATGAGGTCATCTGCCATGGTATCCCCGGCGATCGTGTATTGAAGAACGGGGATATCGCAAACGTCGATGTCACCTCCATTTTGAACGGCTACTATGCCGATGCCAGTAAAACCTTTTTTGTGGGGAAGCCGGGAGCGGGCGCGAAGAAGATCGTTGCGGTCGCAGGAAAAAGTCTCCTGTTCGGCCTGCAGCAGGTGAGGCCGGGAAACACGATTGGTGATATTGGATGGGCGATCCAGCAATATGCGGAGGGGGAAGGCTGTTCCGTCGTGCGGGAGTTTGTTGGACACGGCGTTGGTTTTGATTTTCACGAACCACCCCAGATCCCGCATTATGGCCGAAAGGGGGAAGGCATCCCGCTCGTCCCGGGGATGGTGTTCACGGTCGAGCCCATGATCAACCTGGGCAGGAAAGAACTTCATATCCTCGATGACGACTGGACTGCGGTCACGGAAGACAAGTCTCTTTCCGCCCAGTTTGAACAGACTGTGCTGGTCACGGAAACCGGATATGAGAGTTTGACCCCCTACGATTTGGATTTTTGACAGGATCTAATTGAATCATGTCATTTCATGAGCGATTTTCCCGGGTGGCGCGGGACCTCGGGTTTATTGCGGTGGGTTTCCGCCGCGCGGGTCCGCCCCCATTCCTCGCCGACTACAATTGCTGGGTAGACGCCGGGAAGTACGGAGAAATGAAATGGCTTCAGAAGCACAAGGGTCTGAAGGCCGACCCGCGAAATGTGCTTGAACGCTGTGCGACCATCATCACGCTGGCATATCCCTATGGTCCCGAAAAACCGTGCACTCCCGACGGCTTCACTGCCGCACGCTATACTCGCCCCCTGGAACCCGATTATCATGAAAGCATTAAGGCAACGGCCAGGCCTCTCACGGCTCTCATCTCTGAAGAGTTTCCCGGAGAGCGATCGCGCATCTGTGTGGATTCAGCTCCTCTCCTGGAACGCGGCTTCGCCTGGGCAGCGGGCATCGGGTTTATCGGGAAGAACAACATGCTTATCATACCGGGTCATGGCTCATACCTGTTCCTGGCCGAGGTACTTGTCACGGCTGCGTTTCCCATCCCGGCGTCGAACCGGATGGTCACCCTGTGTGGGTCATGCAGGCGTTGCGTGGAAGCGTGCCCGACCGGGGCGCTTGAAAGCCCTTTCTCTCTGGACGCGGGAAAGTGCCTCTCCTATCTGACCGTTGAGAAAAGGGGCCCCGTTGACAGCGAAACAGGGAAGAAGATGAGGGATTGCTTTTTCGGGTGTGATGTGTGCCAGGAGGTCTGCCCGTTCAACCGGGGCGCCGATAAAAGGCTGGAATGCCTTCCTGCTGCCGGAACATTCTTCCATATGAACCGCAAGGCCTTTGAAGCCCGATTCGGAAAGACCGTTTTCGGCAGGGCCGGCCTTGACAAGGTCAAGAGCAATATCAGGGCAATGAGTCCGGGTGCCTTTCCACAAAGGCCATGATAGCTGCCGGAAACCCCGGATCAAGGCTGGAACTGCTGTGGTCGGATTCAAGAGACACAAAGAGTTCGGCCCGCCCCGGGGGGAAGGCATCCCTGAGCCTCCAGGCGTGATGGAGGGGAAAATTCTGGTCTCTGCCTCCATGGATAATGAGGACGGGGAGATTGATGGACGGCGCAAGCCTCGCCGGGCTGACCGTATCCAGCCTGAAGCGATAGAATATATCCATCCACAGCAGCATCATAGGGGCGAAGAGAGGCCCGAAAAAACGATTCTGATTGCGGTACAGGGACAGCAGGGCCTCCCTGGTCCGTGCATAACACCCCTCCAGGAACAGCAGACGAACCCGTTTCGTTCTTCTGCTTGCGGCGATGACGGCGCCCGCGGCGCCGATTGAATGACCGTAAAGCAGAACGGGTTCGTTGATCCAGTCCATGACCGTCTCGATATCCTCGGCAAACCGTAAGGCGTTCATCAAGCGTTTTTTGGATGATTCCCCGTGGTCTCTCGCGCTATGCAGTACTGTGCTGAAGCCCATGTGTCCGAATATTCGTGCTCTCGCGACCATTCTGTTCCTGTTGCGGCTCCATCCGTGGGCCAGGAGGACGGTGCCCCTCGACTTCCCTTCCGGCTCAATTCGCCACACCTCCAGTTCCCCGCCGCCGGCTGCCGGAATCCTGGTATCGATAACACGCCCCCAGTCCGGGAGATCATTCACCGGCTGGCGTGGCATCCTGTGGGCAAGATAAGCAAGACCAAGGGCCAAGATGAGATACAGCGCAATGAAGGCAAAAAGAAGAATAAGCAACATAGGTAATACCTCGCCCATTTGGGCCTATTTGTCAACAGCGTCTCCGTTGCCACTGAATGTCCATCAAAACGTTATCTCTGTCGGGGCTGTTTCAGCGGAAACAGGCCCCACCAAAATCCACCGTCTAATTTTCGCATCATGAGTTCCACCGGGTGATTTGGTGAAACTCCTGGTCACCAGCAAAGCGTCAGATGCAAGGCGCCGAGGAGCGACGACTGAGACGTATAAACAATACGTCGCAAGGAGGAGCGAGCGAAGGCAACGCAGCAGATGATATCTTGATGGTGGATTTGGGCCCACAACACAGGTTCCATTCGTAAGTGACATATGATACTGTGTCACTTCGCAAAATCATGCAGATCCGAGATAAGACCCTCGAAATTAAAAAAAGCGGTTCCCGCATGATCACATAAACTGCTACCCGGATCCCAAATGAACAGCAAGACGATATTTTCCCTGTTGATGGGCGTTAACCTGGGAATAATCTTTTTAAACATTCCGCCTGCCTTAGATATTCTAATGGCTCTCTACGGGGTTTCTTATACCAGGATTTCGCTGTTGATCAGTGCAATGCTTTGGTCTCATGCCCTCATTCAGGTGCCCGGAGGCATGATTGTTGACCGTTTGGGCGTTCGGCATTCGCTGATGATCAGTCTCATCTCCATGGCGGCTGGAAATCTGCTCCCCGTGCTCGTCGCCGGATTGGATGCCGCTATCCTGGCCCGAATAATCACTGGAATTGGAACGGGATTGGCTTTCGTCGCCACCATGAAACTGCTTGCTCTTTATGCGCCTGAAGGAAGGTCCGGTTCCCATCAGGCGTTTTTTGCGGGATTCTTCTCTTTGGGAGGTATTCTTGCCTATTTATTCATACCGCGGCTCACCGCCAACGCATGGGAATGGACGTACATTTTCCCCGAGCTGTTTTGCTTTCCTCTCATCATGTGGCTTATCGGACTGGGCTTGGAAAAAAGGGCAACAAATGTCTCTTTGCCTCCCCTATCTCAGGTTCTCAAAATGCCCTTAGGATGGATTATAGGAATTTATCATGCTCTTTCTTATGGTTCTATGATCAATTTGGGCAACTGGATGCCGTCCCTGCTGGCTGAAACCTGGGTTGGCGCTTCAGCCGCCCAACTGGCCTGGGGAGGAGCGTTGGTAATGCTGATAAGCGGTCTGGGACGGGTAGGAGGCGGTTTCGTCATCATGAAATTCCGCCCTGTCCGCGTTGCAAACGGATCCATAATGCTCCTGGCGCTTATATTTCTGGGTCTATCCGTTTCTCACGCCTCTGCTTTGGTCCTGGTGCTTGCTGCAGGTGCAGCACTGTTTGCATCAATAAATTTCGGCGCGTTTTTCGAGATCGCTACCATCACCACGCCCCAGGACTTCCTGGCTACCCTTTTCGGCTTCATAAATTTTGTGGCCAACATTGGGGCGATTATTCTTACTGTGATGTTTGGTATACTGAAAGATTCTGCAGGAACATTTTCGCCAGGATTCGGTATGCTGGCGTTCTTATGCGCGGCGACACTCTTGACAGGGGCAAAACGATTGAAGAAAGAGGTTAACGACAAGGGTGCGTTTTAACTAGAAAAACGAGTTATTACAGTCGCTTGAAGCGCGAGGACGATCTGGTGCGATCCGAAAAGAGCTTTGAACAGGTCGGGCAGTATCTGTGGTGCTCTTTCACATCCACATGCGGTGATGTCGCCTCCGAAATGTGGGCCAGAAATTTTTGAGAGGCGAAATAGGTGCCGCATGAATCGCAACGGATAAGCGGATGAATACCGATAGTCTCATCACGGATGCTTATGGTCCTGATCCCTTCGTGGTCCACCAGGTGGATGGTGCCTGTCGGGCATATGTTGGCACAGGTCCCGCACCCGATGCAGAGGCCCTCCGTAGGCGTCACATAACTGGTTCCGTTGCGTTTCTCCATCTTCAATGCACCCGGACCCACAACTTCCTTGCATACCCTGATACAAAGACGGCACCGTACGCAGCCGTCGGGGATGGGCCCTGTGGGAATATTGAATTCTTCGGCAATCCTCAAGAGGGTCTTCGCCTGGGGCGCCAGGGCAAGGAGCCGGTGCATCGCCGTTTCCCGCGCCTGCCTCACAAGCTCCGAATCAGTCGTTACTGTGAGGTCTTCCTTGGCCTTGAGGATGCAGGAGAGCATGGCCCTCGGCTTTCCTGCCTTGCTCGTTACTTCAACTGCACAGAGCTTGCAGGCGCCGATAGGACGCAGCGCTTTGTGGTAGCAGAGGGTAGGGATCCTGATGCCATTCTCCCTCAAAACCTCCAGAACGCTCAGTCCCACTTCAGCCTCATAAGGCCTTTCATCGATGACGAGGTGTACTTTTTCCACGATAACACTCTGCCTGATTGAGTCTCCTCTCGCACAGCGGGAACCATCAGCTTGTCCAAGGATGCGCCGGGGGGCAGCCTTTTCTTCCGGAGCGCCATGATCAGGAGACAACGCGTTTAATCAATGTTAATCCGTAACTGCACTCTGCAGGTCCTTCAGGTACTCTTCAAGGTACCGAATTTCAGTATTCAGCGTTCCCATCTGGTGGTGGAGGAGATCGCAGATATAAATCACATCCACCACGTTCTGCCCCTCCACGATGGGGAGATGCCTGATATCGGCCTGCACCATCAGGGAGAT
>CAZONI010000044.1:0-30758 GCA_964581175.1 uncultured Desulfobacteraceae bacterium
GTGCAGCAGCTATAAAACAGGGGTTCCTCAAACTCAGCATTGCCAACAGAGGAGTAAAGCAGAGGGGTTTCAGAATATATAAGAAGCGGTAGATTCGGCCTAGGGCGCATGGTGCACTTGCAAATTGAATTCATCCCCATTGGGAAAAAAGAAGAAAAAATATTAAATACCAACCATTGGGTGGAGAGGGACGCGAAATGGTGTTGCAGCTTTTTTGGAAAGGTTATTCCCGCGCCCCTCACCTCAAACGTTCCGCGCGACTGCGTCGCGATTATCCAGAATGAGTTGGGAGCAAAGAGGTGTCACGATACGAGACTCTTCATGCTGAACTCGGAAAGTTGCGAGTGCGCCAGGCCTTTGCGGTCATGGTGCCAACCGCAGTCGCAACCGTGTTTGCTGCTCACGCGGTCGATTCCGTTGGCACGAAGCTTTTGGCCTCGCCGGCGGTCCTTGTTGTACTTCCCCTCAACTTGCATCGCCTGTGGCGGGCAGCGTTTTCTGCTCACCGCACATGGTCCGACCGCTCCTCTCAGATCACCGCCGAAATCAGTGACCTTCGGAGACGAATCGCTGGTGTCTTCGAGCGGTGGGCATAGGGGGACGTCCCTCTTCCCACTTCCTTCATGATTGACAAAAACAAATATTGGTATTACTATTACCAGTATTACATACCACTGGGGGTGCGATCATGAGAGTCACTACGAAAGGGCAGGTCACTATTCCTCAAGAAATTCGCGAAAAGCTGGGAATAACTCCTGCCGTTGAAATTGATTTTTTAGAAGAGAAGGGCCGAATTTATTTGGTGAAAAGAACAGGCAAACCTGACAAACCACATAAATTCAGGAGATTGAGGGGAATAGCCACCGTTAAAATGACAACAGATGAAATAATGGCCTTGACAAGAGAAGACAAATGAAAGGGGTTCTGGTCGATTCGAATGTCATTCTCGATGTCTTTCTCGATGACTTGAATTGGGCTGATTGGTCTGAGTCCAAATTGGAGGAATATAGTTATTCCTCTTCGTTATATATCAATTCAATAATCTATTGCGAAATATCAATTGGTTTTAAGTTAATAGAGGAATTAGAGAATGCGGTAAGCAAGGCTGGCTTACAACTGTTGGAAATTCCAAAAGAAGCGCTTTTTCTGGCTGGAAAGGCCTTTCTTAAATACAAGAGTAGAAAAGGAATGAAAAAGACGCCGTTGCCGGATTTTCTTATTGGCGCTCAAGCAGCAGTGTTACATTTAGACCTATTAACCAGGGATGTTTCAAGATACCAATCATACTTTCCAACGGTAAAATTAATAGCGCCATAACCCGTTAAAAGTCATCGGGTTTCAGACGGATGCGAAGAATCCCATGACGAGAGCTCCGGTATGGATTTGCCAAACAATGCTTGAGACGTTGAAATCTGCCGCCGAGTCTCTAAAGCAGGAACTCAAAGTCTATGTGCTTGTATCAAAGGACCGTCGTACGCCGAAAACGGCGAAGGTTCTGCTGGGCGCTGCGATCGGATATGCGCTCCTGCCCTTTGATTTGATTCCGGATTGGATCCCGGTGATCGGCCATTTGGATGATTTTATCATTGTACCGGCCTTGGTACGTATTGCCCTCAGGCGCATACCAGCCGAGGTAGTCCGGGAATGCAGGGAGAGGGCGTGCGACCGACATGTGCGTTCCCAGGACGGATCCGGGTGGCGCGCGTTGATGCCGTTGCAGGCGGTTGAAGGGCGCCGAGCCGGATTCTTCAAGATAGAGGCCGCTGTTGACGCCGGGGCTCCTGTCCTGCGGATCGTCCATAGGGGAGGCAACAGAAAAATGGAAGAAAAGATTGTCTACTTTGAAAAGCCGGGAAGAGAAAATACGGAAAATGTCATGGAACTGGTCCTGGAAAGGGCAGAGTCGAGAAATATCAAAAGAATTGTTGTAGCATCAACCAGGGGAAACACTGCGAAGGCATTCTTGCGCGCGTTTGAGGAGAAAGATGCCCGCCTGGTTGTGGTTCCCTGGCAATTCGGTTTCAAGGAGTCGGGGAACCCATTTCCTCACGATCTGGTGGATGAATTTCGGGAAAAAGGACACCAGGTGCATTTTGGCACGATGCTGTTTCATACAATGGATTTCTACGGGACGAATACCCCGAAGGTCATGGCGAATCTGCTTCGGACGTTCGGCCAGGGGACCAAAGTCTGCATGGAAATCATGATGATGGCATGTGACGGAGGCTGTATCGGTGAAGGTGAAAAAGTCATCGCTGTTGCCGGTACGGGATCAGGCGCGGATACCGCCCTTCTCGCCAGTGCAGCCCCGAGCAACAGGATGACGTCGCTCCGTATCCATGAAATCATCTGCAAACCCATATTATAAGAGGAGGTTACTATGGAACAAGAATCAAGCGGCCGGCGTCCTTCCTGCGCCTCTTGTGAAGTGAAAACACAGGAGCGCGTCTGCTACACTGATGAAGGGAGGAGTTCCAAAGGCTGCCCGACCCTCACACGCAGGGAGGTCCTGAAGGAGGCGAATAAGGAGTACGAGGCGCCCGGCATTTACGAGTTTGCCCGGCAGGCATCCCGACAGGAGGCAGAATGCTATGCCAACCGTCACGAGCGGCCCTACGTGGCGCAGCCCACCAAGACCCGGATCGTGGAGATCTGTGAATTTGCCCGGAAAATGGGGTACAAGCGCCTGGGGCTTGCCTTCTGTATCGGGCTCCAACAGGAGGCGGGCCTTGTGGAGGAAATCCTCCGGAGTCACGGGTTTGAAGTGGTCTCGGTGGTCTGCAAGGCTGGGCGGACTTCCAAAGAGAAGATCGGGATCACCAACGAGGAAAAGATCCGCCAGGACACGGATGAATCCATGTGCAACCCCATCTTCCAGGCCAAGGTCCTCAATAACGAAGAGACCGAGTTCAATATTCTGCTGGGCCTGTGCGTGGGACACGACTCCCTCTTTTTCAAATACGGCGAGGCTCCGACCACCGTGCTGGCGGTCAAAGACCGCGTTACCGGGCACAACCCCCTGGCAGCAGTCTATCTTTCCAATTACTACTACCGGAAAGTCAAGGCCCCCAAGGGAAAAGGAGATTAACCCATGGAGATACCAAAGATCGTTCAACCGGATGAAATTAAGTGGGAACCCCACCCGCAGCTGGCGGAAGCCCGCGTGGCCTACCTCCTTTCCAACAGGGATGAACATGCAGGTCTCACGTGCCTCCTGGTGCATCTCCCTGTAGGAATCAAGGTGGAAAGGCACATCCATGAAAATTCCGACGATATCCTTTACGTGCTAAAAGGCAAGGCAAAGATGTGGATCGACGGGATTGGGGAGGTCCCCATGGCGGAGGGTGCCTTTATCAGGATCCCGAAGGGGATTTCCCATCAGCCCCGGGATATTGAAGAGGACATCCTGGCTTACGATGTCTTCTTCCCTTTCCTTGCCTGACATGGCTCCTTCAACCGGAAGCCTGAGGGCGCGGTTGAAGGCCCGCATCTTGACCCGCATGAAAGGATACCAGAGCATGAGTGACCTGGAAAAGCTGGAAGCCCTGTTCCTCAAGCACGGCTACACAGACTACAAATGGATTGATCCTCGGAATATCATCGTCAGCCAATGGGTGCGGATGAAGTGCATGTTCGGTTGCGGAGACTACGGCAGGGATGCCACCTGCCCTCCCAATGTCCCCACGGTTTCCGATTGCAGGCGGTTCTTTGAAGAGTACGCTACCGGCGCCATATTCCATTTTGCCAAGGCCGTAGAAAAACCGGAAGACCGTTTCGTCTGGTCCCGGAAGATCAACAAGGGACTCGTGGCCCTGGAAAGGGAAGTCTTCCTGTCCGGTTATCGGAAGGCCTTCATGCTCGTTGTAGACAGCTGCACCATGTGCAAGGAATGCACCGGGGAGCGGGAGGAGTGCAGAAATCCGCGAACGGCGCGTCCCACGGCCGAAGCGATGGCCGTAGACGTCTACGCAACAGTCAGGCAGCACGGCTATCCCATTCAGGTGCTTACGGACTACTCGCAGACGATGAACCGGTACGGTTTCCTGCTCGTTGATTAAGAGTCTCCTGCACACGGGAACCGCCGCCCAGCAGTCCCCAGCCTACGCCGGAAAAGGTCGATGCGACGCCAAAGGTATCAGAAGCAGCGATGGTCATGAAAATCATGACCGTGATTTCGAGACTGCCGATGATGGAATCCCTGTATGCCTTGAAGGTGAGTTTTTTGAAAAGGACGGTGACCCGTCCGGTCACCGTCCCTCGGGAGAAAGGGTCCTGCCTAAAAATCCTTAAAATCATCCTCTTCGTCAAATGGTATGAGCTTATTGGGTTTGATTCCACCGGCATGGCCCGGGGTCCTGTTTTTTGCGCTGGCCCTTCTTGAGGGAATTACAGGTACTGAACGGGCTGCCTTATCCCTCCCTCCGGTTGTGTTCATCCGGTTTTCAAACTGAGACACCCGTCCCCCGACCAGATGGATCAGGCCGGTAACAAAATCTTTCATCTGGTCTGCCTGGGCCGTCATCTCTTCGGAGGCCGAAGCTGACTCTTCGCCATTGGCCGCCACCTGCTGGACCACTTTGTCCATGTCGGCCACCGCTATGTTGACCTGTTCAATGCCTTGGGCCTGCTGCGTAGAAGCTGCTGCAATCCCGGCCACCAGTTCGTTCACCTTGGCGGCGATCTCCATGTTTTCCGTGAAGGCCTCCTGGGTTGCCTGCGTCAGATCCCCGCCGTTGTGCACCGCCTTGATGGTGTTCTCAATCAGGTTTGAGGTGTTCCGTGCTGCCTCGGCCGCTCGCATGGCCAGGTTTCTTACCTCGTCGGCCACCACGGCGAAACCCGCGCCGGCTTCCCCGGCCCGGGCAGCTTCAACGGCCGCATTCAGGGCAAGGAGGTTGGTCTGGAAGGCGATTTCATCGATGGTTTTGATTATCTTGCCCGTCTCCTCGCTGGAGCGGGTGATTTCACCAATGGCTACTGCCATATCGCCCATGTGCTTGTCAACTTTCTGGACGATCTGGAAGGCCTCCTCCATCATGGATCTGGCTTTCTCGGCATTGTCGGCATTCTGCTTGGTCATGGATGACATCTCTTCGAGGGAAGAGGATGTCTCTTCGATAGATGCCGCTTGCTGGGATGCCCCTTCTGCCAGCTGCTGGCTGGCGGAAGAAACCTGGCCCGAGCCCGATGCGACCTGCTCGGAAGCCTCCGCAAGCCCTTCGATTACCATTCGCAGGGGTTTGGTGATGCCCCGGGTAATGGACCAGGCGAGGAGTATCCCTGCCAGCAGCCCCAAACCCAGAATACCCATGAGCATGGTTAGGGTCTTTTTGTACGTCGCGGCAGCATCCTCACTTGCCACTCTCGTGAGTTCCAGGTTGATCTTCGTCAGTTTATCAAGATGACTCTGCATTTCGTCGAATTTCTGCTTCGCGAGCCCCAGACTCAGGTCCAGAGCCTCCCTGCGTCCCTCCCTGGTGTCGGCGATTCGTCCTTCAACGATCTTTCGGGAAACGGCCTTCCAGGCTTCGCTCGCTTTCTCATATTTCGGAATAAGCGCCTTTTCCTGATCCGTGGCATCAAGGGCTTTAAACTTGTTCCACTTTTCATCGGCCCGCTTCAGGCTGGCATCGTACTCATCGACAAGGCCCTTGAAAGTATCCGACTTGGCATTGGCGAAGATCATGGACCGCTCGGCCACCAGCAATTGCTGAAGATCCCGATTGACCTCGAGTACATGATCGAGACTGGGAAGCCTGACGTCTGAGATTTCCTTGATATTTCCTTCGATATGATGAAGACTCCAGGTTCCTGAAAGACCGATGACCGCCATAAAAGCAATCATGACCGCAAAACCCAATGCCAGCTTGGCCCCGATTTTGCGACTCTTAAACCATTTCAACATGTGATCATCTCCTTCTCGGTTCATGAATGGATAAAGGGAGGCATGCTCCGGCAGATCACTTTACTGCTGGATTCCAGTTATTTTACTTTATCCACATCGATACCGATGGTGATGGCTCCAATAACTTTGCCCCCGTCCTTGACCGGCACGGAGACCTGAACGAGATAGGCCTGGGTGCTGTCGTCGAATTCCACGTCGTCGATGAACACGGCGCCTGCACCTCCATTGTAGGATTTCTGGAATTTGGCCTCATCCCCCTGCCAGTAGTCGGAAGTCTTGTCGGTCATGGCCACGTTCGCGCCCTGGTTGTCCATCACAAAGATTTCAGCATAGTAGGGCGCACTCTTCTGGATTTCCCGGAGGTGTTTTCCGCAGTCTGACTCCATCAAGGCTTTCATGTAACCGACGATCCCAGCGGTTTTTATCCATTCCTTGTCCTTTTCCTTGATCTGCGCCAGGGTCTTCCCTTTCGCGTTTTCTTCCCGGACCGCCTTGACGATCACCGGATCGGTACCCAGGTTCACCAGCGAACCGTTGGCGAGGTCCACGACTTTCTGGGGCGCCTTTTCAGCGGCCAGAGTCACGCCCACGCCCCCAAACAGAAACACCCCCATGACCATGAATACAAAACCTTTTTTCATATTCCTTTCTCCTTTCTCTTTTCTCTTTTTTGGCCTACGACCCAAGAATCGTGCAGCGAGTGGTTTCATCCACTGAAATCTACATCGGATAATTTTTCCAGGATATTAATCACTTTTCTCATTTTCCAGGTGCCGCGCCCATAATTTATTCCATCCCGGAATTCATAGCGGATATGTTGTGTCGGCTTCGCGTTTCATACACAAGTCCGCCCCCGCTTTATCCCGGTCCGGCAAAAGAGAGCCTTTATCATCTAACCTGCAATCCCCCGCCTCCAACACCGCCATGTGCCCTAGCAAATAAGCTCTCGGCAAAATCGAGTGGGCAGAAATTCGAGTTTGCGCTTGCCAGCATCGGAGAGGGTAGAGTAGACTGTCTGACTGAGATTCAAGAAACATTCCCGGTCCTGGGGGAAACCGCTATGAATGCACTCCTGTTGTCCCGGATTCAATTCGGGCTGACCACCGCTTTTCACATTCTCTTTCCCACGCTGACCATCGGACTCGCCGTTTTTCTTGTGATCGTGGAGCTCCTGTGGCTGCGAAGCCGGGATGAGATGTATTACCGGATGTACCGGTTCTGGGTAAAAGTCTTTGCGGTTCATTTCGCCGTCGGGGTCGTATCCGGGATTACATTGGAGTTTGAATTCGGAACCAACTTTGCGCGGTTTTCCCAGGCGGTAGCCAACATATTCGCCCCGCTCCTGGCCTACGAAGGCATGACGGCGTTTTTTCTGGAAGCCGGGTTTCTGGGAATCATGCTCTTCGGCTGGGACCGTGTTCCCCGCACCATACATTTTCTCTCGACCTGTCTTGTGGCCGCCGGCGCCACGCTTTCGGCCTTCTGGATCGTGGCCGCCAATGCCTGGATGCAGACCCCGGCGGGATACACTCTGTCTGACGGCACGCTCCAGGTGAGAAGTTTCGCCGAAGCCATATTCAACCCGGCCATGCCCACACACCTGGCCCATATGCTGGCGGCTTCCTTCGAAACCACGGCTTTTGCGCTGGCGGGAATCTCCGCCTACTTCCTGCTGAAAGGAAAATACACCCCCTTCTATCGAAGGACCCTCGGTCTGGCACTCCTCATGGCCGTGGTACTGGCGCCCCTCCAAATATTTCTGGGAGATCAAAAGGGGCGTGAGGTCGCGGAGCATCAGCCGGCCAAACTAGCGGCCATGGAGGCGCATTGGGAAACCAATCGGTCCGGAGGGGCGCCCTTCCTCGCCTTTGCAATACCAGACATGAAAGCGGAGAAAAATCGGATGGGATTGGCCGTTCCCCACGGACTCAGCCTGCTGATCACCCACACGTGGAATGGCAAAGTCATCGGCCTCAAAGAGTTCCCGCCCCGAGATCGACCCTTCGTTCCGGTCCTGTTCTGGGCCTTCCGCATCATGGCGGGCATCGGCTTTCTCTTCCTGGCGGTGATGCTGTGGGCCGGCTGGTTGTGGCGCAAACGGACGTTGTTTGAAAGCCGCGGTTTTCTCAAAGCCCTGGTGGCGGTTCAGCCCCTTGGTTTCCTCGCTACGGAACTCGGCTGGATTACTACCGAGATGGGCCGGCAGCCCTGGGTGGCCTATGGACTCATCCGGACGAGCGAAGGCGTATCACCCATCCCGGCCGGAAATGTGGTCTGGTCGCTTCTGCTTTTCCTCGCGTTTTTCGGGCTGATCGGGACGAGCTACGCGTACTACCTGAGGAAAATACTGCAGAGGGGACCCGATTTAGAGAGTCCGGTCCCCAGCGTACAGCTCCGGTCCGGGATGCAGCTACTTGAACAGAGCGAGAGGGAGACACCGCGATGAACCTGGTACATCTCTGGATCGGCCTGGTGGGACTGGTGGTGATCCTCTATGTGGTGCTGGACGGCTTCAGCCTCGGTGTGGGAATGCTCTTTCCCACCGGCGCCGATGAAACCGAGCGGGATATGATGATGGGCAGCATCGCACCGGTCTGGGATGCCAATCAGACCTGGATCGTGTTCGGCGGAGGGGCGCTTTTCGCCGCTTTTCCAATGATCTATACGGTGCTATTCAGTGCCTTGTACATTCCGCTGCTCACCTTTGTATTCGGGCTCATCTTCCGGGGCGTGGCCTTTGAATTCCGGGCCAATTCCAGGCGGAAGGTCCCCTGGAACCGGGCCTTCTTCTGGGGATGCCTTGTTGCGACCTTTGCCCAGGGACTCACGCTGGGGGCCTATCTCGGCGGAATTCGGGTCACCAACGGCCATTTTTCAGGCGGTGCCCTGGACTGGCTCTCCCCCTTTCCAATCATGGTGGGGTGTGCCTTAATCGCCGGCTATATCCTTCTCGGGTCCGCCTATCTTATCATTAAGACTGCAGGGCCCGTGCAGCAAAAGGCCTTTTTGTATGCCCGCCGCTCAGGCTGGACCGTGGCCGGATTCATGGCGGTGGTCAGCGTCTGGACACCGATTCACCAGCCGTTTCTCGCCGCGCGCTGGTTGAGCAGCCCGAGGATCTATTTCGTGTGGATATTCCCTCTGCTCGCCATCGGCGGATTCTACCTGCTCTTCTCGAGCCTGCGGAAGAAGCGAGAGATCTACCCCTTTATCGCAAGCGTTCTGATCTTCCTTTCAGCCTACCTGGGTCTGCAGGCTGCTATCTTTCCCAACGCCATCCTGCCGGATGTGACGATCGCTCAGGCCGCCTCCCAGGCCCAGACCCAGCTCTTCACCCTGTGGGGCGTTATCTTCGTGATCCCTGTGGTACTGGCTTACACGGTATACAGCTACTGGGTATTTCGCGGCAAGGTGCAGCCGGGGGAGGGATATCACTAGCGTTCTGTGCTGATGCGGGCAGGACATGACGCTGCGATACTGAACTTGCCATCCTCCGTCCTGTTTCCTGGATTCCGGCTTTCGCCGGAATAACGGAACGGTAAACCAACGGTGCACGGCGAGCGGCTTCCTTGGAATGGTGAGGCTATACCCGCCCGGATACTTTGAACTTGACATGAATAACGGCTTTTTTATAATTCCTTGTTATCCAAAAAAATCATCGGCCTCATTATCTAATCCTGGACGGCGGCGCCCCACTCTATGAACACTCAAATGAGAAGATACCTTTCCATTCCAGCGGCACTGCTCTTAGGGACCGGACTTTATATCCTCAGCCTTCATAACTACCTTTTTTTCCACTCCCTTGCCGAGGGGTTTGCAACTTTAGTCGCCTGCACCATTTTTGTACTGGCCTGGAACTGTCGGCGCTATTTCGAGAATCAGTACTTTGTGTTTCTCGGCATTGCTTTCCTTTCTGTCGGTATTCTGCATCTGGTCCATGCATTTGCATACAAAGGCATGAACCTGATGCCCGGATATGACGCCAATGCGCCGACCCAGCTCTGGATCGCCACGCGGTACCTTGCAAGCCTTTCGCTCCTGGCTGCCCCCCTGATGCTCCGCAGGCGCATCAAGCCCGCTTTTTTATTCGCCGGATACGGTCTGATCGTGCTCTTCCTGCTGCTTTCGATCCTCGACTGGCGAATATTTCCCGATTGTTTCCTCGAAGGCGCCGAGGGATTGACTCCCTTTAAGAAAATCAGCGAATACCTCATCTCCCTGATTCTAATTGCCTCCGGTGGGCTTATTTTTCATTTGCGCAGGCACTTCGACCCCGACGTGTTGCGGTGGCTCCTGCTGTCGATCGCTTTCTCAGTGGTTGCGGAGCTTTCATTTACGGCCTATGCCAGCGTCTACGGCTTTTCCAACATGCTCGGCCATTACCTTATGATCATCTCTTTTTATTTCATATATAAAGCCGTGATACAGACCGGACTGGCAAAGCCATACAAGCTGCTTTTCAGGGATCTGGACCAGCAGCGTACATGGCTGAGCGTCACGCTGGGAAGTATCGGCGACGCGGTGTTAGCCGTCGATCTCGCCGGCCGGGTCTCCTTCATGAATCCCGTGGCTTCTGCGCTGACCGGCTGGGAGCCGAAAGCGGCATTGGGCCGGCCGGTCGCTGATGTGCTGAAGACCGTCAACGAGCTCAATCGTGCGCCTGACGAAGACATCGCCGCCTGTGTCCTCAAGCAGGGCTGTGTTCTGAATATGGCCAATCACACCGTTCTGATCAGCCGCGACGGGCGCGAAACCCCCATCGAGGACAGTGCCGCGCCCATAAAGGACAGCGCCGGCAATGTCATCGGCGTGGTCATTGTCTTTCGCGATGTTACGGAAAAGCGCCAGGCGCGCAGGAGGCTGCTCGAAAGCGAAAGCACCTATCGTGCTATCGCCCATAATTTTCCCAACGGGGCCATCTATCTGTTTGATCGCAACATGCGCATCCATGTGGCGGACGGCCAAGGCCTGGGTTTGATCGGGCTTTCACGCGAATCGCTCGAGGGCAAAACGGTCCTCGAGCATCCTCTTTATGAGACTCTGGAACCGGGCTTGGAGCGCGTCTTTGGCGGCGAAAGTTTCGAGATCCAGCTTGAATATCAAGACCGTATTCGAAACGTTCAGTTTGTCCCGATCCACGACGAGCAGGGGCAGATAATCTTTGCCATGGTCGTGGCCCAGGATGTGACCGAACAGCAGGTCATCAATGAAAAACTGCGCCAGAATGAGGAGATGTACCGGGAACTGGTACAGAACGCCAACAGCGCCATCATTCGCTTGAACAGCGACGGCGCCATTACCTTTTTCAACGAATACGCGCAGGGATTTTTCGGCTACACTGCCGAGGAAATGATCGGCAAACAAGCGGGCAGCCTTCTGCCGGAATTCCAATCGTCCGGCGCCGGCCCGAAGGGCCTGATAAAAGGCCTCGTGGATCATCCGGAACGCTACATTCACCACGTTAATGAGAACGTCTGCCGCGACGGCCGTCGTGTCTGGATGAACTGGACGAACAAACCCATATACGATGAAAACGGGAACCTGGCCGAGATCCTAGCGGTCGGGAACGACATCACCGAGACCAAGCAGACACTGCAGGCGCTCCAGCGCAGCATCGAAAAATTCGAACTGCTCTCAAATGCCTCGACACGCCTGCTCGCGCCCGAGCCCCCGCAAGACGTGGTACAGGAGCTCTGCACTGAGGTAATGGCATTCTTGGATTGCCAGGCGTTTTTCAACTTTCTGGTCGACGAGCAGAGCGGAAAATTGCATTTGAATAGTTATGCCGGCATCCCGGAGCCGGAGGCCCGCAAAACCGAATGGCTTGACTTCGGCGTGGCCGTCTGCAGCTGCGTCGAGCGGGACCGGCAGCGTGTTATCGCCGAAGACATCCTCCACACCCCTGATATTCGCCCCGAACTGGTCAAATCTTACGGCATCCAGGCTTACTGCTGTCACCCGCTGCTCATACAGGACCGTCTTATCGGAACGCTTGCCTTCGGGACGAAAACGCATCCGCACTTTACCGATGAAGAAGTGGAGTTGATGCGGACGGTCGCGGACAATGTGGCCCTGGCCATGCAGCGCATTCAAGTACAAAAGACGCTGCGAAATCTCAATAAAGAGCTCGAGCAGAAGGTCCTGATACGGACCGAAGAACTGGCGGACAACTACGAAAGGCTCAGCCGGGCGAATGCGCAATTGAGAGTCAGGGCGAACCAGCTCCGCAGGCTGGCCAGCCAACTAACAACGGCCGAACAGCGTGAACGCAAGCGGTTGTCGAAAATTCTGCACGATGGACTGCAGCAACACCTGGCGACGGCCAGGCTGCGGATCGGCTATTTCGCCGAGAAACTTCCGGATGAGGATCACAAGCATGAGGCCCGTGAGATTGAAGAGATACTGAACGAGAGTATCCAGATGTCGCGCTCATTGAGCGTAGAGCTGAGTCCGCCGGTTCTTCACGATGCAGGGCTTGCCGGTGGCCTGGAGTGGCTGGCTCGCTGGATGAGAGAAAAACACAACTTTACTGTCGAGCTTTCCGTGGATGTTCAACCAAGGCTGCCGGAAGATTTGACCATCCTGGTGTTCGAATCGGTGCGGGAATTACTTTTCAACGCGGTAAAGCATGCAAAGATATCCTGGGCCAAGGTGGGTCTCCACCAAAACGGGAGATCCGAAATCCAGGTCGTCGTAAGCGATGAAGGCGTGGGATTCGATCCCTCCCGGCTGGATTCCACAGAAACAGCTGCCGGGGGTTTGGGCCTCTTCAGTATCCGTGAACGGATTGACTCGATCGGCGGCAGGTTTGAGATAAACAGCGCCGCCGGAAAAGGCTGCCGCCTGACAATGGTGGTTCCCGCCGCAGTGGAACCGGTTCCGCTACTTCCCGCAAGATCTCCCTCCAGATCCAGCGGGCCTCGTGAGCACCGCCGTAAAGAAGAATGCATACGCGTGTTACTCGCCGACGACCATGCCCTGTTCCGCGACGGCATCGGGCGGATACTGAACCAGGAGCCGGATATTGAAGTGGTCGGTTACGCCAAGGACGGCAGAGAAGCGATTGAACTTGCACGAAAACTAGCGCCGTACGTGATCCTGATGGACATCAGCATGCCGGAGGTGAACGGGATTGAGGCCACTCGGGTGATTTGCGGTGAGTCCACGACAATCCGGATTATCGGGCTTTCCATGTATGAAGATGAAGAGCGGAGTCAGGCAATGCTCGCTGCCGGAGCTGTCGGGTATAAGAGCAAGGGATGTGCAGCCGCAGAGCTCGTATCTGCAATCCGCTCCTGTGTGAAATAGTCTCTGGTGCTTTTTTGGCAGAGCTTCCGAGTTGAATCCTTTTGGGTAGAAGGAGGAACGCAATGCAGAAAAAAAGGATCGCCATTGCCGACGATCATAAATTGCTCCGGGAAACCCTTAAATCCCTGATAAACTCAACCGAAGGCATGGAAGTGGTGGGTGAAGCCGCGGACGGTGTGTCGGCTATCCACATGGTGAAGAGCGTACTTCCCGATCTCTTGCTGCTGGACGTTTCTCTGCCGAAACTGAGCGGCATTTCGGTATTGAATAATTTAAAAGAAGAGTTGCCGGACGTCAAAATCATGATGCTCACCATATACGATTCCGATGATTATATTTCCGAGTTTCTCAAGGCCGGCGCCGACGGCTATTGCCTCAAGGATGCCGGATGGAAGGAATTGCTGGCGGCTATCGAAACCGTACTGGCAGGGAGAACCTACGTCAGTTCAACTCAATCTTCTCCCGCAGAGTAAGAAGCATCATGAGCCCTCCAAGCCAAGCTCCGAGAGGAAGCCTTTTCTGAGCTCTTCCTTCTGTACCTTCCCCATGGCGTTTTTGGGAAGCGAATCGAGAAAGAAGATCTTTCGCGGACACTTGTAGCCGCTGAGATACTGTCTTGCGAAAGCCAGGAGCTTTTCCGGGTGAGGCGGGGAAACTCCCTGTTTCAGGACAACAGCGGCTGACACCTTTTCCCCAAAATCCTCATCGGGCAGCCCGAACACTGCTGCCTCCTCCACTGCGTCATGCCTCTCCAGAGCACTTTCCACTTCTTTTGGATAGACATTGAGGCCGCCTGAAATAATGAGCTCTTTGGACCTTCCCACAAGGTAAAGTCTGAAATCGTCCTCAGGATCCTGGTATCCCAGATCTCCCGACCGCAGCCACCTCCCTTGAACCGCTTCGGCCGTCTTTTCCGGCATTCTCCAATATCCCTTGAACACGTTCTCGCCTTTCACCCGGACTTCTCCAATCTCACCCGGCCTTACGGTCACCCCTTCAGGAGACGCAAGCCGGATCTCGACTCCCGGTAAAGGATAGCCTACACTCTTGGATACCCGTCGTGCGGGTTCCAGGGGATTGGAAGCGATCATCTGCGCCTCGGTCATCCCATAGCGCTCCAGGATGCGAAAGCCGGTGGTTTCTTCAAAACGCTGAAAAAGTGTTTCAGAGAGGGGCGCAGAGCCGCTGATGAAGACCCGCATGGACCTGAGATCGGGCCGTACCGCATCCCAAACCTCCATCAACCTGTGATAGATGGTCGGGACGGCCATGAACAGCGTGATCTTTTCTTTTTCGATGGTTTGCCATGTCAAGCGCGGATCAAACTTCCAGGTCATGAACACCGTGGATCCGGCATGCAAGGCGCCGTGCATGGCCACCGCCAGCCCGTGTATGTGAAAAAGCGGCAGCACGTGCAGCAGTCTATCGCGATCCGTCCACGCCCATATCTCCTGAAGGGCTCTCATGTTGGAGACCAGGTTTCCGTGCGTGATCACCGCCCCCTTGGATCTGCCCGTGGTGCCGGAGGTGTAGCAGATCATAGCCGCATCGTCATTCCCTGCAGGGTATGCACGGGGCTCCCCGGCTTCCGCCTTTTCCGCCCTCTCCGTGAGCGAAAGAGATCCGTCCGGTCCTTCGGCATCCGTCAGCGCAACCTGCAGCCCTTTGATTGATCCGACTGCGCTCCCGATTCTCAGGAGTCTCTTCCTGTCCGCAATGAGGAGAGAACTGCCTGAATCCGACAGGAAGTATTCGACTTCCTCCGGAGTGTAGTCCGGGTTGACCGGCACAGTGACGGCCCCGATCCTGAGATTGCCCAGGTGAGCGAACAGGAACTCCATGCACTTCGGAAGCTGTATGGCCACTCGATCCCCCTTCTTCACTCCCATACTTTCTAAACAGCCGGCGTATTTCGCCGCAGTCCGTGCGATCTCATTATAAGAATAGGTTCTGTCTCCAAAAACAACGGCCGCCTTTTCTCCATACCGGACGGCTGATTGAGAGAGCACACGCGCCAGGTTCATAAGAACTCCTCCATTTGGATCCATGTGGATTCCCTTTCAACATCTGTTTCATTAATAGAAAAAATCCCGCTGCACAAGCAAAACCCTCCGCACGCCCACGTTGAAGTGAACAAGGATGGTGGACATTTTTTCTTGCTGAGTGCTTCAACTTCGACGGGTGTGATCCAAGAGAGGCCGTTGCTCCCCATAATTGCCGCGCCTGGAACATGATCTCCTGGATTGGAAACTCGCAAGCACCCAAAACCCATTTATGGATGTGCACAACATAGCTTTTTCCTATAGAACCCCGGATATGATATCGTAAAATCCAGTTTGACACATCGGAAATATTTTCTGTATGCATATACATGACACACAAATTCTCTGAGACGCGGATCATTGACCCCATGTATGCATTTTTCGGCTTTACCTGACACACCATAAAAGCAACTGCCCGGGTTCGGGGGGCACAAGGCCAGGCCGAAAAATCAAGGTACATTTCTTGATAAATTCCCGGATTTCTTCTCGCTGAACTTTTCCGCCTGGACTTTAGGCCTTTGGGTATCCATCAAAAGCAATGTTGCATTTCCCGTTTGTCAATCACACGGGATTCAGCCAAATCATCCGTCAATGCTCATCCTCGTTCATGGAGGACCATACCCGGAGAAGATGCGCGTAGGAAGTCCTGTGCCCGCCGGGATTGAAGAAGAGAAAAAGGACTTTTTGACGGTTCAGGAGAGAGGATGATTACGAACAACACCTAGCTATGGATGAAATCGGAAAGAAAATGGAGGACAGAAAAAGATGAGTGAAGACTACAGAGATATGTGGAAAAGCCTGGGTCTGGATCTGGAGGCCCACGATGCACTGCTGGATATCCTCGGGAAGGGCTACCAGGACATTTACCTGGCGCAGAAGAACCGGCCCGAAGGCATGGGATATTTCGACTTCGTCATGAGCGAGGTGCACGGTTTGCGCATCAAGGAACTGATGGATGAAAAGGCGGCCGGCCGCAAGGTCATCGGGTCCTTCTGCGTATTTGTGCCCGAAGAGATAGTGCGCGCCGCCGACGCGACCCTTGTGGGGCTGTGTACGGGTGCTGATTTTGCCACTGAAGAAGTGGAAAAACTCCTGCCCCGAAATACGTGCTCGCTGATCAAATCGGCTTTTGGGTTCAAGCTGGGCAAGGTATGTCCATATATCGAATCGGCGGACATGATCGTCGGGGAAAATACCTGCGACGGCAAAAAGAAATCCTACGAGGTCCTCGATGACCTTGTCCCGAATCTCTACGTCATGGATCTGCCGCAGATGAAGTCGGATGAGGGAAGGGTCGTGCTGAAGGCTGAATACCTGCGATTCAAGGAAGCAGTCGAAGAGCTCACCGGCGTGACGATCGATGCTGAAAGGCTCAGGAAAGGGATCCAAATAGTCAACAACAAGAGAAAGGCCATTCACCGGCTGTCCAGCCTGCGGAAAGTCGACCCGGCCCCTATTTCAGGATTGGATGCACTGCTGGCCAACCAGGTCTTTTTCTACGATGATCCGGTCCGCTTCACGGATTCACTCAACAAGATCTGCGATGAACTTGAAAAGAGGATAGAAAGGGCGGATGGAGTGTTCCCCAAAGGTACGCCGAGAATCCTGCTTTCAGGGTGTCCCATGGCCGTACCCAACTGGAAGGTGCCCTGGATTATAGAGACATCGGGTGCCGTAATCGTGGGAGAGGAATCCTGCGTCGGGGAGCGGGGCACCCGAAATCTGACCGCTGACAGTGGGAATACGGTGGAAGAGCTCATGGAAGCCATCGTGGACCGGTACTTCCAGGTTGACTGCGCCATATTTACGCCGAACCCGGACCGCCTGCGTCATGTTGAGGAGATGTTCCGAGAGTATAAAGCGGACGGGATCATTCACTACTGCCTGCAGTTCTGCCAGCCCTATGCGACCGAGTCCATTCCCGTTGAGAAGACCCTGGAAGAGAAGGACATTCCCACCCTTCGCATCGACACGGATTACAGCATGGAAGATGTGGGTCAACTCAAAACGAGAATTGAAGCTTTCATAGAATTGATCAAATAAGGAGAGGGCTTTCTCATGCGCAGCGCCGGCATTGATATCGGCTCCCGAACCATCGAATTGGTGGTTCTGAACGACAATGAAATTATCGAGACTAAGCAGACAGATTCGGGCTTTGACCCTATGGCGCAGGCCCGAAAGATTCTTGACGGCGTGAAATATGACCATATCATGGCCACGGGCTACGGACGGCACCTTTTTGAGCTTTCCTTTGAGGCTCCCACAATAACGGAGATCAAGGCTTACGCCGTCGGCGCGCGGTTCCTGTTCCCTGAAGTCAGGACCGTTCTGGACATCGGGGGACAGGACTCCAAGGCGATCGCTCTTAATGACAAGGGAAGGGTCGCCAAATTCGAAATGAATGACCGGTGTGCCGCAGGAACAGGGAAATTCCTGGAAATCATGGCCCAGACCCTGGGGTACACCATTGACCGGTTCGGAGAGGACGCCCTCAATGCCAAGAAGGAAATACAGGTAAGCAGCATGTGCACAGTGTTCGCCGAATCCGAGGTGACATCACTCCTGGCAAAGGGAGAAAACCGGCGGGATATCGCCCTTGCCCTCCATCGATCGGTTGTGCGCCGAGCGGCCGGCATGCTCAAAAGGATTGCCACCACGGACGCTGTTCTTTTTGCCGGCGGTGTTGCGCTCAACCCCTGCATGGTGCAGAACCTGCGGGACGTCACGGGCAGAAAGGTCGTTGTTCCTGACAGTCCCCAAATGCTCGGCGCTCTGGGCGCAGCGCTTATAGCATCGGGATAATCGACCTGAGGGGACGTTCGTGTCCTCCAAAAAAGCTCTTCTCACCCTTTCCTACACCCGAACATTGGTTCATCCGGGTCTTGCGTTCTCTGAAGTTCAAGATTTGATTCAACCTCATACGGGATAGAGCCCTATCCCGTACCCCTGAGCCTTGTTCCGGCCCACGAGTACCAAAAAACCGCATGAACCGAAAAATTTCACGATGGATTTGTGTTTCTGACTCGGCATGTGTTATTTTGGCCTGTAGTTCACTCCTTGTTTCGCATCAGCCTGCGCCTCCTCCCACAGAGGGAGAGGCATCAGGGAGCTCCTGAGGAGTCCACAGCTCAGGGAGGAGCATACTCAGACGCAGGAGTCGCAGGACCGAAAGGAGAGATCGTGAGCAAATACGGAGTCTTCGGTGCCGGCAACATCGGCTGTTACGTGGGCGGCAGGCTGGCCGCTGCGGGAAATCCCACCGCCATGGTGGGACGGGCTCCCTTGATGACGGAAGCCCGGACCAGCGGCATCACGTTGAAAGACGTGGACGGCAATGAGTCCCGCGTGGTGCCTCCGTCATTTTCGGCCGGGGAAGACCCAGAGCTCCTTGCGGACGCCGAGGTGGTGTTTGTATGCGTCAAGAGTCCGGGAACGCCGGAGGCGGCAAGGATTCTGCGTTCCGCCCTCCCCTCCCGGTGTGTCGTGATTTCGTTTCAGAACGGCCTGCGCAACACCACCGTGCTTCGCGAGGGCCTGCCCGGGAGAACCGTGCTCGGCGGCATGGTGAGCTTTAATGTTGTTCGCGGTCCCGGCCCTGCCTTCCATCAGGCGACCAGCGGCCCGCTCGTGATCGAGGCGGGACCCGGGGCAGAGGGTGCGGCACGTGCGTTGCGGAGCGCGAGATTCGAGGTTGAGGTAAGGCCCGACTTCGTCGAGGTACAGTGGAGCAAATTGTTGTTGAATCTGAACAACGCCGTCAACGCCCTTTCCGGAATTCCCCTGAAGGCCCAGCTCTCGCAACGGGGGTATCGGCGGATTTTTGCGGCCGCGCAGCGGGAAGCGCTGGCTGCATTGAAGATGGCCGGTGTTAAACCGGTCAGTTTCGGCCGCATGATTCCAAGACTGGTGCCCATTGCTCTGGGCCTGCCCGACTTTCTCTTCTTTGCGGTGGCCAGGACGATGATCGAGATTGATCCGGAGGCCCGCTCCTCCATGGCAGAGGACCTGGAGCGCGGACGGAAGACGGAGATCGATCATTTAAACGGTGAAGTAGTGCGCCTGGCCGATGAAGCGGGTGTCCCGGCGCCGGTGAATAGAAGGCTGGTGGAACTCGTAAAGGCCGCTGAAAGCGCCGGAAAAGGCTCGCCCCGATTCAGCACCGAGGAACTGAACGCAAAGGTAATGGGGTGATCAGTGCCCACCCGGAATCCGGAGCAAGGACCGTGAAGAGTCGATGTGAATGGTGCGGCAGCGACCCTTTGTACGTCTCGTACCACGATGCGGAATGGGGGGTCCCCGTTCACGGCGATCAACGCCTCTTTGAAACACTCATCCTTCAGGGCGCGCAAGCGGGCTTGAGCTGGTTCACGATCCTCAGAAAACGGGAGGACTACCGGAGGGCGTTTGACCGCTTTCAAGTGAAGAGCGTAGCTGCCTATACGGAAAGGGATGTGCAGCGTCTATCGAACGATCCCGGCATTGTACGCAATCGCCTGAAGATAGAGGCGGCCGTCAGAAACGCCCGCGCGGTGGTGGAGATTCAGGAGAAATACGGGTCGCTTGACGATTTTATCTGGCGCTACGTGGACCATACTCCGAGACAAAACGCATGGGAATCCATCTCGCAACTACCGGCCAGGACCGAACAGTCCGACAGGATGAGCAGTGACCTGAAGAAGCTGGGACTGAGTTTCGTCGGCCCCACCATTTGCTATGCATTCATGCAGGCCGTCGGGATGGTAAATGACCATACGGTCGACTGCTACCGCTACCAGGAGATTAAGGCGCTGGCCCAATAAGGCTCCTCCCGCAGAGCAGGAGGCATCAGGTGCTTCTCGGCTGTGCTTTCCATTACCTCTATAGTTCAATTTAGCTCACTCCGAACGCTCGATCACTTCGTCACTTTGGTTTCCACCTTGACGGTCAGCCACCTGTTAGAAAAAAATCCGGCTGACAAAAAACAGGCGTAGCACACCATGTAGAGGGCTAACGAAAACCAGGCGGCATAGACTCCCATACCGAAGACCCTGGTTAACAGCAGCGTCAGCCCGAGAATCAATGAGATATTGCTGGCTGACTCCGCGAAGAGAACATATCCGCCCCAACCGTTGTGGGTGAAAATTATTTCAAACGGAAACCCCATGATATCCACAAGAAAGAAGAAGGCAAAGAATTTCAGTGCGCCGGCGCCGATAGCCACTGTTTCGGATTCCCGATTGAATATTTTCACAATGCTTTCCGGAAACAGCATAATCAAGAGGCACAGCAATACGCCGAAGAGAGCGGCAATGTATACGGCCGCGTAGGCGTAGCGGCGGGCTTCTTTTTTGTCACCCCGTCCCAGATAATTGCCGACCAGAATGGATCCCCCCTCCGCAAAGCCTCCGACCAGGGTGCGTTTTAGAAGAAACGTTATCAGGATGATATGCGTCACCGCCAGATATACGGTCCCGAAGTCGGCAATGAGACTTTCGTAATAAAGGTAAATTGACAACCCCAGCACCAGCTGGATCAAAATGGGCAGAGCCCTTTTACTGATATCCTTCAGCAGGCCCCATTGGAAGCTGCGCCAGGTGAAGCAGCGGTAGATTTCAGTTTTTTTGGAAAACACAAAATAGGCAACCAGGTAGGATGTCCCCAGCGTTTCCGCCAGAACGGTGGCTATAGCCGCCCCTTGAATCCCCATGGCCGGCAGGCCGAAGTTACCGAAAACAAGACCGTAGTTAAGAATGATGTTAAAAAAGTTGAGTCCCACACTGGCCACCATGATGGGACGGGTCAAATTGACGGCGGCCAGAAATCCGTAAAAGGCATAAAAGATCCCGCCTAGCGGCATGACCCATTTGAGGATCCTTATGTAGGACTCGGCCAGCGAGGCCAGATGCCGGTCCTTCAGGATCAACAGGAGAATTTCTCTGGAAAAGGCGGCCAGACCGACGGCAAAGAAACCCGCCATCACCGAAACAACAAGGGCGTTGGGCAGGACCGTTGCAGTTGATTTCGAGAGGTTGCTGAATTCCTGGAGGCTTCTGACCGGAATCAGCCCTTGGCGACCGAATCGACGGGATGTGATCGCCTGGGTGCCCGGCGCGAAGGGATACACGATCACCCATAGAATTTCAGCGAAGATCGTCGCGATGCCGATGGCTGCCAGGTATTCGGTTCCCAGCCAACCCACCATGGCCGAATCGGCCAGATACACAAAATATTCGGAAACCAGCCCGGCTAAAAGGGGGGTTCCGATACCCAGAACTTCAAATATGTGTTTGCGGGTCATCAGCAGGATTCACATGTTAAGCGCGATAAGACCTGGCATCAAAACGGACGCGAATCAAGATGCAGGCCCATCGGAAAATGGATCAGGCAAATCGATCCAGGGCCGAATAATAGAGAGTTATAAACGGCATACACCACGGTATTGTCCGGTAAAAGGGAATCGCCGTGAACGTATTGTCTGCAAAGGCGGTCGGTGTGCCCGATCCCAAAATCAGCTCTGAAAGTTTCCCGCCCAGGTACGACGCCAGGGCAACCCCATGGCCGCAATAGCCCGTGGCATAGTAAATGCCGTTTTGCCGTCCGATATGGGGGAGCCGGTCCCACGTAATCGCTACCTTCCCCGACCAGGCATATTCAATGCCGAATTTTTCAAGCTGGGGGTAAACCTGCAGCATATTGCGGCGCATGAATACGGCGTTTTCCCGCATCGACTTTTTCGCCGAGTTCAGGCGCCCCCCGAAAAGCAGGCGCTTGCCGTCGGGCGAGAGGCGGAAGTAGAAAAGGAAATATTTGGTATCAAAGATCATCCGGCCATTGGGGATCAGTGACTTCGCCATCTCGGCAGGAAGCTCTTCAGTCGCAATTATCATGCTTTCGATGGGGATGATCCGGCGCTGCAGCCAGGGCACAAGGCTCCCGGTGTACCCGTTGGTGGCAACCACCACCTGTTCCGCGGAAACGGTCCCTTTGTCCGTTTTCACCAGAAACCGGCCATTACGCACCTCAATATTTGTTGCCTCCACCCGTTCGTAGAGGTCCACTCCGTATTGATCCGCCATCCTTGCCAGTCCAGCGATATACCTGGCCGGATGGACCCCGCCACTCAGGGGATCAAGCAGGGCTCCATGGTACCGGTGCGAACCGATTTCCGTCTGCATCTGCCCTGGAGGAACCAGGATAGTGTGATGCTCGAACTGATTGAAAAGGATCTCCTGCTCTCTTTTCAAACGCTCGAAATGGGCGGGTTTGGCCGCAACTTCCATATGGCCGCACCGGTTGAAATGGCAGTCGATCTTCCCCTCTGCGACCAGGCGCTCGACGCATTTCAGGGCTTCAAGCGATTCAGAGAATAAAAGGCGGATCTTTTCCGCCCCTACCCTTTTCATCATGGCAGACACTCCCTCGCTCAAGCCGGTAAGGGCCTGTCCGCCGGTCCTGGCACTGGCCGCGGTTGCGAGCGGCAGACTGTCAATCAGGGCAACATCAGTTCCGGCCTGCCGCAAGCCGATAGCGGCCGTCATGCCGGTATAACCGCTGCCGATGACCAGGACATCCGTTTTTTCAGGCAGGACTTTTCCGGCAAATGAACGCCCGAGGGGCGGTGGATCAAGCCAGTAAGGGGTTTCTTTCAGATTTGCGTCGAGGGACATGCGATCTAATCCGTAATTCTGGAGCAGGCAACAAAATGCGCTTCTCCGACTTCAGTCATCGGCGGGATATGTGTATTGCAGCTGGTCACTGCGTAAGGACAGCGTGGGAAAAACCGGCAGCTTTGCAGGTCCTGTCCGGTGGTCATGGGCACATAGCCCTTTATGGGCAACCGGGCTGCTTCAACCGTCGGGTCGGGATCCGGCACCGCCGCAATCAAGGCCTGGGTATAAGGATGCTGCGGCTGATGAACAATGTTTTCAGCCGGGCCGATTTCCACGATCTTGCCCAGGTACATGATGGCGATGCGGTCGCAGATGTAGCGCGCGGTCACCAGGTCATGGGTGATGTAAATAAAGGAGATCCCGAATTTGTCTCTCATCCGCAACAGAAGGTCCAGTATGCCGATGCGGACCGAAACATCCAGCATGGAAATAGGCTCGTCTGCTATGACAAAACTGGGCTGCAGCACCAGCACCCTTCCGATGCTCACCCTCTGCAGCTGCCCCCCGCTGAGCAGGGCCGGATACTTATCCCAGTATTGATCGGCGGGTTTGAGCTCCACTTCCTCGAGGGCCCGGTGTATCAGGGAAGCCTCCTCGGCTCTGTTCGGGGCCAGACCGTGGATCCTGACGGTTTGCCGCATGGTATCGGCCACGGTCCTTCTCGGATTAAGCGAGCCGAAAGGATCCTGGAAGATCATCTGCATCTTGGCACGCAAAGGTTTGAACTGCCTTTTGTGCAGGGCCGTGATTTCTGTTCCCTTGAAAATGATTTTGCCGCCGGTGGATTCGACAAGCCGCAGGATCGTGCGGCTCATGGTAGATTTGCCGCAGCCGCTTTCTCCCACAAATCCCAGGATTTCACGTTTTTTCAGCGTAAAGCTGATATCATCCACCGCCCGCACGTAATCCCTCTTCCTGTTCCCTCCGGCAGAAGACAGGAGACCTTTGCGTACGGGAAAATATTTCTTGAGATTTTCAACTCTCAGCAAGTCATCGTTCTGCATAAGCTTGAGCCTACTTTATCAGATGACAGGCCACCCGGTGGTCGTCTCTTTCCCGAATTTCAGGGTCCACGGACGTACAGATCTCGGTGGCATAGTTGCAGCGCGGCTGGAACCTGCAGCCGGCCGGCGGATCAATCAGCAGCGGGGGCGCGCCCGGGATGCTTTTCAGTTTCTTCTTCGTACCCTTCAGACTGGGAAACGCGCCGATCAGGGCCTTGCTGTAAGGGTGCAGCGGATTCTTATACAGCGATACGGTCTGCGCTTCCTCGACTATCTTGCCGGCATACATCACCGCCACCCTGTCACAGGTTTCTGCGATCACGGACAAATCATGCGATATGAGCAGCGAGGTCAAATGCAGTTTGGTTTTGAGGTCGTTGATAGACTCCAGCAACTGCCGCTGGACAATGACATCCAGACCAGTGGTGGGCTCATCCAGAATCAGGAAGCGGGGCTGGCAGGCCGTGGCAATGGCCACCATGGCCCTTTGCTTCATGCCGCCGCTGAATTCATGGGGATAGTCTTTGACCCTTTCCTCGCTTATCCCCACCAGGTTCAACTGGTGTCTGGCACGGGTCCAGGCGGTGTCTTTACTCACTTTTTCATGTTCCAGGATGATTTCGGTGATCTGCTTGCCGATGCTCATCACTGGGTTGAGCGCATTTTGGGCCTCCTGCCGGATAATGGAAATAGCCTTGCCCCGCAGATTGCGCATGGTTTCCGGGTTCAAGGTTACCAGATCGCTGCCGTCAAACGAGACCCGGCCGCCTACGATGCGCCCCGGAGGTTTGACGAAGCGCATGATGGCCATTGCCACGGTCGTTTTGCCGCAGCCGGATTCGCCGATGAGGCCAAACGTTTCATTGCCGGCCACCTTGAAGCTGATCCCGTCAACCGCCTTCGCGGCGCCCTTCCGGGTGAAAAAATAGACTTTCAGATTTTCGATCTCGACCAGCGCCATGGACCGCTCTCTTAAACTCCCTTCAATTCCCTGTATCCCGGGTTCAGGACATCGCTGATCGCGGTGCCGAGAAGGCTGAAACCGACGATGACCATGATGATGCACCCGATCGGCGGGCCGATCCACCAGGGGGAAGACGCCATCACACCGGATTCGAAGGCAAAATGAAGCATGTAGCCCCAGCTGATGCGGGTCACGTCCCCGAGGCCGAGAAAACTCAAGACCGCTTCGGCATAAATTGCCTCGGTGATCATCAACACCGCCTGCGCGAACATCAGGGGCACAACGTTGGGCAAAATTTCCCCCAGCATCAGCTTGACGTTGCCCGCGCCGATACAGCGGGATGCTTCCACGTAGGGTCTCTCCTTGACTGAAAGCACCTGCGAACGAACCACTCGTGCGGTGGTCGGCCAGCTGATGACGCTGATCACAAAAATAATATTCCACAGGCTGGGGCCCAGCACGGCGGCCAGGATAATCATCAGCGGCAGCACCGGCAGCATCATGAAAAAATCAACGATCCGTACCAGGACTTCTTCCACCATGCCGCCGTAAAAGCCGGCGATCAGCCCGATCAATGTGCCGGATACCACTGTCAGCAAAGCGGTGACCAGACCGATGGCCAGGGAAATCCTGGAGCCGAAAATGACCTGGCTCCACACATCACGGCCCAGGTCATCAGTTCCAAGCCAATGCTGGGCTGAAGGCGCCAGCAGGATATCCTCCGCTCTGCCGGCTTTCTGGGGGTTGACCGTCCTCAGAAAGGGTGCCATCAGCGCCGCTATGATAATCAGGCCGATGAGGATCAAACCGATGCGCCCCATCCCGTTGCCCAGCAGCGTCACGAGAAAATCTTTGAATTTTTCCCAAAACGAGGTCATCTTTTCATTGCGCCCCGACTCTTATCCTGGGATCCACAAAGCCGTAAATAAGATCGATGATCAGATTTGCCAGCACCACCGAGACTGCAAAAACGAGAAAGACACCCTGCAGCAGCGGGTAATCGCGTTTCGATACCGCATCGTAAATCAGTTTGCCGACTCCGGGCCAGGAAAAGACGGTCTCGGCTTCGATCACGCCGGCCACGGCAAAACCCACGTTTATGCCCGCCAGCGTTATCACCGGCAGCAGCGCATTTCGCAAGGCATGCTTTCTGAGAACGCGCGATTCTTTGATTCCCTTGGCACGGGCGGTGGTAATATAATCCTGACCCAGTACATCCAGCATGGAAGAACGGGTCAAAATCACATACTCGCCGATATACCACAGAATGATGGAGAAGGCAGGCAGACACATGTGCCACAGGACATCTTTGACGTAGGCAAATCCGGTGTAGCCTGAGGCCGGGGTGACAATGCCGCCCAGGGGAAACACCGAAATGTAGTAGGAAAACACGAGCAAAAGAATGATGCCCATGGCAAACGCGGGAATCGAATACAGCGTTATGGAGGCGCTCAGGATGAAGGTGTCGAGTTTGGTGCCGCTCACCCAGCCGGCCAGAGCGCCCAGAATGATCCCCAGGATGGTCGATATGGTCAGGGCGGTCAGCACCAGCATCAAAGTATTGGGTATCCGTTGAGCTATGACTTCAGTGACGGGTCTCTTTTGCCAGAAGGATATACCCAGATCTCCGCGTGCCAGCTGGTTGAGATAGGCGAGGAACTGTCCTCCCAGCGGCTTGTCCAGGCCGAATTTCTCGCGCTGCCGTTCAAGCTGCTTCGCGCTGATCCGGGGATCTTTGAACATCATGCGCACCGGATCGCCGGGAGCCATCCGGAAGATGACAAAATTGACGCTCAAAATGATAAAGATGGTCAAAATGGCCGCAGTTGCCTTGCGAAATGTAAACCGCGCTAATTTCACTCTCTACTCTCCAGCGCCTGCATCTGGCATGGAGCCGATTCTGCCCGGAATGTACGGCGGCGGGCATCCGGGCGCTGTTCGGCCCCATCGGCCGGCCACACCGCCTCCGGACACCCTGAAAATGGGAACCTCTCCAGATTCCCGGTTACTTCTTAGGTTTGATGTCAAACAGCGTCCACGGGTTAATCCAGGTAATCACGCCACCCATGGTCTGCACATACCCTTCAAATTTATCGGTCCGCACCGGGTCAATCATGTCAGGACGGAGGATGACCGCATACGGCAAATCCTTCGCGATAATTTCCTGCATTTGGAATGAGATCTGTTTTCTTTTGGCCATGTCCGTTTCTGAAAGCAGTTCGTTGAGCAGAGTGTCAAACTTGGGGTTGTTATAGTAGGCCTGGTTCCAGCCCTCCCCGCCAGCGTTGTAACTTCGGGACATCTCCCAGATCCACTCTGCTAACGGCCCCGGTTCTTCTTCCCCGATGGCAATGTCCCACTTGTCTTCCTTGGGCGCATAAATAAAATCATAGTAGGTATCCAGGTCCAGGGTCTTGAGCGAAATACCGATGCCGACTTCCGCAAGCTGCTGTTTGATCAGGGTGGCCAGTTTGACTTCGGTGGTCCAGTCAGAGGGAACCATCAAATCAAAGGTCAGGTTCTTGCCGGTCTTCGGGTCATTTCGGATCCCATCTTTGTCTTTGTCCACATAGCCCGCCTGTTCGAGCGTCTTTTCCGCCGCTTTCGGGTCATAGTGCCACATGGGCAGATTGGGATCGTATTCGGGCATCTCCGGATAGATGAAGCTGTTGACCTTTTTTGCATATCCCAGATAGCCCAGTTTGATGATCCGGTCCAGATCGATGCCCTCCATGCAGGCCTTTCTGATGCTGAGGTCCTGAATGGGGGTTGCCTTATGCAGGTTAAAGGTCAGCCAGATCAAGCCGATCCCCGGCGAGATGATCACTTTGATGTTTTTTGCCTTTTCAAACTCGGGGAGATTGACGGGATTGATTCCGCTGTAGCCGATCATTTCCACGTCGCCTTTTTTCAGAGCCATGTTGAGGGCCTCCCGGCTGCCGTAACACTTGTACACCAGTTCGTCCACCGCCGGCTTTTTTCCCCAGAAATCCTTGTTGACCACAAACCACACGTACTGTTTTGATTTAAACTCCTTGAGTTTGTAGGGACCGGATCCGATCGCCTTTTCGTTGGCGAACGATTTCATGTCTTTCTTATACGGTTCCCAGATATGCTTGGGCACGATCGGAAACCAGTAGGCCGGCGGATAATCTCCTCCCAGTTTGTTTTTCAGGGTAAATTCAATGGTATAATCGTCGATAACCTTGATTGATTCGCACTGCACATCCGGGACATTATACGACTCCACGTTCTGCGGCACATAGGTCAATGAAAATTCCACGTCCCGGGCGGTCACCGGTTTGCCGTCGGAAAACCGGGCGTTCTTCCGAAGATAAAACCGCCAGGTTTTCCGGTCCTTCGTTTCCCAGCGAGTGGCCAGCCGGGGCACAGGTTTGTAATCCGGGGCGGGCCCCATGGCCCACAGCTGATCGTAGATAATCGGCCAGAACACGGACCCCATTTCCGTATACTGCCAGTTTTCGCTGATTCGCGGACTTTCTATGGCCCAATCCGCGGTAAAGCCGACATTGAACCTGACTTTGGCATGGACCGCCGGTGAAAACAGAAGCAGGAAAACAGATACACAAAAAAACAAAGCCGCAACTCTAAACGTGGTCCCCAGATTTTTCTTCTCCATTTTTCCCCTCCCTAAATTTGTGAATTTTCCTGAACGTGAATGTTGATATCCCAGCTCTTTACTCCGGCAAAAAAGATGTCTCTTTCTTCTTTACCCAGGACTTCACAGGGAAACACTCCTGTATGTTTAATTTGGCCGCGCAAGAGCATAAGCGATAAAATCGAGGCGGGCACAGAGGTGATCCAGGAAACGTCATTGGTCCCCGGAATTCTTCCGCAGGCCTGGACGATATTGGGGCTTGCGGTCCACATTTTGTAATGCCGGCACCGGCCGTCTTTCTTCCCTTTTACATCCACAGCCAGTTGAAGTCGGCTCATGATTTGTTTATTCTTCACCAGTTCCACGCATCTCTTCGGGGACAGGGTCGGCGGGATCTTCTTCAAGAGCACGTCCCGCGGGATTACCTTGGCGCCCTTCACTTCCACCGGTCCCGTCTCCATCCATCCCAGGCCCTCGATCAAATATCGCCACATCTGGCTGTCCGGATCACCCAGTTTGAAATCGCAGTACTTCACCGGCTTGCCGATAAATTTGGGGATGGTTACAGGCTCTTCGTGGGTGTGATAATACACCTTCCCCCAGTGGTCCAGCGGAGGTGGAAAATAGTATTCTTCCTCTCCGGAAAAGATCGGCGCATATTTATAGCGACCGTCTTCCCAGTAAACACCCTGGCTGGCACAATCTTCCAGGTAGGTAGCTAAGGACCACAAGGCCACGGGCTCTGTACATTCGATGATGCCGTAGTCCTTGATGCCGATATAATCGACTTCATCCAGTCTGTCAACCGCTTCCCTGGCCATGATGTTGACGAGCCCGGAGTCGCCGCCGGCAAGAATCAGGGCTTTCCGGCCTGCAGATGCGAAGTCTTCGGCAAAGTCAAACTGTTCCACCAGAAATTCTTCCTGGATCTTCTCCCCGGTCTTACTTTCCAGCATCTCGTTCGAGGCCATGTCCAGGTAGTCCGTCTTGGCCCGAACGCAGGCCTGCAAAATCGAGCGGTTGAACGCAGGCAGGGTCGCATTGACCACGAGGTCGCAAGCACCCTGGATCATTTCTGTCGTCATCTCCTGGACATTGGCGGCATCAATGCGTTTGACCGCAATCTTCTTCGAACCCACAAATTCGGCCACTTCGCCGGCCCGGTCCACATCGATGTCGCCCAGGAGAATGGCGCCCACATCATCCGCCTGCGAAAGCACGCCGCTGATCACGTTTCCCTGGGCGCCGGCACCGATAATCATCACGTTCTTCATCATAAATCAATTGCCTCCTTCACTGGTTTCCATTCCTAAACAGATCAATCTTCTTTTGACAACAGGCCTCAGACTATCATCCGACCAGTGACACTCCCGCGGCAGGAGCCGGACGAGAACAGCGGTTCCTTCTCAGTGGACCGGACGGCTTCAGCCCCAGGCCGTTCCCCAATCCCAGGTGTCCTTCACGATCTCCACAATCAGGGAAGTCTCGATGGAATTGATGCCGTCGATCGTACTGATCTTTTCAAAAATCAGGGACTTGAATTCGGCCAGAGAGCCCGCAATAAATTCCGCGTCGATATCAGTGCCCCCTGTGGTCAGCGCCACATAGTTCAGCGCCGGAATATCGTACAGCTCTTTCAAGACTGCATCTTTTTTCTTCAGATCCATGCGGATCTTCAGGTTCCCGATGATTTCAAATCCAAGCTTTAAAGGATTGCTGACCGCGACAATCTTGATCGCCTCGTCATCCATCAGCCGTTTCAAACGGGTGCGAACAGTAGTTTCTGAAACCTGCAGCTTTTTTGCCATGACGGCAACAGGCATCCTGCCGTCTTTCTGAAGCAGCCGCACCATGCGGCAGTCGGTGGGATCGAGCCGTTCGCTGGGACCGGCGTTTTTCCTGGTTGGCGCGTTTTTGCGGTTCAATGTATTCTCATTTTCCACTTTTTTTTAGCGGTATATTAATGGAATCCGATAATATTGTCAAGAAATTTATTGACAAAACACATTATTTTTCATATATTCTTTTCCCATACCCGAGGCACAGGGTTAAGCCGAACAACCCCCGACTGCAAGACGAGGGGTTTCCACTTCCACCATTCCCGAAAGAGACTGTAAGACCGAGGCGAAAAGGGATAGGGAGACATTGGATTTTTTATGGTACGAGGAGATTTATGAGCGATTTCAGAGAAAACACTCTCAAAGAAGCAAGCAGGATCCTGGATTTCATTCTGAAGCCGGAATTAACTTCGGAGGACAAAGACCGGA
>CAZONI010000045.1:0-30501 GCA_964581175.1 uncultured Desulfobacteraceae bacterium
CTGCTCTTTACCAATGCCGGCATGGTTCAATTCAAAGGCTTGTATTTGGGGGAAGAGAAGCGGAGTTATACCAGGGCCGTTACCTCCCAGAAATGCGTTCGAGCAGGGGGGAAGCATAACGACCTCGAAAACGTGGGCTACACCGCCAGACACCACACCTTTTTCGAAATGCTCGGAAATTTTTCTTTCGGGAATTACTTCAAAGAAGAAACCATCGAGTGGGCATGGGATTTTCTTACCCGGAAATTTCATCTTCCGGGAGAGGACCTCTACATATCCGTGTACAAAGACGATGATGAAGCATACGCGATCTGGAATGAAAAAATCGGTGTTCCTTCGGAGAGAATTGTCCGCCTGGGGGAAAAAGACAACTTCTGGACGATGGGCGACACCGGGCCGTGCGGACCATGTTCGGAAATATTGATAGACCAGGGTCCTTCCATCGGGTGCGGAAGGCCCGAGTGCGCGCCCGGCTGTGATTGCGACCGGTACCTTGAAATCTGGAACCTGGTGTTTACCCAGTTTGATCGGAGTCCCGAAGGTGACCTCTCGCCTCTCCCCAAGCCCAACATCGATACTGGGATGGGCCTTGAGAGGATAGCTGCGGTGGTCCAGGGAGTAACATCCAATTATGAGACCGACCTCTTCAAGGCCATTATTTCAAGGATCGCGGACCTCAGCGGAAAGGGCTACGGGGAAGACACGCGCCAGGACGTTTCTTTCCGGGTTATATCTGATCATGCCCGTGCCGCGGCCTTCTTGATCGGTGACGGGATTATGCCCTCCAACGAGGGCCGCGGCTATGTGTTGAGGAGAATTATCCGTCGTGCCATTCGGTTCGGGCAACTTCTGGGGATGGAAGACCCTTTCCTTCACAAAATTTGTGAGAAGGTCATCGAGATCATGGGGCCTGATTATGGTGAACTTGTCCAGGGAAAAAGCCTGATCGAGGGCGTAGTCCATAATGAGGAAAAGCGCTTCGCCGACACCCTCCATTATGGCCTCCGTGTGCTGACTGACGAGATCGAAAGGCTGAAGGCAAAGGGACAATCGAATATTTCCGGGGAGGTGGCATTCAGACTCTATGACACCTACGGTCTCTCCTTTGACATTGTGCAGGACGTGGCCAGAGAAGAGGGATTGACCGTCGATTCAAAGGCATTCGATGATGCCATGGCAAAACAGCGGGCCCTCTCTCAGGATTCGTGGAAAGGAAGCGGTGAGGAGAAAATTCCCGGAGTGTACAAAAAGCTCCTGGCGGAAGGGGTGAAATCCAGATTCCTGGGTTATGAGTCTCTCCGATCAAAGGCGCACATCGTTGCCTTGTTCGTCGGCGGCAAGAAAGTTACCGGACTGGAGCCCGGGGTGGAGGCCGAAGTAGTGCTCGACCAGACGCCCTTTTACGGGCAAGCGGGCGGGCAGGTCGGCGATGCCGGGTGGATCATGAACGGCGCCACACGGTTTCGTGTGAAAGACACCTTGAAATTCAGTCAGGACCTGGCCGTGCACATCGGGTCACTGGAGTCAGGGACCTTCGTGCTCCTCCAGGAGGTGGAGGCCCGGGTAGATGAAGAAAAGAGACAGGCAACGGCTTGCAATCACTCAGCAACACATCTTCTCCATGCAGCACTCAGGGAAATCCTGGGAGATCATGTGAAACAGGCCGGATCTCTCGTTTCCCATGAACGGCTTCGATTTGACTTCAGTCATTTTAAGACCGTTCGCCAGGAGGATCTCGCTGAGATTGAGTTACTGGTAAATCGGCACATCCGGAAAAACCTCCCGGTGGAGACAGAGGTGATGTCGAGGGAAGATGCCATGCAGACAGGAGCAATGGCTATCTTCGAAGAGAGATACGGCGAAAGTGTCAGGGTGGTGTCCATGGGCGACGGGGTCAGTCAAGAGCTGTGCGGCGGAACCCATACAAAGAGGACCGGAGATATCGGTCTTTTCCGGATTCTTGGAGAGGCAGGTGTTGCAGCAAATGTCCGCCGCATCGAGGCCCTGACAGGAGAGGCAGCCCTTCAATACGACCAGGAACAGGAGAAGATCCTGAAGTCGTCGGCCGCCCTTTTGAAGACGAACCCTCATCAGGTACCCGAAAGGCTGAGACGTCTGTTCCAGGATCTTAAAGAGAGGCAACGGCAAATAGAACAACTCAAGACAAGAATCATGACCCAGAAATCTGAAGATTTCCTGACAGGGGCAAGAGAAATTGCGGGTGTGAAGGCCCTTGCACAGCAGCTGGAGGCAGCTTCACCCGCTGAACTAAGGGATGCCGCGGACAGGATAAAGGATAAGCTGGGTTCAGGGATTGTCCTCCTCGCAGCCAACCGAGACGGGAAGGCCATGCTCATCTGCATGGTGACGAGAGATCTCATGGGGCGTTTCAAGGCAGGGGATATCATCCGTGAATTATCAGCGATGGTAGGAGGAAAAGGGGGCGGTCGACCGGATATGGCCCAAGGCGGTGGAAATCGTCCCGAAGACCTGCAAAAGGCCTTTCGCAGGTTTTACGAACTTGTTGAGAGAGCAGAGTAACAACTCAATATTTGAGTGCTCTTCCCCCGTTATTTCTTTGCGAGTTTTTCTTCACATCTCCCGAGATACTCCAATGCCTCATAGTATTGACCCACATCGGGATAGTGTCCGATGGCATAGCGAAAACGGCTGGAAGCCGCTCGATATTCTTTCATCCTGAAATAAAATCGTCCCACATAGAGCTCATGCTGGGCCAGGTTCACATAGCACTTCCGAATCTTCATGCGGGCCCGGGCAGCATACACGTTTTTCGGGAAGCGGTTCACAAGCCGCCCGAAATCTTCCTTGGCTTTCGTGGAAGGGCCCTGATCTCGATCTATGCTCTTCATCTGCTTATAATGGCACATGCCCTCACGGTAGATGACATAGGGAATTGCTTGATGCGTGGGATGCAGTCTCTCAAATTCTTTATAGGCATCATACGCTTCATCGTACGATGATCGCATGAAGAGGGTGTCGGCCATCTTCAGCTCCGCCAGGATCGCAAACTTGCTGTAAGGGTACCTGTCCTTGATCTTTTGAAAGGCCTCGGCCGCTGCCTTGTAGTATCCCCGGTCCAGGTCCTCCCCGGCCTGTGCCATGAGCTCGGAAGGGGTCTTTTCCTCTTCCTTCCCGAGAAGCCATTCCAATGGAGCACAGCCCGCCAACAGAAGCAGGACCGCTCCCGCGAGGAGACAGAAAAGTCTGAAATTATACGCACGCAACAGCGTTCTCTTGCCCAATGTGTCCATGCACTTCCTTCCGACTGCCAAGGAGAAAAGAAAAGCCCCGCCTTTAGAAAACAACGGGGCCCGCTCTTTCCTCGAGACTCACCTCCTGCGCCAAAAACTTCGCAAGAAGTGAAGTTACACCCCTTAATACGCAGTTTAGAGAAGTTTTTTCATTTCCGATTCTATGTGGCTCTTGGGGTAGGCTCCGATGATGGTCTGAGCAACCTCTCCATTCTTAAAAAGAATCAATGTCGGGATATTTCTTATACCGAAGCGTGCCGGCGTGCTCCTGTTCTGGTCGACGTCCATCTTCGCAACCTTGATTTTTCCTTTATACTCACTCGCCAGTTCGGCTACGGTCGGGCCCACCATTTTACAAGGTCCGCACCATTCAGCCCAGAAATCGACCATGGCAGGCAGATCAGATTGCATGATCTCTTGATCAAAGGTGTTGTCTGTCACTTCCAGGACATCAGACATGTCATTGCTCCTTTCCCTGCAATGGGAGGCCCCTATTGGGCGTCCTCCTCAACGAGTTTCTTCAATTTGTTGATGATAGTGACCGGAACCGGTCCGGACTGGACATAGAGTTTCAATATGTCGTGTGAGACCTTGATCTTCTCCTCAACCACGTCCCAGCCGATCTCCTTTTCTTCTATCTGATCCATCAAGTGTATGAGGTCTGCCGAATCCATCCTATTCCTCCTCACTATTTCTTCATTTCTTCGCCGGGGTCAGGTCAGGCGGGTAGACGTACTTGGGATCCATATGGTAGGTCCAGGGAAGTCCCCACCATTGCCAACCGTAATGGCGCCTGAGGTCAAAACCGACCACCTTGTTTCGTCTCGCGAGCTGCCTGTAAAATTTATCACGATTGCTGTCTTTGAACGTGGGAAACGGGGGGCCCTCAAAACCATCCTCCACATCGTAGACATTCTTGAATCCTGCTTCGGCCAAATCTTTCGCAGCAAGGACACTCCGCGTACCATCGCGGGAAATGACAAGAAGGTTGTCCGTCTTCTTGAACAATTTTGCGATTTCTTCCACGAAATGCTTGTTCTTTTCGCCAAAATCGTAATGGCACTCGTCTTCCTTTGTGATGAGAGTGTTGGAATAGAACAGGTACGGGAAGAGATATGCCCCGACCGGATGGCCCACAAACTGGTATTCGGCCCGCGTTCGCACATCCAGAAGGTAGGTATCGGGCACGGTATTGAGCATGTCCTGGGCCTCGATACTCAGTATTTTCTTCACGCCTTCCGCGTTGGCCTGAACGGGCATTGCGAGAACGTTCACGAGTAAGAAGAGAAGAAGGGCCAGAAGTGCGACACCGCCTTTCAAAAAACAGCTCGTACTCGATAGGGTCTTTTGTCGCCGGACTGCTTGCATTTCCCGAATCCACGTCAGAGTCTCTGCCATATGCCTTCTGATTTTTTAATGCAGCGGCATAAGCTTGTCAATGAAAAACATCTCCGGGTTTCGAGGTCAACCTTTTTACAATTCAACGTCGGCGGTGCTTCGGATCCAAATCCACCGTCAGGTTTCATCAACGTGTGTGAGCGCGAGCAGTTGGGGGGAATCCTGATCCATCAGCAAGGCATTAGATGCAAGTCGAAGATCCCGTTTTCGGCGGGGGCGCCGAGGAGCGACGACTGAGGCGTATGTCATAATACGCCAGAAGGAGAAGCGAGCGAAAGCAACGCAGCAGATGATGCTTTGCTGGTGGATCAGGGCCGGAATATCTCCCTTGACAGGGAACCCTGGAAGACCTACCTTCTGAGGTCTGCGTGCGGCAGAATTTTTTCAGAATCGTGAATATCGAGTTCCATCACCACCCGCAGGACGCAATTTCCGGTTTGAAATTGTGCCCATGCAGGGAGGTGCATTTTATCGAGGAGGAACTCCATGGGAACCAGCAGGGTTTACTTTTCCGACCTCAGGTCCTCGGCCAAGAAGAATCTCTTGACAAAACTGGCAGAACTCCTGGATCAAGCGGGGCTTAACGATATTGTTGCTTCCAGGGATCTGGTCGCCCTGAAACTCCATTTTGGGGAAAAAGGAAATACCGCCTTTATCCGCCCGGTATTTATCAGGCATATAGTGGACCATCTTAAATCCCTCGGCGCCCTTCCTTTCCTGACGGACGCCAATACCCTGTATGCCGGGACAAGAGGAAACAGTGTTTCCCATATAAAGACGGCGATCGAAAACGGGTTCGCCTACTCCGTCGTGAATGCCCCGGTTATTATCGCAGACGGCCTGCGGGGGGCGTCTTATGCGTCGGTTCCGGTGAGGCAGAAACATATCGGGACCGCATATATCGCAAGAGAAATTGTTGATGCAGATGCTCTCATCAGCATCGCTCACTTCAAAGGTCATGAGCTTTCCGGTTTCGGCGGCACCATGAAGAATCTTGGAATGGGATGTGCAGCCAGGAAGGGAAAACTGCAGCAGCATTCCGACCTGTCTCCCAAGGTCAAGAAAAAGAAATGCATCGGGTGTGGAGAGTGCGTCGCTCACTGTTCCCAGGGGGCCATCTCCCTCTCGAATGAAGATAAGGCCGTCATCAATCCGGAAAAATGTATTGGCTGTGGTGAGTGCATCCTCATCTGCCCCAACGGGGCCATTGACATCCAGTGGAGTCAGGACATTGCTCTTTTTCAAGAAAAGATGGCGGAATATACCCTTGCAGTCCTGAAAAACAAGCGGGGAAAATCCCTCTTCGTAAATTTCATAACACAGGTTTCTCCGGCGTGCGATTGCTACGGTCACAGCGACGCAGCCATTGTCACGGATATCGGAATAGTGGCATCCACGGATCCCGTTGCCATTGACCAGGCATCGGTCGATCTCGTCAATCGGCATGCACCGGCAGAAGGTTCGTGCATTACCGGATGCGTGGAGGCCGGACAAGACAAGTTCAGGGCCCTGTATCCGCGGATAACCTGGAGCATTCAACTGGATCACGCGGAGAAGATAGGCCTCGGCACCCGCATTTATGAACTCATCCCCCTTTCGGGGGAGGGATGAGAGAAGGCCGGGGAGTCTGGGCTACTGCTTTATTTTTTTGTCCGATTATGGTATGAAAAATCGTACCGTGACCATACTCACAGAAGGAGCATGCAATGGAAATTAAAATGACGCCTGTACCACCGGAAAGACTCAAAATGAGGCCCACTGATGAATCTCAACTCGGATTCGGGGATATTTTTTCCGACCACTTGTTCATAATGAACTATGAATCGGGAAAAGGCTGGTTCGACCCCCGGATTGAACCATATGGCGATATCCACTTGGATCCTGCCGCTATGGCCCTTCACTATGGTCAGGAAGTTTTTGAAGGTCTGAAAGCCTATCGGGGAAAAGATAATGCCATATATCTTTTCCGCGCCAGAGATAACTGCGCCCGCTTAAACCGTTCGGCCAGGAGGTTGTGCATGCCGGAAGTGGATGTTGATCTGTTCATGGAAGGGATGAAGAAACTCATCCAGCTGGATGAGGCATGGGTCCCGGGAACCGGAGGGACTTCCCTCTATATCAGGCCGACCATGCTGGCAACCGAACCGCATCTGGGGGTCAGGCCTTCTCGGACCTATATCTTCTTTGTCATCGTTGGACCTGTCGGGGCCTATTACAAGGAGGGATTGAATCCCGTGAAGATCTACGTGGAAGATCACTACATCCGAGCCGCTGTAGGGGGAACCGGCGAAGCCAAAACCGCAGGGAACTACGCCGCGAGTCTTCTTGCCGCGGAGTTGGCAAAGGAAAAGGGCTTTACCCAGGTCCTGTGGCTCGACGCGGCGGAAAGAAAGTATGTCGAGGAAGTGGGGACCATGAACATGTTTTTCGTGATCGACGATGAGATCATTACCGCTCCTCTGAACGGAAGTATTCTTCCGGGCATCACCCGTGATTCGGTTATCCGCATCCTGAAAGACTGGGGGATGGCGGTTTCAGAACGGTCGCTAACCATCGACGAGGTCATTTCAGCCGCCGGGTCCGGCAGCCTGAAGGAGGCATTCGGCACCGGGACCGCCGCAGTTATTTCCCCGGTAGGCCAGATTACCTTCAAGGGAAAAGACTACAGGGTGGCCGGCGGGAAAATGGGGGATCTCTCGCTCAGGCTCTATGACGAGATCACCGCTCTTCAGTATGGCGAGAAGCCTGACCCCTATGGGTGGGTTGAACGCATAAGTGGGTAGGGAGGTCCCGCATGCTCCCAACCATCAAATGGGAGGCAGGCCTTGTCAAGATCCTGGACCAGAGAAAGCTCCCCTCCAGGGTTGAATGGTACACCTGTCGAAATTATAGGGAAGTCATTAAATCCATTGAGAAAATGGTCATCAGGGGGGCGCCGGCTATTGGTGTGGCGGCGGCGCTGGGCCTTGCCCTCGGAGCGTCTTCCATCCGAGCCCGGTCGTTTCCCGCTTTCAGGATGCGCTTTGTTGCTTTGGCTGAAGAAATGCGCCTTGCCCGCCCGACCGCCGTCAATCTTCAATGGGCGATTGATAGAATGCTCCGGCTCGTGGACCAATTGGGTGACCGACCACTCGATGAAATAAAGCAGGCAGTACAGGAAGAATCAGAGGCAATATTAGATCAAGATATTGAAATAAATAGAAATATTGGCAGGCATGGCCTGGGCCTTGTCCCGGCAAACGCCACAATCCTGACCCATTGCAATGCGGGTTCCCTCGCCACGGCAGGATACGGGACGGCCCTTGGCGTCATCCGCGCCGCCCATGAGGCAGGGAAGGGGATCAGGGTTGTTGCAGACGAAACAAGACCCTGGCTGCAAGGGCTGCGGCTCACCTCTTTCGAACTCCTGGAAGACGGCATCCCCGTGACTGTCATCGCGGATAATGCCGCCGGCAGCCTGATGCGTCAAGGCAAGATCAACCTTGTCATCACCGGTGCGGACAGGATCGCTGCGAACGGAGACGTGGCAAACAAGATAGGGACCTACCAGGTGGCTCTGATGGCGAGAGTCCACAGCATTCCCTTTTACGTGGCGGCCCCAATCTCCACGATCGATGCAGCCACTCCGGACGGAGAGGCTATCCCGGTAGAACAGAGGCCCATCGAAGAAATCACCCGAATCGGGGGGGTGGAACTGGCGCCGCCCGGAATCAATATCCTGAACCCTGCCTTCGATATCACTCCTGCAAAATATGTGACGGCCATAATCACCGAGGAAGGGATCATTCGTCCCCCGTATAGGACACACATCAAGCAGATCTTGAACCGCGGGCGTGGATTTTCTTCCTGACTGCAACTCTGTCCAAAATAGACCCTCTTCCCTTATGCCATCCCTGCAAAGTCCGAAACCCCGTGCAGGCTCACCTTCAGGACCTTTTCAGTGTCAAGGGACACTTTGACCCTATCATCGATCATTATGCCGCAAACCCACAGAATATTTTCGCCGCTGAGCAGGATAGGCAGTCTCGACCTGACCGGTTTCGGAAGTTTTCTATCTATGAAGAGGTCCTTTACCTTTTTATGCCCGCGCATGCCCAAAGGAATGAATTTGTCACCCGGTCTGAAATTCCTCAACGCCAACGGGTAAGAGATTTTTCGTGCGTCAAAATAGGCCGTCCAGGGAGCGCCTTCAGGGAAAGAGGGCGGCATCGCGCACATTTCTTCGACCAGCAGAATGCAAGATGCGTCTTCTATGGCATAACGGCCCGGTCCGTGGAGGATATGGAAGTAGTCAGCGGATTTTCGAGAGGAGCCCTTTCCGAATGAAAGGCGGTCGTAGATACGCTGCACCATGAGCCCTTTCGGCAGATGGATCGCCCCCTGGGATCTTTTGCCTCCTGCCAGTTGATACACGGAGCTGATATGCCTCCAGGTGACGCCGGAGAGCCCCGTTCCCGTATGAGCCACACAATGACGAATGACCCTTTTTCCGACCGCAGGAGGGAGTTCCAGGAATTCTGCGACGTCGATTTCCACGAGGCCGTTTCGTTGTGCCGGCGCCCGTTCGGCCAGCCATTTTCGTGACACCGTCTCCAGATACTCATGATCCTCACGCAGGATATCTGCTGTCTGGGCAAGGATATCTATCACCTGCGGTTGATATTGTTCGAGCGAGGGAATCATGAGCGACCTGATACGGTTTCTCAAAAACTTCTCCTCACGATTTGTCGGATCCGTTTTGAAGGACAACTCCCGCTTGTGAAGGTAGGTTTCAATTTCAGATCGACCGAGTTCCAGAATGGGACGAATTACCCTTCCATCCCTGATTGGGGCGATTCCCGATAATCCGCCGGTACCGCTTCCTCGCAGGAGCCTCATGAGCACCGTCTCCGCCTGGTCGTTGCGCTGATGGCCGAGGGCGATTTTATCTGCTGAAAAACGTGTCCTCACCTCCTCAAAAAAACGGTACCGGGCTTTTCTCGCCCGATCCTCCAAAGATCCTCCTTGCGCATCCATATGAGCGCTTTTCGTCTCAAAAGGGAGATTCCGTACTGCCGCAAGAGACGCCACAAAACGAGTCTCATCCTGATCCTCATCCGGGCGCAGTCCATGGTCAAAATGGGCAACGACCAATTCCAGTTTCAGGTCAGGGCTCAGGCAAGAGAGTATATCCAGGAGACACACTGAATCCGGCCCTCCTGAAACGGCAACCACAACCCGCTCGCCCTGCTCGACCAGACGATATTTCAGGATGCTCTTCCGCACTTTTTCAACGGTTGTCTTCACTGGGTCCATGTTTTTATCTGTCTCCCTTGACCCATAAGCTAGCACGCTTCCTTCTGAAACTCAACTCCCTCCATGTCTTCCTCTTTATCCAGCCGAAATATCCGCATCAGTCATCCATACCTCGCATGGTGCCTGTACCCTGGTCCTCCGTCAAAATTCATCTGCCCTGATGAAGACGAGCGGTTAGGGAAGAAATCTGATGGTGGACCAGGACCGTACCTGCCGGCTTGACACCCGGCCTCCCCTCTGGCATCCTAAAACCTACGAATTCACAAATATCAGGAAAGAGGTAGCCATAAGGCGCTTATGCTAAAGATCGGATCCCTTCAACTGTCCAATTGGCTTGTCATGGCCCCGATGGCCGGGATCACCAATCTTCCCTTTCGAATGATTGTCAAGAAAATGGGAGTGGCCCTGGTGACGACCGAGATGATCAGTGCCAAAGGGCTGGTCCTCGGCCAAGAGCGAACATTGGATTATTTGCGGAGCAGTGCGGCGGAAAAACCCCTCTCGGTGCAGTTGTTCGGGTCTGACCCCGAGGTGATTCGCGACGCAGCCCAACTCGCCATCCAGAAGGGAGCCGACATCATTGATATTAACCTGGGTTGTCCGGTAAAAAAGATCGTTAAGACCGGCGCCGGCGCCGCGCTCCTCCGCGAGCCGCAGTATATCAGGAGAATCCTGTCGGTTGTCCGCGATGGTTGTACGGTCCCACTTACGGCAAAAGTCCGTGCAGGATGGAACCCGCAATCAGCAAATGCCCTCTCCGTTGCCCGGCTCGCAGAAGATTGCGGTGCTGATGCAATAACCATTCATCCCAGGTTTGCGTCCGAGGGGTATTCCGGCAAGGCTGACTGGTCGCTCATCGGCAGAGTGAAAGATGCTCTCAAAATACCCGTTATCGGCAATGGAGACGTCCTTCAACCGTCCCATGCTCTTGAAATGAGGGCAAGAACGGGTTGTGACGGCGTGATGATCGGCCGCGGAGCCATTGGGAATCCATGGATATTCAGACAGATCCTTCTCCTGGAAAAGGGAATAGATCCCCCATCTCCGGGCATTGGAGAACGTAAGGACCTGATCATGGAGCATTTCGAGGCTCTTTCCCGTCTCGTGGGAAAAGGAAAGGGGGCGAGAATCATGCGGGGACTTCTGCTTTGGCACACGAAAGGCCTCCCCTTCAGCAGCAGTTTCCGGGGGCAAATCACCGGTATCAAAGACATGGAGTCGCTGGTTTCCACCATGCACTCCTATTTCTCATCACTGGAGGGAATTGCGTTTTGAAAGTGAAGCTGGCCGGGACCGCAGGTTTCTGCATGGGCGTGCGCCGTGCCATGGAACTGGTGCTCGAGGAAGCCAATCGGTCCGAAGGCCCCTTGTATACGTTCGGGCCCCTTATCCACAATCGCCAGGTGATGGCGGTCCTCGAACGGAGAGGCATTCAGCCGGTGCAATCCGTTGAAGGACTCCTGGAAGGAAGCATCGTCATCAGGGCTCACGGAATACCCCCATACCAGCGCCAGGTTCTGAAAGGATCGGGGCTCAGGATCATTGACGGCACGTGTCCGAGAGTGGCCCGTGTTCAGTCCATCATTCGATATCATACCAAAAAGGGGCTCGCTGCAGTTATCGTGGGGAACCCGGAGCATCCCGAAGTGAAGGGACTCATGGGGTATGCCGAAGGCCCTGTGTATGTCATCAGCGCGGTGGAGGCAGTAGCGGATCTCGACGACAATTTGCCTTTCTTCATGGTGGCCCAGACAACCCAGGATGAGAAAATCTACGGAGAAATAACCCGGGAAATGCTCGAGTGTTTTCCCGGGACCAAGATATTCAAAACTATTTGCGATGCCACCCACCAGCGCCAGGATGAAGTACGCGCCCTGACTCATCTCGTAGACGGCATGGTCGTTGTGGGAGGATTTCATAGCGGGAACACCAAGAGGTTGGTTCAGATAGCAAGAGCCGAGGGCCTTCCTGCGTTCCATGTGGAGACGGAAAAAGATCTTAATCTGAAAGATATCTCGGGCATGGGAGTGGTTGGCGTTACGGCTGGTGCTTCGACTCCAAACTGGATGATAAAGAATGTGGTCAAGAAGATCGAAACCATCCAGGACCCGAAGCAAAATGCCTTCGTGGCGTGGGGTAAGAGGATCTTTAAATTCTTCCTGCTCAGTAACGTTGTGATTGCAGCAGGGGCGGCCTCATTATGCTACGCTGCATTCATCCTGTCAGGGAATACACCAAAACTGACGTATCCCTTTCTTTCTTTCCTTTACATATACGCCATGCACGTCCTGAATCGCTTCCTTGACAAAGGGGCCAGCGCATATAACGACCCCGAAAGGGCCGCATTCTATGACCGGCATACCTTTTATCTGTGCCTGACCGGCCTGTGTGGCATTTCCTTGGCACTGCTTCTTGCCTATGGCGTGGGGAAAACCACCTTTCTTGCCCTGTTCGGATTCAGTTTCCTGGGGATGCTGTACAGTGTGCCCCTGATTCCTTCCCGAATTCGGAAGAGGTACGCGTATGCCAAAATCAAAGATATTCCGGGGTCAAAGACTCTCTCCCAATCGCTCGCCTGGGTCGCCGTCATTTCGGTGCTCCCGAGGCTCAATAGTGAGCCGTGGCACTGGGCCTTCTTCATCACCACCTCGTTGATTATCTTTCTCCTCAGTTACTCCAGGTCAGCATTTTTCGATATATTAGAGTTACAGGGTGACCTCATCGTAGGGAAGGAAACCCTTCCGCTTACCATCGGTATCAGGAAGACCTCTTTCATCATCAAAGGCGCCCTTCTCCTGGCTGCATCCATTTTTGTTTTCGCCCCGCTGCTCGAGTGGATGAAACCCGTTTCTTATCCGCTGCTGCTGTGCGTTTTCGGTATCTATCTCTGCCTGACGGCGTATGAAAAGCAATGGATCTATCCCGGGTTGAAGCTGGAGGCCCTGGTGGACTGCAACTTTCTGCTGGCCGGCGCCCTTGCCGTCATCTGGCAGATCCTTCAATGAGTATGGTCACGGTCATCATTCCCACGTTCAACAGGGCACACCTGGTGGGACGGGCCGTTTCTTCCGTACTTTTTCAGACTTATAAAAGGTACGAAATCCTCGTGGTGGACGACGGTTCCACTGATTTCACGCCGGACGTGGTGCTGCAGTTCGGGTCAAGGATAAAATACCTTCCTCTTGGATCCAACCTCGGGATTTCCGCGGCGCGGAATGCCGGTATCAGGATGAGCACAGCTCCTTTCGTTGCTTTCCTTGATTCTGATGATTACTGGCTGCCGGAAAAGCTGTCCACTCAGATGGGCTTTTTTCGGCACAATCCCGGATTTCGCATCTGCCAGACAGAAGAATTATGGGTCCGACGTGGTCGCCGGGTAAATCCGGGAAAAAACCATCGAAAGCCGTCCGGGGACATCTTCTTGCCATCCCTCAGGATGTGTCTTGTGAGTCCTTCCGCGGTCATGATCAGCAGGTCTCTCCTTGACGAAACAGGGCTTTTCGATGAAACACTCCCCGCCTGCGAGGATTACGATCTCTGGCTTCGAATCGCTTCACGGTATCCCATTCCACTCATCGATCGTCCACTCATCGTGAAGACCGGCGGGCATGCCGACCAGCTATCACGCCGATTCCCGGCCATGGACCGCTTCAGGATTCGCTCCCTGGTAAACCTGCTGCATCGAAATATCCTGACGTTGCGCCAAGAAGAGGCGACGTTGAAGGAACTCAAGAGGAAGTGTCGCATATATGCCGAAGGGTGCTTCAAACGCGGAAGAAAAACGGAGGGGCAATTCTATCTGGAACTGCCGGGAAAGGTCGGAGGAGGTCCCGTTGAAACGGGGCCCTCCCAGGTCTGATGCAAATCAGCGCCCGAAAAGACCCCGTTTCCGCAGCATCAATCTACTCTTTTTGAAGCAGTGTGACTTGCACCGTCCCGGCCAGAGCCGTTTGAAAGGAAACGGCATCCCGTTCCCCGCCGACGATTGCTCCATAGTGCATGGGGATAGCAATTTTCGGCCTGATAGCCCGTGCCGCAGCCACGGCCTGCTCTGCGGTCATGACGTAGGTCCCGGAAACCGGCAAGAGGGCAATATCCACGCTCATTTCCTTCATCTCGGGAATGAAATCAGTGTCCCCGGCGTGGTATATCCTAGCCCCATCCATATCCACTATGAACCCGAGCCACCCGTTCTTTCGCGGGTGAAAGTCCTTGTCCGTATTGTAGGCGGGAACCGCTTCGATTTGTATTCCTTCCACCTCTGTTTTTTCACCGGGGCTTAGAATTCGAACATCCCCCTTGAATTTCCCTGCGGAATCCTTTTCGGTTATGATGATCGTGTTCTCCTTTCTGATCTTGTCCACATCCTCGGGAGAACAGTGGTCGAAATGATCATGGGAAATAAGGATCAGATCTGCCTCGGGGCCTTCCCCGATCTGGAAGGGGTCGAAATAGATCGTCTTGGTTCCGTCAATGCGAAAAGAATCGTGTCCCAACCAATGTACTTTCTCGACAAATTTTTTCACCATGGTGCACCTCCGATTTCATGTCTGCGTGGGACGTTGAACTCTGAGCGGTGTGGGATTATCGCATTCAAGAGGCTTCGAGGATGATCTTATGATCCACCAGGGAGAGGCTCTTCACCCGCCCGTCGACAACCTTCTCTTCGCCAAAAAGATTTACCATCTTCACTCGTCCTTCCTGATTCTCCAGATAATCCACATTCTCCAGGATGACTTCCTCCTTCCCGTTTTTCAGGACATAGGCCGTTGATTCACACATTTCTGTATTCCTCCTCTATAAGTTTTACCACCTGGTCTACAAGGTGGGGAAGGGGTTCGTCCGTTAGGCCTACAACGCGTACACGCTCCTGGGTCAACGGGATAATCACTTTCCTGGCAGGACTTGAACTGACCGCTTCAGCCATCCCAGGCGTAACCTCGCCCATCATGGTGTTGGCCATGAGAACAGCCAGCGGGCCGATAATGAAATCGACCGATCGGCTGGTCCGAACAATGGCGTTTTCCCCGGTCGCTCCCTTGTTGGCCCCTGCTTTCATCATGCGGGATGTGGCAATGGAATTGGTTCCCAAGGCCAGAATCTCCAAGTCGTTTCCCATGGTTTCGCGTAATCCTTTGATCAGCGTGGCCCCAATCCCGCCTCCCTGTCCATCCATAACCATTACTTTCACTCTAGCACTCCTGCACTATATCATTGATTCCCAGAGAAAAACCCGCTATCTTTATTATCCGACAGAAGGAAGCAATTGGCAATTATTTTTCAGAGGAAGACACATGATTTACTATTGGGTCGTCTTTTCCCTTGCAGCATACCTACTGGCTTCCATCCCTTGCGGAAAGATCGTTGCTCGGAAGGTCGCCGGCATTGATATCACCGACCGCGGGAGTGGAAATATCGGGGCCACCAATGTGTCACGGGAACTGGGACTTAAATGGGGTGTGGTGACTCTGGTCCTCGACTGTCTGAAGGGTTTTCTGCCCGCGTTTCTCGCCGGTCGATATCTGTCGCATCCGGACATCATGTTTTCCTGGGGACTGTCCGCGATCGCCACAGCTTCACTCCTGGGGCATCAATTCTCCGTGTTCCAAAAGTTCAGAGGCGGCAAAGGAGTTGCCACCGCTCTCGGCATTTACCTGGCGATCTCTCCCGTTCCCTGCCTGATAGCCCTCCTTCTGTTCGTGCTGGTGGTATACAAGTGGAAATATGTCTCACTGGGTTCCATGGTTTCCGCATTTTCCTTGTCGGTTCTGGTCACCCTCTTCGGTAAACCGATTCCCATCGGGATAGGGGCACTCGTGATCGCCTCATTGATATTTTTGAAGCACCGGGACAATATTGTCCGCCTTGCCCGGGGCCAGGAACACGGCTGGAGAAAAGGAGCTGATCAGCCCAACCTCTCCACGAGTCGATCGAGTTCCTCATCAGAATAGAAATAGATGATGATTTTTCCTTCCCGCCCCTTTCTCTTCAACGAGACTTTCGTACCCAGGGATGTCTTCAGGTCATTCTCCAGGGACTCAAAAAAGGAATCAGCCTCCCGGTTCTTGCCTCGTTCGTTTCTTTTGCCGGAGCGATGTTTGACGATGTTTTCGAGCTGGCGAACTGACAGGCCTTCCTTCAGAATCTTTCTCCTGAGGGCCTGCTGATCGCCTATGTTTCTTATGCCCACCAGCACCCGTGCATGGCCCATTGTAATGTGTCCATCAATGAGGTCCTGCTGGATCTGGAGGGGCAGTTTCAGCAAGCGCAGCAGGTTTGTCACCGTGGACCGATCTTTTCCCAGTCTCTTGGCTAGAATTTGCTGGGTGACTCCCAGGTCCTCAATCAGTTTGCTATACGCGATGGCCTCTTCGATGGGGTTCAGATCCTTCCTGTGGATATTCTCGATAAGGGCCAACTCCAGCGACTCCACCGGCGTTGCGTCTCGAACTACCACCGGAACACGCTCTAACCCTGCAATCTGGGCCGCACGCCATCTTCTCTCGCCGGCTATCAGCTGGTAACCCCCTCCGGCCCGGCTGACCAGAAGCGGGGTAATTATCCCTTTCTCTTTTATGGAATCCGCCATTTCCCTGAGTTCATCGGACTGGAAGCTCTGCCTCGGCTGGAAGGGATTCGGTGCGATGGCCTCGATAGGACACTGAAAAAACACGCCATCTGCTTCATCAAAAGTCGTGCCGTCAGGAATGAGCGCTGACAGCCCTTTCCCCAGCGCCTTTCTCTTTGCCATATTATATGACTCCTCTTTCAATGAATTCCTTTGCGAGAGCCAGGTAGCTCTGCGCCCCTGTCGAACGAATGTCATACAACAATATGGGTTTCCCATGGCTGGGTGCTTCGCTCAGCCTGACATTGCGCGGGATGACGGTCCGAAAGACCGCATTCTTGAAATGGGCCTTCACTTCCTCGGCCACTTGCTGGGAGAGATTGTTTCTCCGATCATACATTGTGAGCAATATCCCGGCAAGGACAAGGGCGGGATTGAGTCTCTTTTTGATCGCCTTCACCGTCTTCAAGAGCTGTGAGAGACCTTCAAGGGCATAGTATTCACATTGCAGGGGAACAAGAATTGCGTCTGCCGCCACAAGGGCATTTACCGTCAAGAATCCCAGGGAAGGGGGACAGTCCAATAAGATGCAATCGTACTGCTCCCGGATGAGACCGAGCTGCTGTCGGAGGAGGAACTCTCTGTTCTCGAGTTGGGCCATTTCCACCTCCGCTCCGACAAGCCTGGCCGAAGCCCCGATCACGCTGAGGCCCGGCAAAACAGTCTCCAGCAGAACTTCCTGTTCAGACGCCGATTCGAGAAGGAGTTCATAAAGGCCCTTTGTCAGAGAATTTCTATCAATACCGATACCGGTAGTGGCATTTCCCTGCGGGTCGCAATCAACAAGGAGTGCCCTTTTTTCAGCCGCGGCAAGGGAAGCAGCGAGGTTGACGGCAGTGGTGGTTTTTCCCACGCCGCCTTTCTGGTTGGCGACAACAATGACAGAACCCATAATTCTCGAAGGTTTCAACAAAGAAATGGACGACATATTCGCAATCGTGTGGCCGAGCCAGCTTGTTAACACAATCCGCACGGATTGAAAAGGCAAAAATGTTTCACGTGAAACATTGCAAGCCCTGGGTTATCAGCGAGTGTCCTCCCGCAGGGCAGGAAGCCTCAGGCGGCCCCCCAAAGGCTGCTCAGGGAGGAAGCTGCATAGTGTTATCCATAGCTCCCGTGACGTATCTCATCTGGCATCAATTCGCCACAGAGGGTAGAGCGTTTCGCTTCTCCTGACCATCGGCTTTCGCTCGGAGCGGAGACGGAGATACGCAAACGAAGAAGAGAAATCATCACACGATTCCGGAGGTGAAGTGGAAACAGAAATGGGACCAGGAAATGCTTCGGACGACAAATGTTTCACGTGAAACATTTGGCAATCATTTCATAAAAGATCTTTCACGCCACGGCAAAAACAGTATCTTATTGAATTATCTATATAAAGTAGCCAAGAAGAGAGGTATCCTCAATCAACCGGAGGTCTTTACTTTGGTCGTTTCTTGTGCCATACTCAGGCCGCCTAGACATGAATGCCAACGGAGTGCACGTATGAACTCGGAACGTATTGCGCTTGACCATGGGAGTGGAGGAGAGGCTTCCGCCGAGCTGGTAGAAAAGGTCTTTCTCCCTCTCCTCGACAATCCCTATCTCCGTGAATTGGATGACAGCGCTGTTGTATCGCTGAACGGAGGCAGGGTGGCAATCACCACGGACAGTTACGTGGTCGACCCCATTTTTTTCCCGGGTGGCAATATAGGAAGCCTTGCCGTTCACGGAACGGTAAATGACCTTTCCATGCAGGGCGCGCGACCGCTTTACCTGACCCTTGGCCTTATTCTCGAAGAGGGCCTGCCCTTTGAGGATCTGCGAAGGGTTATGGGAGGTGTCGCTCGAGCAAGCCAAGAAAGCGGCATCAAGGTCGTGGCAGGAGACACAAAAGTGGTCTCAAAAGGTCACGCCGACAAGATATTCATTAATACCTCGGGTGTGGGCGTGATCCCTGATACGATCAATGTGAGCGCCGCGAATGCCCGGCCGGGTGATCTGGTAGTTATCAATGGGACCATCGCCGATCACGGTATTTCCATTTTAACCCAGAGGGAAGGACTGCGGTTCCAATCCTCGCCGCTGAGCGATTCCGCCCCTCTCAACGAACTGGTGGCCGCCATCCTCGACGCGTGTCCCGATGTGCACGTGCTGCGGGACCCAACGCGGGGAGGAGTAGCCACCGCTCTGAATGAAATAGCAAGCCGGTCGGGTGTTGCTATTCAGCTCTACGAGGGAGAAGTCCCCATATCAGCACCGGTGCGATCCGCCTGTGAAATGCTCGGGCTGGATCCTCTCTACGTGGCCAACGAGGGGAAGTGCCTCATCATACTCCCCAAGGAGCATGCCCGGCCGGTGCTGAAGGCCATGAAACAGCATCGATACGGTGCCTCAGCGGCCTTGATAGGAGAGGTTCTGGAGGGTCCGCGAGGAAGGGTCCTTTTGAGGACCCAGGTTGGTGGAACCCGAATCGTTTCCACCATGACCGGAGCCCAGCTACCTAGGATATGTTGATGGGAGCGACAGGTCGATTAACCGATCGAGAAGGGCTGACATGGGAAGACCCGCTGCTCTTGCGGACCGGGGAAAAAGGCTGTTTTCGGTCATGCCCGGAATAGTATTCGTTTCGAGCATGAAAATATCATCACCCCGGACAATCATATCGGTCCTGCTCCATGCCCGGCATTGCAGGGCATGATGCGCTGCCTTGGCGCAATCTCCGAGCCTGTCGGCAAGCAGTTCATCCACGTCTGCGGGACATATTTCATTCGTGGCACCGGAGGTATATTTTGCCTCATAGTCAAAAAAATCATAGGAAGCACCGGGGACAATCTCTATGAGCGGCAGCACATCAAGTTCCTGGTTTCCTGTTACGCAGCAGGTCATCTCACGCCCCTCAATATATGCTTCCAGCAGGATCTCATCATCGTAGCGAAACGCATTTTTCACCCCTGCCAGAAGGGCCTCTTCCGAACTGCAAATGGAGATCCCCAGGCTGGATCCCTCGGCTACGGGTTTCACAACCACTCTCCCGCCAAATCTTTTCAGGCATGCGCGGCACTCTATTTTTTCTCCGCGCGTCAGGATTTGGTATTCCGGCACTTTCAATCCGACACGCTGGTACAGATACTTGGTTATCTTCTTGTTCAGAGCCATTGAGCTTGACAGGACCCCTGATCCCACGTAAGGAATGCCAAGGAGATCGAGGAAACCCTGTATACGCCCATCCTCACCCATCTTCCCATGAAGCAGGATAAAGGCGAGGTCAATGTCTCCCTTTTTCTCCAGCAGGGTTCCAAGGTGTTCTTTCGGATCACAGAGCTCTACATCGTATCTCTCCTTGTCGAGCGCCTGATAGACTGCTTGGCCGCTCCCGAGCGACACCTCTCTCTCTCCCGACCAGCCACCGGCCAAGATCACGATCCTCTTTTTTCCCATTTTTTTCCCACTCCCGGATGATTTTTTTAAAAAAAATTATCTCTGGGAAAAACCGCCGGCGAGTTTTCCGGCCATGATTCTCCCGGAGAATTGTCTTTTGATTAAACATGGTTCAAGGGAAATGCAAAATCTTTGCCTGACCCTCTGAGGCTCAAAGAATCCTCTGGTGAGCCAGAAAAAATGAACGGATAAATTTGAAATTCGCCAAAAAACGTTGATTTGCGGAGAAAAGCCGAGATCTAAAATGTGAAATTATTTTTGCACAAAGGTGCTTTTCTCGTTAACGTATCGGATTCAGGGGTAAATTTATGGGCCTGATTTGTCTATGTCAAACAAGTAGTTACACAAAAGCCGGAAAATTAGCCTGTAATATTTGTATGTTATCATCTGTCAAAAAGGAGAGTCAACCTAAATTGTGGCTCTTCTCAATACCTTTTGACAGTCAGCCGGGATTTGAGTAAAACCCGTTTTCAGTTTCGAAGACCAACCAAATACACATCATCAGGAAGCTCAAGGGAGTCTTATTGTATGGAAGCCATCTGGGAGAGAGTGAAGGAACAAATCAAGTTGGAATTATCCCAATCAAGCTTCTCTCTCTGGATCAAACCGTTGATGTTCTCGGAGCAAACAGACGGAACAATCGTGCTGGCCTGTCCAAACAAATTCTCAAAGAAGTGGGTTGCTGAAAATTATGCAGACCTGATCCGGACAAGACTCCGCTCCGTGGTTGGGACAGAGTGTGCAATCGGATTCAAGGTGGAACCTCTGAAGCGGAAGATCCTGCCGCCCCCTCACGTGGCAAATGCGGGCCAGCTCATGCTCCTGGACGTGCCGGGGAAGGAAAAGAAACGCCACAGGAATCTCAACACAGACTATACCTTCGACCGCTTTGTGGTCGGGTGCTCCAATGAATTCGCCTATTCAGCCTCAAAAGCACTGGCCGAAGGAGGCGCATGGAACTACCATTCCCTCCTCATGCTCGCCAACACGGGCCTGGGGAAAAGCCACCTTTCCCAGGCTGTGGGCAATGCCATTCTGAATCAGAATCCCTCCAGCAGGATTTATTACATTACTGCTGAAGATTTCACCAACGAGATGATCTATTCACTGAAACAGGGCCGCATTGAATCATTCAAGAACAAATATCGGCACTCCTGTGACGTTCTTCTTCTGGAAGAGGTTCATTTTCTGAGCGGAAAGGAAAAAACCCAACTTGAGCTTGGCTACACCCTCGATGTCTTGGCCAATGAGAACAAGAAGATTATTTTTACGAGCTCCCTGGCTCCGAAAGACATACCCCGTATGTCCAAGGAATTGACTTCTCGCCTTACTTCAGGGCTGATCACCTCTATCGGCAAGCCGGACTACGAGACACGCGTGAAGATCCTCAGAAGAAAGGCCTTGGAGCTAAGCGTGGTCCTTTCAGACGATATTCTTTCTCTCTTGGCGCACAATCTGAACAACGACGTGCGCCAAATGGAAAGTGCCCTCAAATGCCTCAAGGCCAAGAGTGAACTCCTCAAGGCGAGAATTGACATGGATCTTGCAAAGGAAGTCCTCAGGTGTCTCGTTTCCCATGAGCGGACTATCGGCCTTCAGGACATAGAAAAGCTGATCTGCAGGTATTACAAAATTGAACCTGAACTGCTACGATCCAATTCGAGAAAGAAGATCCATGCCTATCCCCGAAACGTCTACCTCTATCTCTGCAGGCAGCATACTGATGAAACGCTCGAAAATATTGCCAGTTCCGTCAGGAGAACCCATTCCACCACCCTGTACGCAGCCGAAGTCATTGATCGCAAGATAAAGACCGACACACAGATGCGAAAGCAGATCCGGTTTCTCAGCCGGAAACTCGAGGAAATAAAAAAATGAGAACCCGCGAGGAAGCCTCATTCAGGAAAATATGCCTGTGGCTCGTCATGGGCGCCTGTTTTCTCCTGGCGGGCTATCTCTCCTTCGTCTCAGTACTCTCCATAGTCGTCGGGGTAAAGTCAGCCCCTCAACCAGGATTCTGGATGCCGATTCTTGCGGGACTTGCCTGCGTCTTTCCGGTGCTCTGGGCACTTGTCCGGGTCACGAAACTGCTCCTTTCCCAGATGGTCGAAGAAGATATTGTCAGGATATAAGCCCCCAGGCATCACGGTTGGGACACATCCTGCTCATAAAAGGATCTAAGAAAGGCCTCATCTTTCGGCGAAAGATTGAATCTTGTCGCCGCTTCCGCAATCAGCCGGGAAAGAGAAGCCTGGTCATCTTCCTTTCGTTTTTCAGAGATCCATTTGACGGCCTGCCTCACCTTCTCCCCCTTTGGTTGAATGGTCGTCATTCTGAAATCCTCCTTTGTCATTCATCCAAGTATTGTTCAGCAGTACTGCTCTCCTGCTCCAGGGCCACCGTGACACCTCTCCGGACGCGCTTCGTTTCCCTTCTTCACCATAGCAATCGATTCCAACGAGGCCCTATTCCACAGCAAATGCGAACCATCCTGGCAGAGTGTTCTCTCAGGCCTTATTTGTCGGAGGGCCATTTTGTCCGGGCATGGCAGCCTGAACATTGTCCCAGTTCAGACAATCGGGTGGTTTCTTGCCTCTCAGTCCCGCCAGGAGGTTCTTCGCGGCCTTGAGCCCCATTTTGGTCCTCGTCTCAACGGTCGCGCTCCCGATGTGCGGAAGCAGGACAACATTATGGAGTTCCTCCAGCCCAGGAGTGAGGTCCGGTTCCTTTTCATACACGTCCAGCCCGGCTCCCGCAATGGCGCCCTCCTTCAGTGCTTCGAGCAGTGCCTGTTCTTCCACCACAGGTCCTCGGGAGGTATTGATCAGATAAGCAGACGTTCGCATCGCCATCAGCTCTTTTCGTCCCACGAGATGGTGTGTGTCAGGAGTCAGCGGAACATGCAAGCTCACAAAGTCCGCACGAGAGAGCACCGTCGCAAAATCACCGTAGGATACTCCCAAGCTCTTTTCCTCCTCTGCGGAGAGCCTCCGGCGATTGTGGTACAAAACCGTCATGTCAAACCCCCTTGCCCGCCTGGCCAGAGCTTTTCCGATTCTCCCGAGGCCAATAATTCCCAAGGTCTTTCCGGAAACCTCATGCCCGAGGAAATGCATGGGAGCCCAGAATCGAAACGCACCTGCCCGGGCGATCCTATCACCTTCCAGCATCCGCCTGGCCACAGCGAGCATGAGGGCAAAAGTCAGGTCCGCTGTGGCATCCGTGAGGACTCCCGGGGTATTTGAAACAGGAATATTCCTCCTCGACGCAGCAGCAACATCGATGTTGTCAAACCCCACTCCGAAGTTGGCAATCATTTGGAGCTTCGGCCCCGCTTCCAAAAGCTCTTCATCCACTCGATCCGTGATCATGCAGAGGAGTCCTTCCTTGTCTCCTACCATTTCCAGCAGGCGCTCACGTTCAAGCGGTCGATTTTCCTGATGAGCCTCAACTTCATGCTCTCTGCGAATCAGACCAAGGACTTCTTCCGGAAGGTTCCCTGTAATGAGCGTTCTCATCGCGCACTCCTTTCACTCAAGGTATTTGTCAGAAACAGCCGGCTGGCTTCCATTGTAGATGATCCGGCTCAGGAAGAAAAGTCCAGGGTTCTTCCTTTGTTGACATGGCGTCACTTTTGTCCTATTGAATGCTGATAGCAATCTCCATCCACCGGACAATCCATGTCACAGGGGAAGACATATCGTGTTCCACCAAGCCATTACTTGGATCGTGCAAACAGTCGCCCACTGGGGATATCCAGGCATTGTCGCTCTCATGTTTCTGGAATCATCCTTCTTTCCCTTCCCGAGCGAGGTCGTGATCGCGCCTGCCGGATACCTGGCAGCCAAAGGGGATATGTCCCTGTGGCTGGTCGTTCTCTGCGGCGTGGGAGGGAGTCTCCTGGGCGCTGTCTTTAATTACTGGCTGGCCATTCAATTCGGGCGGCCGTTCTTTGAGAAATACGGCCGGTACCTGTTCATGAGTAAGAAGGCCCTCGATAAGGCCGATACATTTTTTGCAAAGCATGGGCACATTAGTACCTTTGTCGGCAGGCTTCTGCCCGGCATTCGTCAATACATATCCCTGCCGGCGGGCCTGGCGCACATGAACTTTTCCCTTTTCTGCATTTTTACAGCGGTCGGGGCCGGCATCTGGGTGGTCGTCCTGGCCATCGCCGGGTATGTGTTCGGCCAGAACCAGGACCTCCTCATGGCCAATGTCCACAGGATAAGCATCGGATTGGTCCTCTTTTGCGTTTTTCTGGTGGCAGGATATGTGTGGAGAAAGAAGAGGAAAAAGCTCAGGCATTTCCGCGCCAGGTCTCACGGAGGGTGAACAAGCCCACTGGAACCGTGATGAGGGCTATGCCCACGGCAAGCCAGCGGGCAGCCGGATAACGGCTGCCGATAAACGGCAATAGGGTCGCGCACAGTATCAGGAGGATCAGGAGAACCCGTCGTACCATAGTGCCCGCAGGCCATTTCCTGCTCAGCTCAATGCCTGCGCCGGCGGTCAGCCAGCCTCCCCCGGCCCCCACGAGGACATCAAGCGGCCAGTGCACGCCGACGGTGATGCGACTGAGTCCCACCAGGGCAGCAAGGGCGAGAAGAGAGAGCCGCCAAGGCCATTTTTTCAGTCCGAACACAACGATGCCAGCCATGGTAAACGCCGTGGTCGCATGGCCGCTCGGGAACGATCCGTGTTTCAGCTGCGGCCCGATCACGTGAAGCACATCCGGCCCAAAAACAACCGGCGGGCGCGGAACATCAAGCCATATCTTGAGAGCATGAGACCAGGCGAAAGAGATCAGCCCCGCCAGGAAGGCGCTCCAGAGGAGTTGCGGTTGCATACGGCCGGCAAGCAGCAGGAGGGCAAGAGCGGTCAGAGTTCCGCCCAGAAAAGTCACGAGCTGCCACACCACCGGGGAAACCCCCCATCCGATGTGATGAAGGACCAGGAACAGCCTCTGGTTACACCCCGCTGCCAGTATGAGGACTGCGGCAGAGAGAAATACCGCAGCCGGGACCCAGTACCACGCAGAACGGATCGGATTTTCAAATGAATCGCCCATTGGTCCTTTCTCTTTATTATCCGCCTCGCGATAGCGATTAACACATATGGGCCAGGCCGTCAATGACTACACGCCGTCGCTGATCCACCATCGAGGGATAATCTGTCCGCGATGACGGGATCTCGCAGGGCCCAAGCTGCTTTGCCTTCGTTCGCTCTTTCTTGCGGCGTATTATTTCCTACGTTCAATGCCTTGCCGGCGATCCGATTTTCCACAGCGATACGCCTTATTGCACGGTGAAAAATTTGACGGTGGATTTGATGTCATCGACCGGACCAGCCTGAACCCGGCAGCCTGGACAGGGTCCATTCAAGAATAGATTTAGGCCCCAGGTGGGGGAATGTTACGTACCGTGCGGCCCAAAATTGTATGAAAGTGCCAAAAATTGCCCGAATCGTATCCTTTTCAAGACCCAGACTTTCCGGAAACCCGCTGCAAAGCAGCGAGTCGCCGGCACCGTGGAGCGATGGAAAAGATTGAGAGGAATATGCGGAGGCGCATCCCACAACCGTTGCGAGTCAAGGAGTCCGGCTGTTCGGTACCGAGATTGTGAAAGCTGGAATCCGGCTGCAGGATAGCGTATCCTTCCGAATTTCGGGCAAAAAAAATCCGTCTATGGATGGAGATTGAGCAGCTGCAACGAAAACAATTGACAATCAGATTTTCCTATGTGCACAGTATCTAGAAGTCAAGCAGAGAAAGGAAATCTGCTCTCATTCGCGATGCCAAGAACCCCTGGGCATTTCAGCGGACCTTTGGCCCGCATATTGCATAAAAATATTGTGGTGACAGGCAAGGGCAATGCCCCATTCGGAGAGACGTATCACATGTCAACATCACATTCTTCAGATTTTCACGTTCATCCCCTCGCTCCTCAGGGTTCGTGGTTTCTTGCGCTGCTGCTCACGGCTTTTCTTTTGTCACCCGTCTCTCTGTATGCAGGACAATTCAAAGTTACGGAAGTCCTTGATGGTGATACGGTCAGAATCGAAGGCCATGGCACGGAAATTAATGTTCGGTTGGCGGGAATTGATGCCCCCAAGCTTTGTCCTGAAGAAAACGAACTGGCCCAGCCATTCAGCAGAGAAGCGAAGGAATATCTCGAAGAACTCATCCTCGACAAATCGATCTCGCTCAAGAGTTTTGGCGAGAAGAGATATGGACTCCTTTGGGGGGAGATTTTTCTTGGGAAACAGAATGTGAACCTCGAAATAGTCCGGGTCGGATACGCCGAGACATACCGGGGGGAATCTCCCGAGAAACTCGATCTTGCCCTCTATTTTGAGGCAGAAAAAGAAGCAAAAGAGGCCAAAAAGGGGGTATGGTCATTGGGAAAAAAGTACATAAGCCCCCAGGCATGGCAGAAGAGACAAAAAGCTCGCTGTTCCTTTGCTACTATCCTCTATGAATTATTGCATCAGAAGGGGAAAAGGTGATATCCTGCTCAACGAAAAACCCCTGAAGATGAATAAGGCATAGTGCTGCATCTTCTTTCAGAAAATCCTAGATCCACATATATTCCCCGGAAAGTACATCATGCCAAGAAAGAACGACGTTCTCGACCTCTCCGTGATCGTACCGGTGCACAATGAGGCAGAAAACATCGACCCTCTGATCACGGAGATTAGGAGTGCCCTTGATCCTGTCTTGCATTATGAACTGATTTATGTCGACGATGGGAGTACAGACGACACACCGGCCCGCCTGAAACATATCGGTTCAGAGTTTAATCGGCTTCGCATAATCAGGCACAGGAAGCGCTGCGGTCAGAGCAGTGCGCTATGGACGGGTGCCGCGGCTGCCCGCGCTGATTGGATTTCCACCCTGGACGGCGACGGTCAGAACGATCCGGCCGACATCCTGCGGTTGAAAGCCTTTCTGGAAGGCCCTGAAAGCCCACCGGGCCTCATGCTCATCTGCGGCCATCGAAAGGAACGGCATGATTCTTTCCTCAAAAGGCTGTCATCACGCATTGCGAACAGCATACGGGGCCGATTGCTCGGAGATGATACACCTGATACGGGGTGCGGATTGAAACTCTTTTCAAGACATGCCTTTTTGCGGCTTCCCTATTTTGACCATATGCACCGATTCCTTCCCGCCCTTTTTCTTCGAGGCGGAGGGAAGGTGCGCTCGGTCATTGTCAACCACCGGCCCCGAGTTCGCGGCCGGTCCCACTATGGCGTGGGAAATCGCCTCTGGGTAGGAATAACGGATCTCGTTGGTGTCATGTGGCTCCAGAGACGTATGCAATATCCTTCCATCATGGAGGAAAGGGACATTGAAAATTAGTATGATCTGGCTCATTGTCGGTTTCGCCGGACAGGCCCTGTTTTCCGCGCGGTTTCTTATCCAATGGCTCTACAGTGAAAAGAAGGGAAGAAGTGTTATTCCGCTGGCGTTCTGGTATTTTAGTCTTGCGGGAGGAATTACCCTGCTTTCGTATGCCATTTTCAGAAAAGATCCGGTGTTCATCGTCGGCCAGGCCACCGGTGTATTCATTTATGCACGCAATCTCCAGCTTATTGCCCGCGAGAGAAGGCAAAGGGCCTCCCTGAAACAAGAGGAGGGCCGGTGACGCACGCTTCCCGGAATCTCCAACAGGATATTGATTGGAATCTCTGGTTCTGGAGGAGTCTCTTCCTGCTTTTCCTCTTCAGGATCCTCTATCTCGCCTTTTTCCCGTACGGCCTTGCCGGCGATGAGGCCTATTACTGGGATTGGGGCCGGCATCTCGACTGGGGGTATTTCAGTAAACCGCCGCTCATCGGCTGGTTGATGGCGCTGGCGGCCTGGGTCGGGGGGAACAGCGCTTTTGGAATCAGGGTTTTTGCGGTTCTCCTGGGGACCGGTACCCTGATCTTTCTTTTTTCCCTTGGGCGTCGGATGCACGGCCCGAGGACGGCCTTCTGGGGAGTCGCTGCCATGGCAGCATGCCCCGGGAACGCCGCCCTGAATCTGCTGCTGACCATCGACGCTCCTCTGCTTTTTTTTTGGAGTGCTTCCCTTTACCTTTTCTGGCGGCTCTTAACTGCAGAAAGAAGGAGAGCCGTTTGGGGCATCGCGCTTATCTTTTCCCTTGGACTGGGTGCATTGAGTAAGCAGATGACCCTGGTCTTCTTTGCGTGCGGCCTCTTTTTCCTCATCGCGTCGCCGCAATATCGCAATTTCCTCAAAAAGCCCTGGATCTGGCTCGGCAGTGTCGCGGCCCTTCTTTTTCTGGTTCCGCCCCTTTACTGGAATGTCGAGAACAACTGGATAACCTTTCACCATACAGCTCATCATTTCCAGCCTTCCGCCCCCCTGCCGCTAAATCTCCTGAAAAACCTCCTGGACTTCCTCGGTACTCAACTGCTCCTGATGTCGCCCGTCACCTGGGTGCTGCTCATGGGGGTGCTCCTGTGTTCCCTTTTCGCTTTTTCCCGCATGGGTTCCAAAGAGCGCTTCCTCTTTTCCTTCAGTGGCCCTCCCCTTATCTTTCTCCTGCTCATGACGTTCCGGCAGAAGATCAATGGGAATTGGCCGGCTGCGTTTTATCCTGCCGGGGTGCTCCTCCTAAGTGCGTGGGCTACGGGAACCTTTGATCATTTCCCCCGGTTCAACGTGTGGCAAAAGGCGTTTATCCCGGGAATTCTGATCGGGGCTGGTCTTGCCGTGCTCAGCTACTCTGCTCCCCTTGTTACGAAAACCGCGGGCCTGGAAGGTTCCCGCATGGATCCGTTGATTCGGCTGGAAGGATGGGAGAGGTTCGCACAAAGGGTCTCAGCTGTTCGCACTCGATTACCGCGTCCACAGGAGACATTCTTGATGACCATAGGGCATCGATATCTCACGAGCGAACTCGCCTTTTATCTGCCTGGAAAGCCCCATGTGTATCGCTGGGTTGAAAGCGGAAAGATCGAGTCCCAGTATGAACTCTGGCCCGGTCCGACAGACAAAAAGGGCTGGGACTGCCTTATTATCATCAAGGGAAACCCTTTAAAGGTGCCTTCTCGCCTCTCGGAGAGGTTTCACAGGCTCAGGAGGCTCAAAACCGTCACCAGGGATTTCCGCTCGGGGAGAAGCAGGGCATACACCCTGTTCCTGGGCATGGGCTGGAAAGAAGAAGCGTCATAAGAGGCCTACCGATAATCATGGCAATAGGGAGACGCGGAGGGCCTGTCCCTTCAGCCCGTTCCCTCTAATCCATCCACTTCCTGGATTACCGCTCTTTCATCAAACTTGAAAAAGCAGGACAGTACCAGGCCGGTGAGGTACGTGAACCCGCCTGACCATACCACGTCGCTCGGGAAGTGGCCTCCCTGGGCCATTCGGGTAAAGCCCATCAATATGCCATAGGACATCCCGAGGGAAAGGAATAGAACGGCCCATTTTTTCCGGGTGCCTCGCAGGGGGAAGAAAGGCGTGAAAAGGTAGAAGGCAACCGATGCATGGCCGGAGGGAAAAGATTTCCCTTCGCCGGAGACGCCTCTTTGCCATACCGGAAGGTACTTCTGGCTGCCTCCAAAATCCCGGATCTGCCTGGGCCGCGGCCTTCCCCAATAGTGTTTGAAGGTCGTGTTCACCACCAGCCCGGGGCCCAGGACCATGGCAAGGCTGAGGAACAACGCAACTCTGCGGTACTTGACGGCCTTGCGATAGCAGAAGCTGAAAATAAAGGTGATGAGTCCGGCCGATGCAAGGACAAGCCCTGGGATATTCCCGTAGTAGTAAAGGAAATCCCATGGATTCACGTTCCTCAGGAACCATCCTTTCTCAGGAGAATAGAAGCAGCTTTCGATGGCAATATCCAGGTTCGTTGCGCAGAAGATAATGGTCAGAATCAGCAGGATCAGACCCGTGATCAAAAAATCTTTGAGGAATGTCTTTCGCATCAGCCACCTGGGCAGCTACGGGATTGTTTTGATTCGGCTGCGGCTGGAGTGTACGAACCTTACCCCTCCAGTGTCAAGAAAAAGCGCGGTGCCTCCCACGTCCAGGCCACATTGGTTCCTTTTGCATAGGCGGCCTATCGGACTGTCGCCCATTTTCGAAAAAGGTTGAGGAGCATAACAATATCGTGCTATGGTGCCGGGGCAAAAACAGAGGCCCGGGTCCATGAAGGAAAACGCCGAATGATTCACCAGGAAATGAAACGTGTTCACGCGTTGTTCAACAATAAGAGCATCCGCAAGATCCTTTTGAAGATCCGGATTCCCCTTTTTCTGGCCGCTTTTGTCCTGCTGGTGCCGAACATTAAACCCGAATTCTTTCTTCCCGGATTCCTTGTCACCCTTTTCGGCGCTCTTTTCCAAGCCTGGTGCTTCGGGTCACTGGACAAGAACCGGTCGCTGGCTATCCAGGGACCCTATGCACTGGTGCGCAATCCCATGTACCAGGGACGCTTTTTCCTCCTTTTCGGCTGCCTGCTCCTT
>CAZONI010000046.1:0-28731 GCA_964581175.1 uncultured Desulfobacteraceae bacterium
GGGGGCTGGAACATTTCGCAGAAGGTCTTTCCAGCGTTTTCCAACGTATGTCAAACGCCCTGAAGGCCGGCGCCCCGCTAGCGTTCACCTACCATCATAACAACATCGATGCATACCACCCTGTTGCTGTTGCAGTTCTTGATGCAGGCTTAACCTGCTCCGCCTCGATTCCCTGCCCGGCGGAAATGGGCGCATCTATTCATATCAATGGAACAGGTTCCTCCATCATAGACACCATATTTGTCTGCCGCGCCACGGGAGTCATGCGACGGAAGTGGCTGGCAAATACCCCGAGTGAAGTGGCCGGAATTGTGGAAGATGACCTTGACCGGCTTAGAGCTGGACATGTCAAACCGACTCTCGGCGACTGCAAATGCATTGCTTACGGACATCTGATCCGCCTGGCGATCTGGTCCTTGCGAGTGGGGTGGGACAAGAACCAGCCAATCGCATCTCGCTTCGCGAAAGTCGCGGATTGGATTGGACGATTCGGGGGGAGGATGGAATCAAATAAAAGGGGTTTTGAAGCACGATAGTGCGATAACGATGAGGAACATGCCTCTCTTTGCTGTACAAGAAACCGCTGAAAAATATGGAGTCGAACATGCCGACATTCCCTTTTGAAGCTTCTTGGCAAGAAATTCTTCAAGACCCCGTGGGTCAGGGGACGCCCTTAACTTATTAACTTTATTTTGGCTATTATGAGGCAATAGGGGAAATGGGGACGTTAGTCAGATTATAAGTTGAGTTTCGATTTTTTATTAGCAGAGATGAGCGTATCCTTTGCAATGGTGAATTTGCAACATTCAATTCTACAAAGCCAACGAACGGGTACACGCGATAAAGACGACTGAACCGCGTGTTAGGCCACGTTTTGCTAGGAGGATCCTACCATGCAACGAGAGCCGTTTTTTCAGAATTCAGTTATCGTGACAGGGGCTTCGCTTGGAATCGGACGTCATCTTGCGTTGCAACTCGCCGAAAAGGGTGCGTGGCTGGTCCTTGCAGCTCGTAGTGCTGACGAGATTGAACGAGTAGCTGCCCTATGCCGTGAGCGTGGTGGGAAGGCAATTGCAGTAACCACTGACGTCTCGGACCCGTCCCAGTGCAAGGCCCTGATTGAGCGGAGCATTGAGGAGTACGGTCGCATCGACACTCTGATCAACAACGCCGGAATAGGCATGCGGGCGAGTTTTGATGAGCTTTCCAACCTCTCTGTTATGGAAACGGTCATGCGAGTCAATTTCTGGGGAAGCGTGTTCTGCACACATTATGCACTTCAGCATCTACGGGCAACGAAGGGACGCATTGTCGTGACCGTCAGTGGAGCGGGCATATTTGCAGCCCCCGGAGCTTGCGGCTACGGGGCAAGCAAGCATGCCCTGGTCGGTTTCTTCGACACTCTTCGCGTCGAGCTTGCAGGGAGCGGTGTAAGCGTTACGTTGTTCTATCCGGATTGGGTTGCCACTGGGATTTCCGCCAGAGCGCCCGGAGCAGACGGAAAACCTTACGGCAAAATCATTTCTCATGAGCAAGCGGCAATGGCACCAGATACATGTGCACGACTCCTCCTGAAGACAGCAGCCAAACGGAGGCGCGAGGGGATGTCGCCAAAGATCAAACTTGGACGCATTCTTGCTCCAATCTTGCCAGGCATCATTGATAAAATTATTGTTGGAGCTTTTGCGGAAGTCGATTAGCTTCAGGTGGCGAAGCCTAACACCGGCTCCGGCGGACAGGGCTTCGCCCAGGTGGGATGCGCTGCGAGTTGCTGCAAAAAGATTTGGCCTACGAAGGTGTCTTGTCCGCACCGCCCTGCCGCTGAGCTATTCCTTTGGGGCTGAAAATTAGTGCGTCGAAAGGAGAATCAATGTTCGCGCAAATGGGAAGAATGAGAAAAAGCTTTGGCTGTATAATGGCTGTTTTTGTTTTTGTGTTTCTGCAGGTCCATTACGCCTGTGCTGAAGAGATCTCAAAGGAGTTCCGAAGCGATATAGTCAGGCTACTTAAAATCACAGGCGCCGAAGGCCTTGGACTTCAGATGGGCGTAGCGGTTACGAACCAAGTGATTGATTCTCTGATGAAGGAAAACCCTAAGATACCTTCGAAGGCCGTGGAGTCGATCAAGGATGAAATAAGCAAGGTTTTTGCGGAAGAAATGCCGAAACTCATGGTGGAGATTGTGCCAATATACGCAAGGCATTTCACTCAAAACGAAGTCAAAGGTCTTATTGCCTTCTATAGTACTCCATTAGGCAAAAAGACCATAAAAACAATGCCTGCGCTGATGAATGCATGCATGCAGGTGGGTCAAGCATGGGGTAAGGCCATCGAACCGGGACTCGGCCCTCGTTTGGAGTCCAGGCTAAAAAGAGAGGGGTTTGACAATCAAGAATAGTTTCCCAGAAAAGAGCATGTACAGCGGTATGTGTAAACTGTGATTAGCCAACCAAGAGCTGGACCGGCCCAAAAAGTGGCGCGGTCAGCGCCGCGATTATGTGGCAACAATGACTCCCATGGACTTTACAGTGTGCAGCGCAGCGGGACGCTCTTTTAAAATTTAGTTGAGATAATATCGCTAGAATATACAGCATGTTAATGGAGTCTCAACATCCAATTCTACAAAGCCAACGAACGGTTACACGCGATAAAGACGGCTGAACTGCGCGTTATGCGAGTGCTAATTATGATTGAAGCTGGCAAGTTTTCACAAATAGGTGGTGTAAGATTAGATAGTTTTAATATATCGTGGCCTTTTGCAAGGATAAGTGTCTCTCCAAACACTATAGAATTAAGTTGTTTCTTGAAAAAATATGTTCTTAAAAAAGATCAGTTAAAAGAACTTCGTGAATACAACGGGATATTCTCAAGAGGCTTGCTTATAGAGCATAATTTAACAAATTATCCGCATCACATGGTTTTCTGGACCTTCAGATTTGACAAGCTTAAAAAGCACCTTGAAAGCATGGGATATTTAGTTAATGGTTCAAGAAAATCGGATGGTTAGTATAAAGGCGGGCCATAATAAAGGGAAGTGCCTGAAACCACCACATGCACTTGATTTGAGGGCTGACGCCCTGCTCGCAAGTGATTTGGGAATTTAGGCCGCTCAGGGTCCCTCACAATGAAGAGGCCAGCAATGGCACGAAAGAGAATTGCGCTCAAACCGAAAGGAGGAAAACATGCTCGACGATAAATTGGCTCCCTATGGGGCGCTGCTGCTGCGCGTGAGCATGGGTCTGCTGTTCATTCTGCACGGCCTGTATCTCAAGGCCTTTGTGTTCGGGATGGCGGGCACCGCAAAATATTTCGTCTCGCTGGGTTTGCCAGGCTGGTTCGCCTGGGTCGTGATGCTGTACGAAACGATCGGCGGGCTGGCGCTCATCCTGGGCGTCTACGCGCGATGGGTCGCAATCTTCCTCGGAGTGCACTTGCTGTTTGCCGCGTACCTGGGTCATGGCGCTCATGGATGGCTCTTTACTGCGAAAGGCGGCGGATATGAATATCCGGTGTTTTGGGCAGTTGCCTGCTTCACACTCGCGCTGCTCGGCAGCGGCGCGCATGCGTTAAAGTCACACGCGCGAAAAACGTAGCTGGCTAAGCACAGGCTTTCTACACCGACCGAGCAAAGTGCTCGACGAGCTGAGCGCCTCGAAGTGCGAGCTAAAACTTGCAGGCCAACTGGACACAGTCGAGAGGAACGCGTCCCTCACGGTGAACGTTAGGCCAAGCACAGACAAGCGGCAAAGAGACAGCCGCCAAGTGAGAAGACTTATGGCATACCAGATAGAGAAGAAGGAAAGTTTTTTCGAAGTGCGCGTCTTGGGAAACACATCGAAGCCTGAGATTCTGGAGATCATCCGAGAACTCGACCGCAGGGATCGCGGCAAGCACTTCCCCGACCTCTGGATTATCGCCAAAGAAAGCCAGGTTCCCTTCGTACACTTCAGGGAAATCGCAGAGGAAATCCGGAGTCTCCTTCCCTGCGACGCCATCGGGAACAAGACGGCTATCGTCGCTGCAGGCGAGTTTTACAAGGCACAGCTCGAATTGTACCGATCCGAGGCATCAATTCTGCCGTTCGAGATCCGTGTGTTCTTATCTCGAGATGAGGCAGTGGAATGGATCAAAAACCCAGAGGACCCAACCACCTCCTCCACGCGATTGCAGTAAGGCTCCGACGGTCCGACTGCAACGCGGGGACGTGGGGACGCCCTTAACTTGTTAACTTAAATTAGTCTAAGTCCTTGCTTTTTGGCGGTCGAAAGAGGGTCCGACCTATTTTTGACACCGTGCCGCGTTCCCTGGGCAGCGCTCTTTTAAAATTCAGTTGAGATAATATTGCTAGAATACACAGCATCTTAAGGGAGTCTCAACATCCAATTTTACAAAGTCAACGAACGGCCACACGCGATAAAGACGACTGAACTATGTGTTCCCACCGCGCTTCGCGACTCGGGAACCAAACGTTCGACCTGCTGAACCTCCGCGATACCCAACGATAACTCACCCGCTATCACGCAGAACCTGCCGGGCAACTCGGCATTCTACCATTTGTTGTTGACAAATCCTTAACCTATTGTACAATTGTCAATTATTGCTTCTTGGAGGTATTTATGGAGATAGTAATTGATACATCAGCATTACTAGCCGTTATTGTTGGGGAACCGGAACGTGAGATCATTGTCGAGATTACGGCGGGAAATAGTCTTATAGGTCCAGGCTCAATTCCTTGGGAAATTGGTAATGCCTTTTCCGCGATGTTTAAACAAAAAAGAATAACAATACAGGAAGCGGAAAAAGGTTTTGCAATATTTAAAAGTATACCTCTTCGTTATGTTGAACCAGATTTTATAAATTCCCTCAAAATATCAAAAAAAGCTAATATGTATGCTTACGATGCTTATCTCCTTGATTGTGCTTTAAGATATAATGCCCCGCTGTTGACATTGGATAAGAAGTTAAAAGCAACGGCAAAAAAAATAAATATTCAAACCTTGGAGGTCTAAAATGCAGATCTATACATATTCAGAAGCCAGACAAAAACTTGCCTCTGTACTTGAGCAGGCAGAAAGTACAGGGAAAGTACTAATCCGAAGAAAAGACGGTAGAACCTTTGCATTGATTCCGGAGAAAAATGCTAAATCTCCATTGGATGTCCCATCAATCAAAGCAAAAGTCTCCACACAAGAAATTGTAGATATCGTTCGAGAAGGTAGAGAAAGGTAGAACCAAGGCATGTCTATCTTGTGGTTTGTCGTAGCCTATGGTGGCCGGATTCTCTACTCCTCGGGCTACCCTGGCGATCCGGAAGCTTCCGGCACGTCGACTCAATGAGCAAGCCAAGCGGAACCAGGATAGGTTTCCAGATGATTTTATGTTCCAGCTCACGGGCGAAGAAAAAGCAGAGGTGATCAGCGGAAATGCGGTGTTTCTGAGCAATGAAAATGACGCCCCGCAACTTTCCGATAAGATACGTGGTGAGATCGGAAAGCGCCGCGGATTCGAACCCAACGTACTGCTGCTGGAGCTGGAAGACATCGAAAGGGCTATTTCAGAAAATCCATTCGCCGGAGCGGAAACGGACCCTAAGTCTTTGCACGTGGGCTTTCTCGCTTCCGCACCCCGTAATCCTGATCTGAAAACTCTTGAAAATCTTAAGAAGGATAGCGAACGATTTCGTTTGATCAATAGTGTGTTTTATCTGTATGCTCCGGAGGGTGTGGGCAGGTCCAAGCTCGCTGGAAATGCAGAGAAATTGCTCCGTGTCGTGATGACTGATCGTAATTGGAGAACGGTAAGCAAAATCCGTGAGATGGTAAAGAAGCAGATTTAATGACGTCTTTCTAATCGCTTTGATCATTTAATCATCTTAATCACTATAATTGGAATGGTGGTTGTATGGAAAGAGAGAAAAAATTTTGGTTTACGGCACTTAGTCGCAGGTTATGGATCCCAATATCAATTGAAGGATGGGGCGTAACGTTTGCATTCGCTCTTGGAATATTTTTGATTTTTAAAATAAATGGAGTATCAGACAAGGTTTCATTTCGCTTTTCTGCGCATTGGCCAATGCTCTTAGAGCTGGCCCTCCTAGCTGTTGCACTATTATGGGTCTCTCGGGGCCATGTTAACAAAAGATACTAGACTCTCTCGCTTCGGCATTCGGCCGCCCTCTATTGGAGGTTGAATGATGCCTGTGGGGGTGGGCCCACATCTTGGGTTATGAATTAAAAGATGGCTGATTAGGCGTTGGTGGTAAGCCTCCGGACGAAAGCACCGGTTCGCCGTTCGTGCTGAGACTGCCTCAGGCAAAGCTGCGGTTTGTTGGCGGCCATGCCGGCCCGCGAATACCGCTTAGGAGGTCAAACAGCCAGACGGCTCCCCAAGGGCTGCCTTTTGAGATGATCGAACCGGGCGAGGTGAAAGCCTCATGCACGGTTCCTAGGGGGAAAGAGGAGGCATACTATGTCCGAACAGAAAGTCGCTTTGATTACCGGCGTTTCATCAGGTATCGGGCAGAGCATTGCCCGACAACTGGGTCAAAAAGGCTTTGCCGTCTTTGGAACGAGCCGCAATCCACGGGGTGTTGAGTCAATGCCAGGTGCGAAAGTCTTGCCGCTCGACGTATGTTTGGACGAGTCGGTCAAGGCGTGCTTGGAAGCGGTATTAGCGCAGGTGGAACGGCTGGACGTCTTGGTTAACAATGCCGGTTATGTGTTGGGTGGGGCGGTTGAAGAGGTCTCCATTGAAGAGGCCAAGGCACAGTTTGAAACGAATTTCTTTGGCGCAATGAGAATGGTTAAAGCGGTGCTCCCGATGATGCGAAAGCAGCGAAGCGGTCAGATTATCAATATCAGTTCAATAGCTGGGTTGATCCCTGCACCACCATTTTGGGGGATATACTCAGCCAGCAAGTATGCGTTGGAAGCATACACCGAACACCTGTGGCGTGAGGTCAAGCCCTTCAACGTGCGCGTATCGCTTGTTGAACCGGGCTCCACTAAGACCCATTTGACGCACAACCAGCAGAATGCGGTTGAGCCGATCAGCGACTATGATTCTTGGCGAGAGCGGGCCTTTGAGGCCACGCGCCAATACGAGGAAAAGGCTCCTAAGCCAGCACTCGTGGCCGATTGCGTTGTGGGAATTATCGAGAGTAAATCCCCGAAATTGCACTACCGAGTCGGTAAGGAAGCCACCTGGGTCCCTCGACTTCGCAAAATCTTACCGGAAGCACGATTCGAGAAGATAACCAGAAACGTCTTCCAGCTGGATGGCAAGAAATAGCCGCCTACGGGGAATGGGGAACGTTCGTCAGATTATAAGTTGAGTTTCGATTTTTTATCAGGGGGGATGAGCGTATTCTTGGCGATGGTGAATTTGCAACATCCAATTCTACAAAGCCGACGACCGCGTTGGCTTCGGTCGACAAATGGGTCGTCAGCGTTGTGAGAATTAAGAATGGCAATATTGATTATGCAGTGAGGAAGGCAATCGACCTGTTGGGCGGGATGAAAACGATAACGAGGGATAAAGAGAGAATCATGCTGAAGCCCAACCTGGCGGACCCGGATCCCGCTTCGGCTCGCATGATCTATTCTGCGCGCTCAGCTTCAATCAGCAATCCGCATTCCGGATCGATATCAATCGCACCATTCCAGAGACGCAATCCGGGAATGGGTTCAAACGGATGATTTTTGTCACCCCCGAAGGTTATCCGGGTCCCGGGCTCGCCTACCTTCATGTTCCCTTTCAAGGGATTGCCGCGTGATCCAGCATTGGCATTGAGAAATAGTGAATTTACGTCAATTGAAATTCCTATTCGTCTTGCTTCTCCGGAAATGGGGTCCTTTCCTCCCGTACTCGCGGCATAGACCTTGGTGTTTTTCCCTTCCCTCTCAGTAGTACCAATAGCTGCATTAGCAGCGAGATGAACTATGGCGTGATACTTGGAATAGTCAGGTTTATAGTCCCTGCATTTTCTGTCGCCTTTCTTTTTGAAATGGGTTGTATCAAGTGTCACCAACAGTGTATTCGTTTTAGGTGAGACCTTTATTATCTCGTCAGGCTTTTTTTGAACCGGCGCGGCCTTCCTGGGTTCAGGGGCAACGACTCTGGCGACCAACTTGCTCTTAGGCCGGGCCGGCGGGGAACCCGGAAGGAGGTTCTTGAATTCCACTAAATTGTTGGCTTCGGCAAATTCCAGCGCAGACATGCCGCCTCCCTCGGCCGGGACTATATCTCCAGGATTTCCGCTGGAATACAGGTAGGCGACACCACCAAGGTCCTTTCGGCCGGCTTTTTCAAAACCTTTGATGTGGAAGGCATTTGGATCTGCCCCGGCCTCGAGAAGCTTCTCGAAAATGCGAAGAGCGACCAATTGCACGTTTTTTGAAGGGCCTTTTATTCCTTCCACTTCGAAATCAGATATGCGTATGGTCTTCGAGGCTTGTTTCTGCAATATTCGCATGAGCATTCGGGCAGGCTCGGCATAGCCGGAAAGGGTTTTGCCCGCTGCCAAATGCTGATTCATCACATCATCATCGAGCTTCAGGCAGGCATTCATCAGCGGCAGATAGTTGAGCCGCTCTCTGGCTAAATGGGTATATCGTCCGTTTGGGAACCTATCCACATAGGCTTGGTTCGCTTCAATGGCCCGTTGTCTGGTTGCAGCTCTAAAGTAAAGCGAATCAAGGTTGGCATCCGCTTCTGCCGTAAATTTGCCCTTTGGAAATTCAGCCAGGTATCGCTCATAGGCTGCGATGGTTCCTTCTTTCTGGGCTCTTTTGTAGGCAGCAAGGTCATCATCGGAGATCGGTTTTGATTTCGGTTTTGCCGATGCGATTTCTTTCTTTGAGCGCTGATCCGGCGCAATATATGAACTCAGCATTTGTTCAAAGGCCTTGTGCCCCCGTCCCTGCGCATTGATCAGCGCAGTCGTTCCCGTAACAGCTTTTGCATAAGGGTCGGCGCCATGCTCCAAAAGCAGGCGACCGATTTCAACGTCGCCGTTATAAGCGGCTGCAATCAGAGCAGTGAATCCCTCTTTCGCGCTATAGCCTTTGCCCGTTGCCGCATTCACATTTGCATGTTTTTCAATCAGCAGTCTCGTTAGTTCGAGATCACGATACATGGCCGCATACACGATCGGCGGAGTCTTGTAAATATGGTCGACAAAATTAACATTCGCACCGTGCTCGATCAGGTATTTTGCAGTTTCGATATGGCGGTTTCTCAATGCACCCAAGAGAGGAGTGACCCCTACACTTTGCTCATCGATATTGGCCCCTTGATTGAGAAAATGAATGACTTTCTGCGTATCACCTCTTCCGGCGGCTTCATGGATATTCCAGGCCGGCGCAAACCACCCGCATCGATAAAGGGACAAGAGCAAAATGGTGCACGTCAATATTCGGACACATTTCTTGTAATTCTTATACCGTTTCATTACCAGGATCATCACAGCCTCACACGAAGGAATTCAATGCTCTGTCCTGTCCCATCCCAATGCAGGGACGGATCCGGCTTCATACGTTTACGGAGGTCTAGCGCTAATCATCAGTTCCCGGTCAAGAGAAACTTCCCGGCCCATGAGTCTAATCGCGGTGCTGGACGAAGTCAGGGCCGTAAAATGGTTCGCGGGGGTAGCGTGACGTCATGCACATCAAGATCGATGTGGACATACACGTGATCTACAATGGCTTGGAGCGCCGCTAGACTGTCTTCAAGAGCCGCCGAACCGCCCTTTTCACGCACCTCTTTCCAGGGGATCGGTGCAATACCTGCTTCTCCCAGGCGCTCGGATTCTGTTTCATCCCTTAATCGAATGGATACGCCGCGCTTCGCTGTATGCCCCAGTGCCTCTCCCGGCCTTTGTCCGGCACCGATGCTCGATACGAAACAAATCCTGTCCAGTACGTGCCACTTTTCTTTATTTCGTAATGGTGTGATCCATCGTCATGTCTTGAAAGCAGGCTCCTCACCCGTGCCCGCTCTGGCCAGGTTCCCTGCTATCTATCTGAGTACCACAGAATATTCATCAGGATCAAGAATATCTGGTTGATTTCGACGTGGACGTGTGCATGGAGCCGGCCGGGTCTCCATGAGTTGCAGAAAAGGGTATGCCGGACGTACACAAGTTGCTGCTCCTGACGGGGATTCCGCTGCGCTCCATTCCGGCAGGAGAGTACAGCGATACCCCGCCGTTATCACGGAGAACCTGTTGGGCAACTCGGCATTGACCAGAAGCGACAGATCAGGCTCTCCTTGACAAAATACGCCAATGGCGTATACTGCCATCATGATTTTCATTGAGACCTCCATCTTTACAAGGGAAATCTCAGAGCTTCTTCCGGATGGGAGGTACCGTCAGCTCCAGTCGGTACTGATTCTGCGGCCGGAAGCGGGAAGCGTTATCCGAACAAGAAGACCTGACACCGCAACAGCTTAAGCTGCTCCGGAAGATGGTAAAGGAGTTTTTGGAATGAAAAGGGAGCATTTTGACAAACTGATCGCCAGCATTAAGGAGGCCGGCGATATCAAGGCCGGACACAAGAAGGCAACTCGTGTGTACGAAATCAAACCACCTGAGATCAAAACCGTAAGAGAAAAACTGAATGTCTCACAGACTGAATTTGCACTGATGATCGGGGTCAGCGTTCGAACCTTACAGAATTGGGAACAAGGGAGAAGAAAACCAGAAGGGCCGGCCAAGGCATTGCTGCGAGTCGCATCTAGGAATCCAAGCGCAGTCCTTGATGCCCTCCATGCCGAAGAGGCGGCCAACAACTGAATGGAAAAGGTGGAAAAGGGGTCACCCCTATTTTAATTGCGCATTCATTGAGAAGCGCCGACCGTCGCCGTCTATTCGAAATGAAGTGGATCTCGGATTTTGATTAAAGGGCCAAGGCATAAAAATTTTCCAGATTCGTCCTGCATGGAAGGCTCCGAATGAGAAGATAGAAAGATAACGTATAATGTTTTTCGCACATTTGAAGCGGTGGCCCCGCTATGGTTGACCTATAGAAAGGATGATAAGATGAATTCCAATAAAAGAATTGAGGCAGCAATATTGGGGGCTTTCATATGTGTTGGCCTGGTCCTGCTGGGGTACTTGATATCAAGTGCTGCGTTAAAAGTTAAAGGAATGGACAGAATTGTGACAGTTAAGGGCCTTGCTGAACGGGAGGTGGAAGCAAATATTGCTATTTGGCCGGTCAAATTTGCTGAAGTTAATAATGACCTTTCGAAATTGTATTCTGTGATTGAGAGCAAATCCGGTCTGGTTGTGACGTTTTTGAAGAAAAATGGATTTACGGATGATGAGATAACAATTTCTCAACCCGCAATTTTCGACCGGCAAGCTCAGAATTATGCAAATGCAAGCAAGAGTCGGTTCAGATTTGCCGCCTCAACAACCGTAACGGTCTACAGTAAAAATGTACCGCTTGTAAGAGAGACCATGAAGAAGGTCGTTGAACTGGTCAAAGAAGGGATCGCGATTTCTGGCCAAGACTATCAGAATAAAACGGAATTTTTGTTTACTGATCTGAATAAAATCAAACCGGCTATGATAGAAGAGGCTACAAATAACGCCCGGGAGGTAGCTATAAAGTTTGCGAAAGACTCGGGAAGCAAATTGGGGAAGATCAAAAATGCCTCGCAAGGTCAGTTTTCAATTAATGATCGAGATGCTTCGACCCACTATATTAAAAAGGTCCGCGTGGTTTCTACAGTAAGGTATTACTTGTCCGATTGATGAATGGCCCAATAAATAAGGATAGATTGTGTGAGCGAAGCGAACCACGACCTTATCCCTATTCGTTATATTTTTATAGTTAATCATAATTTATGAACTTTTAAACTTATCAAATAGAGGAAGGAAAGATGAAAACATTTTCCGACAAAGCATACAATCTTTTAAGGAAGGTGCCTAAAGGGCGTGTAACGACGTATAAAGAAATTGCCCATGCTTTGGGAACAAAAGCATATAGGGGGGTCGGTCAAGCCATGAAAAGAAACCCCTATGCGCCCGAGGTTCCGTGACACCGGGTTGTCGCCACATCCGGTCGGATTGGGGGTTTTAAGGGGAAGACATCGGGAGCCGCAATACAGGAAAAAATACGAATGCTTAAGGAAGAAGGGATTGAGTTTCAGGGAGGAAGAATAAAGAATTTTGAAGAGGTTCTTTTTAGATTCCCCAAGTCCATGAAGCTTTCATGAGCGGTTCTCACAAAATTCACCGGTTATCAATTGCAAGGCGGCCTGCCGGTCAACCCGGCATCCGGGTGCAGGTGAGATGATTAAAGCATGACACAAAACCCTACAACCAGGCCTGCTCGTCGAGCCGCATTAGCGTTGATAGTGTTCCTGGGTGCATATTTTCTGACCGCAGCACCGGTCCTGGTACTGTTTGGGTTTCATGGCTTGACCTTCCTCATCCCGCTCATCGCTGCCATTGCAGCCGGAAGGTATGCGTGGGTGCATGCGGACGGCATGCCAAAATATCTTGCAGCCTTTATCTTCTGCGGCGCGGTCCTGTTCGGCGGTATAGGCTTCGCAGCAGGATTTTTTGCACCGATGGTCTTTACGCCCGAGGCAAATCAAGGTCCGCTACTGGGCATATTTACCACTGGGCCGGCCGGAATCCTATTTGGTGCAAGCGCGGGACTGGTGTATGGGCTTATAAACTCTCGGCGCGGGGAACGTTGAAATTGTGCCGCGCAATGCAGGCAATAAAATCAGCGCGTTACACATCAAACCAGCCGACCGCTAACGCGTAGGGCTGAGTTCGATCGTTATCCCTCAATGAGATCGCCAAATGACAGTCCCTTACAAGATCGATTTTTCAAGAATTGGATGGGAGTCGCCATTGACCGGAATGCGCCACAAATACATTGACCAGGGTGATCAGCGAGTCCGACTTGTTGAGTACTCGAATGAATTGCCGCCTCATTGGTGTGAAAAGGGGCATTGCGGTTACCTGATTAGCGGAAAAATGAGGAGAACAGCATGCGTTTCAGTCACCTCACTGCGATGATTCTAATTGCGTCGCTTCATCTGATCGTGCCCTTCGTTTTGCTCACATGGACCCTGGGAAGGAATTACGCCAGTCTTGCCGCATTCATCGTTCAGGGGTTGGTTCTCGTGTCGTATACGGCATTTATCTTCCTTTTGGGTTCATGGGCATTCGCGAGTTTCTATGTGCGCTATGCGATTCTCATCGCAGCACCGGCGGCACTCGTTTGGTCTTTTATGCATGTCGGGAACCTCCCTTTCTTCACATCGCCTCAATTTCCCGGGTGGATTGGATACGGTGCCGGAGTAATGGTTACGAGCGTGCTCGTCTTTCTTGTTTTTGGAGCAATCCGGTCTCGCTTCTACGATGAGAGACCCGTCAATCTCGCGTTTCCCTTCAAGAAGGGCGTGTATGCGGTTTTTGAGGGCGGCAACGGGAGGGTCAGTTCTTTTATGAACTATCACTACAGTGCATCAATGCACAAAGGTGCCCGGACTAATCTCTCTATGAGATATGCGGTGGATATCACAAAGACCACCAGATGGAGAAATGACGCGGATGGTTTCTTGCCTACGCAGAACGAGAAATACGCGGTCTTCCACCAGACCGTCTACAGCCCGTGTGATGGGCAGATCTCAGATGTGGAAGACAAATGGCCGAATGAAACCCCGTGGAGCGGCAAAGCCCCTTACAATGTGGGCAACCACATCGTGATCACAGATAAGGACTTCGGCGTTCTGATGGGACATTTGCAAAAGGGAAGCATGCTGGTAAAAGCTGGTGATATGGTCAAGGAAGGACAACCCATCGCGCAGGCAGGCAATTCCGGTTGGACGAGCCAGCCCCATCTTCATATACAAGTGATGCGGAAATCTACCGGTTCATTCTGGGGATGGGAGGGGATACCCATTTTTTTCGAGGGGAGAAACCCGATCAAGAACAGCCTTTTCTTTGAGCGCTGATAAGAAAGGAATCATGCACGCACATATAGGAGAGAGCTTCGAGCACACAGAGACCATGGATGAAGAGACGATCTCCGCATTTGCGCACTTGATCGGCGATCTCAACCCCCTGCATCACGACAGGGTGGCTGCCGCAGCATCGCGCTTCGGAGGGATCATCGCGAGCGGGCCGCACTGTGCATCAATTCTTTTGGCGCAGGCGGCAAATTACTTCTCCCGGAGCACATCGATGGTTGGACTGGAGTTCTCCTTGAAATTCCATGGCCCCGCGAGACCGGGAGATGTTCTGCGGTTTCGCTGGGAGGTCGTCGACGTGGTGTGGAACGAGAAGCTTAGAGGGGATATTGTTTCGCTTGCGGGATCTGTCAGTAATTCGGCGGGGACGGAAATCCTGACGTCCCAGGGGAAAGTTCTCATTTCCGGGAATCTGTAACGGGGTGGGGGCAAGAATCCTGGCGGGCTGTGGCCGCAGCGTTAAATGCCGATAAAGGATTGCAGAGATGGGATCGTTACTCAAAGGCATACCGGATGAATTCCCTGAAGAAATCTTCGATACAATATGTTCAACGGACAATGTGAAGATAGAGCGGATCGTTTCGCGGGGGCACGCTTCACCCGAAGGGTTTTGGTATGATCAGGAAAAAGCCGAGTTTGTGTTGGTTGTGAAAGGAAGTGCGGGCCTGAAGCTTGAGAACGAAGATGATATTGTGGTGCTGAAGCCGGGCGATTATTTCAACATTGGTGCTCATGTAAAACATCGCGTTGAGTGGACCGATTCTACATGCGAAACGATTTGGCTTGCCGTGTATTATTGAGCCGGAAGGAATGGGATTAAATATCACGGGGAACCTGCCGGGCAAACCGGCATCGGGCATATGGCACAGGAAGGAATCGACAGGTGAAGATACGGCGACTCAAACTCAGCGTGACGAATTGCTTTCTGGTTGAAGCCGATGATCAACGTGTCTTGGTAGATACGGGATATGAATATGAGTGGGAGTTGTTCTGCAAAAAGCTTGATGAGATAAATACAGGCTTGTCGGAGATCAGTCATCTGATTCTAACCCATCATCATAATGATCATTCGGGAATGCTGAATAAAATAGTGAGCAGCAATAAGGACATACATTGCGTCATGTCACGCCACGCGGCCGACCTTCTGCGCAGAGGCAAGCATTACCACTTGCCCGGCAGCGGCTATGTGAACCGTCGCGTAAACCTGCTGCTCTCATTGAAAGGAAGGTTTGACAAAAAGTGGACGCATACCTTTCCTGCCTATCAAGTGCGCGAGCAGGATATTCTTGTTGAAGGGGAGACGCCCCTGAACGACATCGGCATCGCCATGGACGGGAAGATCATAGAGACGCCGGGACACAGCATTGACTCCATCTCCCTGGTATTTGATGACGGGCAGTGTATAGTAGGCGATGCCGCAGCCAGCTTCCTCCAATGGGCAGGGACGCGGTACTGCATCATTTCAATTGATAATCTGCATGATTACTATGCGAGTTGGGAGAAGCTGATTGCCGAGAATGGGCAGGTTATCTACCCGGCACATGGAAAAGAGTTCCGCATTGAGGCGCTTAAGCGAAACCTGGACAGACACACCCGGCTCGTGCCGTTTGCATGATCATTCATGATGCTCAACCAGGCGGTTCAGCGGGCTTCCAAAAAAAACTCACTCCCGCTGATACTCCTATTGGTCAATGCTGCTCCGGCGCGTCATAATGGATAGACAGTTCTCGTGAGTCCATAGGAGAGGGAATCGAACAGTATTCCCGGGCGGTTCCTTCCAACGTTCGAGGTAAATCTGGCCGGCCATATGGGGAATAAATGACCCGATTAGCCTGGTACATGTAGTAAATATGGCAACCCCAACAAAAGGAGGCGAACCATGTTAACTGTATCAAAATGGCTTTTGATAGCAGCAGGTGCGTTGCTGGTTGTGGACTCGATAATGATAGTTGCCGGCATACCCAACCCGCTTTTCGGGTGGCCCTTGCCCTGTCCAGTGACTTTACTCCTCCTTGGTGCAGGTATTCTCCTTTTTGGAATTGGCAGCAAGAGTTTCAAAAAGGCCTAGAGTTTCGGAAGTGGGGGCACATCACACAGGCCGACCAGGTGTTCCGGCAGATACTTTGACCTTTACCATTCCCATGGCCCGGTTTGTTCAGATGGTTCAGAATATGGAAGAGAGTTTTCTTGTGACAAAGACCTGGGATACGGTGAAAGAGAGAATCTGGATCTGATTTGAGGACCTGCCGCCGCGAGTGCCTGGCAATCCATGAAATCCCAGGCTGCGAAGGAAGGAAATAATGGGACATCTGTTTTGCCTCTGAAGGTTGCGCTTAAGAGAGAGACGATATGCAGGAGAAGATGAGTAGATGGGGGGTTGGACCGGTGTTTGCTTTCTTGTCTGTTATCTATGGAATACTGGTGTTGGCAATCAGCCGCTATTTTCATCCTGTTTTTCAGATTCCTTTCATACCGTATCGGTTATTGGGGATCACAGGAGTTGTGCTGATACTTATCGGGGTGCCTTTCTTCATCATTTCCGTAAAAACCGTAACCAGGGCATATAATGCCGATGCGCTTGTGACCCAGGGTATTTTCAGATGTTGCCGCCATCCTCTGTATAGCTCATGGGCGGTCTTTATTGTACCGGGAATGGTCCTTTTGGTGAACAGCTGGATAGGGCTGACCGCACCACTCTTCATGTACTTCTTATTGCGGAGGCTGGTAATAAGAGAGGAAACATACCTGGAAGAGGTTTTCGGGTCCGAATATGCTGAGTATAAAAAGAAGGTTCCCTGCATTCTGCCGTTCGGCTTCCTAAGACAATCGGACAGAAAGGCTGATTCAGCCGGCAAAGACGGCTGAACCTGGTGTTGGCTGAACTACCGGGATGAGAACAGTGAAGGAAGCCTTGAGAAATCAGATTATTGATGCAGTTGCGAGGTATCAGGATGATATTTCCAATTCACCTGGAAGCTCAATTTAGCATTACACCTTTCAGGATTGAGGAGGTGACATGAGACCAGCATTAATTATCGTAGATATGCAAAACGACTATTTTTCTGGTGGAAAGATGGAGCTTGCCGGCATAGAGGAAGCCGCTAAGAATGCCCGACATGCCCTTGAGCTGTTTCGTGCCAGGAATTTACCGATCTTTCACATCCAGCATGTATCAGACAGGGCTGGTGCAACTTTTTTCTTGCCGAATACTGATGGGGTCGAGATACAGGAAAATATGGCCCCCAAGAAGGGCGAGCATCTCATTCAAAAACACTTCCCAAATTCCTTCAGAGATACTTCTTTGAATGAACAACTCAAAAATCTTGATATAGAGGAAGTTGTGATTTGCGGCGCTATGACTCACATGTGCATCGACACGACAGTAAGAGCCGCTTCTGACTTGGGATTTCGCTGTCTTGTGATATCGGATGCCTGTGCAACGAAAAATTTGGAATTTGGAGGGGCTGCCATCGAAGCGCGGCAGGTGCATGCGGCGTTCATGGCTGCGCTTTCCAATGCCTTTGCCCAGGTTATAGAGGCAAATATGCTCGAAAGCCTCCTGGTATGACCATGTCTTTCAGCAGAGCGCAAAGTCCTGAGTGAGATGCTGCCCGAGGGTGACTCCACCAACGGGCTGGCTGATAGACCGAAAAGCAGGCAAGAGCATTGATGAACAAAACAATTCCACACCTTAAGCGCTGGAAGACGACATAGCCGAACCCGGCGCTGAACCCAGACGAGTGAGTCTCCTCCCGCAGAGAGGGGGGCATCAGATGCTTCTCGCAGGATGCTCAGGGAGGGAGCCTTTTCTGGAGTGACTGGTGAGAGGGCGCCGTCTTTTCGTGACTTATCAGTGGGGGAACCCGCAGCTCGACGAAGTCGAGAATGCGGAGGGGGCAGCTATCCCACGCTGATAAGTCACTGAAAAGACCAGCTCGGAGCCTCGGAACGGAAGAAATGGCTCCATCCCTGAGCAGCGCGGCCCCGTCAGACCTTTACGAGTTCGTAGTCGAGGTTTCCCAGCCCGATCTTCTGCGCGTATTCCAGTTGCAGGAGATGGTGCTGCTTGGGGTGAACCTCTTTGAAAATCTCTTTCCCGCAGGAGGCGTTCACGAGGTCGAGGCTCGCCTTATCGACGGCCACCGGGTCGGTCGAAGCGAAAATCCCCACATCAGGGGCAATCCGCCGGGTCCCAAAACGCCAGCAATCACATTCCTTGTTTATCCGCAACGCAAAATTCAGGAAACCGGCCTTGCCTTTCTTGTCCTTCAGAATCGCATAGGTATACTCAACCATCTTCTTCTGGACCTCATCTCCTGCCCCGAAATCGATAAAAATCGCCATGTTTGGACAGGCCGCCACGCAGCTTGCGCACCCGATGCACTTCTCCTTGATCAGTACCGCTCTGTCGTCCGCTATATAGATGGCATTTACGGGGCAGACTTTTTCGCACTCACCGCAGCCAACGCACTTGTCTTCATAGAAATTAGGGGCCGCATCACAGTGCTGGGCCAGCTTGCCTTCCCTCGTTGCGCACCCCATGCCGATGTTTTTCAGAGTCCCGCCAAAACCCGTCAGGCCATGGCCCTTAAAATGCGTCACGGCAATGAAGGCATCGGCATCCACGAAACAGCGGCCCACCTTGGCCGTTTTGATGAACTGCTGATCGATCTGAACTTCCGTGACATCTTCCTTTTTGTTCTCGTCAGGGATGAAGATGTCTGCGCCCACAGCCTCTCTTGTGAAGCCGTGCGCCGTGGCGACTCCCAGATGATCCTTGGAATTGAGCCGTTTGCCGCGATAAAGCGTGTTGGCGTCCGACAAAAAGGGGACGGCGCCTTCCTCGGCTATCTCATCACAAATGAGCCGCAGGTGAGCGGGCCTGACAAAAGCGTCGGTGCCCTCCTCTCCGAAGTGTAACTTCACGCCCACTTTCTTGACCTCTTCGGCAAAAACCAGCACCCTGCTTTCATCCAGGAGCAACCTCAACTTGCCGTTGACGGCACTGATGTCCTCTGCATCCTCAACCGGTACGAAATACACTTTACTCTTCATTTGATCCACCTCACAGTAGCCAGGAATGGCGTATTCATAGAACAACTTGAAAAGTAAGTCTAGAATACCTTGGCTTCCTTTTCAATCAGAAATCCCTTTAATAACTTGACACCTCTGATATTTAAACGTACGATATGGCGTACGCTTGAGTACGGAGGTAAAAAAAATGTCTACCCTTACAGCAACCGAGGCGAGAAAACGACTCTATACCCTTGTGGATGATGTGGCGGAGTCCCATGATCCAATCCAAATTGTTGGGAAGCGAAACTCGGCTGTCCTCGTGTCTGAAGAAGATTGGAGAGCTATCCAAGAAACATTGCACCTGTCATCGATCCCACAAATGAGGGAATCCATTCGTGAGGGTTTGAAGACTCCAGTTGAAGAGTGTGAAGAGGAGCTTGACTGGTGAATTGGCGTCTGGTTTATACGAAACAAGCCAAAAAAGATGCAAAAAAACTCTCTCGTTCTGGTTTGAAGCCACAAACTGAACGCCTCTTAGCCATTCTTAAAGAGGACCCCTATCGCACACCGCCACCATATGAGAGATTGGTTGGTGATCTATCCGGTGCATGTTCCAGAAGAATTAATATCCAGCATAGAATGGCCTACCAAATCCTCGATGATATCAAAACAGTTAAGGCTATTCGTATGTGGACCCATTATGAATAATAACCTGTTTCGTCGAACATCAGCTTGGAGAAGGATGCTCATTCCGCTGCGCTCCATTCGCGCCTTTCAAGCTGGGTGTTCGCCATCAAGGAGACGCATGCTTCGAAATGCAAAAATCCGTTTTCGCGCGGTCATCGGTCCGAGTCTGACAACAGCAATTCGTTGAATCCAGTGGAAAAAGAAGATATGAAGAGCCGTAATGCCCTAAATGCGTTCTTGCTGTCCAATCCCTTCTATCGGGGTACGGTTGAGAAGATTATTCTGGTTGCAACAGGAATATGCGGATTGGTTTTTTCCTGGAAAACATTCCCCATTTTCCCGTTGTCACATATGCTGGGCGCTATTCTGATCCTCCTGGCTTATGTGTCTCACCTGTGGGCGCATAAGAAGCATAGACAGGCACATGAAAAATCGCAGCAAATAAAGGCCATCGTGACCACCGGCGTCTTTTCGAAAATTCGTCATCCCTTATATCTCAGTCTCGTTTCCACGAATATAGGAATTGCTCTTGCCTTCGGGGTTATGACGACTACTGCCTTAGCCTTGCTGTCGATTATTCATTGGATCTTAACCGCACTAAAAGAAGAAGAGGCATTAATGAATCGATTCCCGATCGAGTATGCAGAATATAAGCAACGGGTTCGATGGCGCATGATTCCATGGATATTCTGACGGGATAGGAACAGAAGCCTGTTGCAGCGTTATATTTTCAAAGCCTGTTTTCACAAAAACCCTACAATCCTTTTACGAAGGCAATCTGAAATGTCCAATGTTGACCTGTCTGTTATCGGCACAAAAACAGAACCGATTGTGTTTGAATACACCTGGAAAGACGTAGTGCTGTACAATATCGGCGTCGGCGCCGGTGAAAAAAATCTGGCCTTCGTGTATGAGAATGCTCCCGGCGGGCTTAAAGTTTTGCCCAGTTTTTGTGTTGTGCCGGCCATGAAGGCCTTCCCGTATCTCGGTGATAATATTGAATGGTCGCTGATGCTCCACGGCGAACAGATTATCCGGCTTTCACAACCGCTTGCACCGCAGGGCAGGATAATTCAGGTAGGCGAAGTCCTGAATATCTATGACAAAGGCAAGGGCGCCGTCTTTCGGATTCGGATCAAAGGCCAAACGGAGGACGAAAAAAATCTCTACGAGGCGGAATGGTCCATCTTTTATCTGCACGCCGGCGGTTTTGGCGGAGATCCCGGACCCAGGGCGGAGAGGATTCCTCCGCCCGAGGGAAGAGAACCGGATTTCAGCATAACCGAGAAGGTCGCTGAAAACCAGGCTGTCATCTATCGCCTGAGCGGGGACTACAATCCGCTCCATCTCGACCCGGAAGCAGCCAGGCGGGGCGGCTTTGACCGTCCTATTTTACATGGCCTCTGCACATATGGGTTTGCAACCCGCGCGATCGTCAACGAACTGCTTGATGGTGATGTCACCCGGCTGAAAGAATTCAGCGCCCGCTTTACAGGTGTCGTTTATCCGGGTGATACGTTGACAACGGAAGGATGGAAATCGGGTGAAGGGTATGTTATTCAGGCCAGAACCTGCAGATCCGTCGTATTGAGCAATGCCCGGGTGCTCATAGAATGAGTAATTTGGATCGTTATCTGCTTACCTATATTGGGGATAGATGATGGAATTCAAACCGATCAATCTCAAAGAGAAATTATCCAAATTTTCGGACCATTGGGCACCTAGAATTATCGCTCAAATGAACGACTACCACCTTAAGGTCGTCAAGTTTCAGGGAGAATTTGTATGGCACAGTCATATTGATACGGATGAAGTCTTCATGGTCCTCGATGGCGAGATGTCGATTGCCTTTCGAGATGGTTCAGTAGAGCTGAAAGCAGGCGAATTGTTCGTGGTACCAAAGGGCGCAGAGCATAGACCTTTTGCCGAGAAGGAATGTAAAGCAATGCTTATTGAACCGGCCGGTACTATTAATACCGGCGGTGCCGGCGGTGGAATGACAGCCGACGACAATATATGGATATAAAAAGCAGATAACCCTGTCAGCGGATAGCAAAAAACCGCGCTCGGAGCGGCGCTTTTCGGCCCGAGGTCACACGCGCGGCGCCGGTCGGCGTATTGCGACGAATAGCATATGAATGTCAACCTGCGGACCTCTCACGTGAATACGTATGAATGCAAGCCCTGAGAATATTACCACATGGTCCCCCCTGCTCAGGCCGGTATTCCGGACACTGTGGATCGCCACGATTGTTTCCAGCATCGGGACCTGGATGCAGGGCACCGCTTCGGCCTGGTTGATGACATCCCTTACGTCTTCGACGCTGATGGTTGCCCTGGTTCAGACCTCGACCACCTTGCCGGTTTTTCTTCTCGCCCTGCCGGCCGGTGTTTTTGCCGATGTGTTCAACCGACGCCGGCTGCTGCTTTTCACCCAAAGCTGGATGCTCACCGCAGCTGCAGCCCTTGGGTGGCTGACTCTTTCCGGTCTGACCACTCCTTGGCTGCTGCTTATCCTCACCCTTCTGCTTGGTCTCGGGGCCGCCATAAACGCGCCTTCCTGGCAGGCGATTGTGCCCGAGTTGGTGTCGCCACCGGAGATCCCGTCCGCGGTCGCGCTCAACAGCGTAGGATTTAATGCATCCCGAGCCATCGGCCCGGCGCTCGGCGGTCTGGTCCTCGGGGCCTTCGGCGCAGGCGTGGCTTTTCTCATGAATGCCGCGTCGTTTCTGGGGGTCATGGCGGTTATCTTCTTGTGGCGGCAAGCCCCGCGGGAAAGCTCTCTGCCGACCGAGCACATCATCGGCGCAACCCGGACAGGCATTCGCTACGTGCGGCACGACCCTGCACTACGCGCCGTGTTGATCCGCGTCGTCTCATTTATTACCTGCGCCAGCGCCCTCATGGCGCTTCTACCGCTGGTCGCTCGCAAAGAACTTGGCCTCAGTTCCGAAGGCTACGGCTATTTATTGGCTTTTTTCGGCGCAGGTGCGGTAGCCGGGGGAGTGGTTTTGCAGGGCCTGAGGCGAAAATCTTCAGCGGACTTGCTGATCGCCCTGGGAACGCTGGTTTTTGCGGCGGCCCTGATTGTGGTGGCCTATGTCCATATCTTCGCCGTGGTGTGCACGGCGCTGGTCGGCGCGGGAGCGGCCTGGCTGGCATTGATTTCAAGCTTCAACAGCAGCGTTCAGACAGTCGTCCCTTCCTGGGTAAGAGGCCGGGCATTGTCCATGTACATGCTGGTGCTCTTCGGCGGCATCGCAGCTGGAAGTGCTGTCTGGGGAACGGCTGCGGCATTTCTCGGACTTCCTCTGGCGCTTGCCGCGGCAGCCGCCACCCTCCTTCTCGGCTTCGCGGCCACGGCCGCCTATCATTTGCCGGATGTCACGACATTGGACCTCAGCCCGTCAATGCATTGGCCGGCGCCTGCTGCAGCGATCCAGCCGCACCCGGAGAAAGGTCCCGTCTTGGTCATGATCGAATATCTCATAGATCCCGCACAGGCGCACCCGTTTAAACTCGCTATGAAAAAGATGCGGAGCTTTCGTCTTCGGGAAGGCGCCATGCGCTGGAGACTCTTCGTCGACGCGGCCGAACCTCGACGATACCTGGAAACCTTTATGCTGGAATCCTGGATCGAGCATCTGCGGCAGCATGAAAGGGTGACCGTTGCGGACCGCGAACTGGAAAAGACCGTTCACGCGTTTCACACCGGGCCCGAACCACCCGTTGTCAGCCATTTCCTGGGGGAGACCCTGCCCAAGGAAGGTGAACATCGGACCTGATTTTCCCTGGGGTTTCGAAAGCGTTCCTATGAGAACGGAACCGTAGGCTGAGAGCAAGCAGGCATTACATACTCGGTTATGTGTGGCACATTACTCATAGGTGGCATAGACTAAGGAAAAGCTCGGCCTTCAAGGTGAAAAGGCGTAAAGTGGTTGGGCTCTGACAACCGAACAGCGCCACCCTTTTTGTTGAGATTTTGAAATAATCAGGACAGTTATTGGGAGCTCTGAGTGACTATGGAACACAACAGTATGCAAAGTGATTTTTCCTTTAGGATTTTACCGGTGATTGAAAAACGGGTATTCAGGATGGGTATTGCCGGCAACTACGGAATAGATTCTTCTGATGTCGAATGGGCCGCGGAGCAGGGGGCCAATTACTGGGTCTGGGGCGCCAGTTTTAAAAAAGTCACCGCAGGGATCAAGGAAGTAATCAGAAAAGACAGAGAGAAGAATGTGGTGGCACTGCTTGGCTGGGGGTTCTTTGGCCGGAAGGTACGCCGAAGTGTTGAAAAAGCTCTGCTAAAATTAGATACCGATTACCTGGATGTTTTCATACTGGGGTGGCTGGGACGCACCTCAATTTACAGCCAGGGGATTGTCGATTCATTGTTGAAGCTTAAACAGGAAGGCAAGATTAAGGCTATCGGAACCAGCATCCATGACCGGAAACGGGCCGGACAATTGGCCCTGGATTCAGAGCTCGACCTGCTGATGATTCGCTATAATGCCAAACACACCGGAGCGGAAGAGGATATCTTCCCGCATTTAAAAAAGCGGCATCCTGCTGTTGTCAGTTATACGGCGTTGGCGTGGCAGCAGCTAATAAACCCGGTGAAAGGGATCGAAATGGTCCCCTGGCCGGACAGCAGCGAAAAGGCTCAAGTACCTCCTTTGACGCCTGAACTCTGCTACAGATTCGTGTTGTCAAATCCTCATGTTCATGTGGTTCTGACCGGTCCGAAAACCAGGGAGCAGCTGATGGGAAATCTACGAGCGATGCAGCAGGGGCCCTTGACTCCGGAAGAATTGAACTGGATTCGACAATATGGAAAACTGATCAGATCCAAGAAAAGATTTGATTATGTTAAATAGTCCATACCACGAGCAAACGAGGAAAAGGGACGGATTTAAGCGAAAAAGGGGACACTCGCCACCTCGCGGCCTGTAAAGCGCAACGTTCGGGAGATAAAAAAGATGATTGAAGTGACGCCTATAGGAATCATTCACACGCCCTTCCTGGAACTCGAAGGTATGCCCATTCAGCCTGCCGGTGCGGTCGGTGTGAAAGGCACAATCGAGGTATTTGAAGAATTCCGAGCCGGATTGAAAGATCTCGAAGGATTCTCGCACATCATACTTCTCTATGTTTTTCACCTCAGCAAAGGATTCAATTTGGAAGTAATTCCTTTCCTGGATAACGTGTCCAGAGGAGTGTTCGCAACACGCGCTCCCAAAAGGCCCAATCCCATCGGGATCTCATTGGTTCAACTTGATGCAATCGAGAACGGCATGCTTCACGTCAAGGATGTTGACATTCTGGACGGCACGCCTCTTCTCGATATCAAACCTTACGTACCGGAGTTTGACAATCGTCAGGGAGTGCGCACGGGATGGCTTGAACATGCCAGGGACAGGGTCTCAAAACAAAAATCAGATGATCGCTTCAAATAGAATCACCGACAAATCACTCCACGGGACCTTATGCATCGGAGCCCCATCAAACCTCTTAGAATCCTATTCTCAGAAGGCTCGAGCCTGACCGCGCGTGAATTCCTCAGCGTACTGGGGCCCGCCGGTCACCACATCGTAATTGTCGACCCAAACCCGGCATGCATTTGTCGATTCAGCCGCTGGACAAGGCGGATACACCACGCTCCCGCTCCGGGGCTTGATCCTATGGGCTACCTCGCGGCTGTCAACGCTTCACTCTTAGAAGGGCACTTCGATGTCCTCCTGCCCACCCATGAACAAGCATGGTTATTCGCAGCGGGCAGCAGCCTGCTGGGACCCCGCGCGCGCGTGGCGGTTGCACCGGCACACGCGTTTTCCCAGGTTGAAAGCAAGATCGAATTTGCGCGCCTGCTCGATGATGCCGGCCTTCCACAGCCGAAATGGGGATTGGCTGCTTCTGAGGACGAACTCGAGAAGTGGAAACCTCCCTTCTATCTCAAGGCGCCGTTCAGCACTGCCGGAACAGGCGTGCGCCGAGTGTCGAATGACGGAGACGCGAAGGACGCTTTCACGGCTCTCCGGACTTCGTGGCACGAAGGCCCGATCATGGTGCAGGCCGTGTCAGGGGGGCCGGTACGCGCAGGTGCAGGCACTTTTCGATCGCGGGCACCTGATCGCTGCTCATACGAGTGCTCAAACGGCGGTCGGCATCGGTCCGAGTGCGGCCGGTCGCATAAGCGTAGATCATCCTTTTGTCCGGCACGACGTCGCTGCTCTGGGCGAACGTCTGAACTGGCACGGCGGCATAACGCTTGACTATCTGTTTAGCGGGCGCGACTATGCGTACATCGAATGCAATCCACGAACGGTGGAGCCGGCAAATGCGGCTGCGAGCGGCGTTGACTTGCCTGGGTTGCAACTTCGCCTCTCGCTTGGAGAGCATCCCGATCCGGTTCCATCAGGGCAGGCAGGGGTGCGCACCCACAGCTCGCTCGCGATTGTCCTCGGCACTGCCGCCTATCGTCGTTCCGGCGCGGCGGTCCTTCGGGAAGCCCTTTGCCTGGCCTTCCATCGCGGCCCGTACAAACGAAGCCGCGAATGCCTTACGCCCGTTTTCGCTGACTTCCCGAGTTTGATCCCGCTCGCAATGGTGACCGGACGTGCCTTATTCTCGCCCGTCTCTGTTGAACGGTTTGCCGCCTCGGCAGTGAAGGCGTACTCGGTAACGCCGGAAGCAATCGAACGGGTTACAAAAATGGCGTCGGACGCAAGAGGACCTGACCATATATCGAGCGACGCTCAGATGTGTTGCAAAAACAGGGCGTCGAACATGGTTTAACCAAGTGCCGCTTCCGACGCTGCTCCGCCGCGCCGGAGAGCACCACATTGGGCACGCCGGCATAAGAGGCTTCATAGAAAAAAGGCGCGTGCTTTTGGCAAAACCAAGGACTTGAAAACGGGGATATCATGAAAGAATTTAAAGGCAAGGTCGCAGTAGTCACCAGCGCAGCGAACGGCATCGGAAGGGCGATAGCCGAGCGGTGTGATCGGACGCGAAGATGCGCTGGTTTTAGGAGGTTTGGGGACGGCAACATTTCCCGGCTATCCGGCTGTCATCATGAAATACACCAATCTGATATCATAGAGGGGAACTATGGAACATGTTTACAGCTGCACCGGACATGAATTGAAGATCCCAAATATCGTCGGCAGTCAGGGAGTGTATCTGTTTGATGATAAAGGAAAGCGCTTCATGGACTTGGAATCGGGAGTCTGGTGCATTTCCATCGGGCACAGAAACGAGCAGATTAACAGAACCATCACGAAGCAGATTGATTCCTTGATGCACGCTGGGTTTTGCTATTCCAATCAGATCCTTGAAGAATCATCAAAATCGATCCTGGATATCACTAATTTTATTAACGGGAAGTGCGTCTTTCTTTGTTCCGGAAGTGAAGCCATCGAAATATCGAGGCAGATATCAAAGCACCTTTCCGGGAAAAAAATGTCCATGACACTTCATGACTCATACCTTGGCGCATACGTTTCTGTGACCGACAGAACCAAGGGCTGGTATATATTTAACTGGGAGAGGTGTAAGGCATGCAGGGAAAACGACATTTGCGATCCTTCCTGTGAAGCATTGCAGAACATCCCGGAAGATATATCGGACTTTGTATTTGAACCGGGAAGTTCGTCAGGTTTTGTGAGGTTCCCACCAAAGACGTTGATTCAGAATATAGTCAAAATCATTCGCAATAACAGCGGGAAGATAATCGCAAACGAAGTAACGACAGGTGTCGGCCGGACCGGAAAATGGTTTGGGTATCAACACTATGATATCGAACCTGATTTGATAGCGATTGGGAAGGGAATCGGAAACGGATATCCGGTCAGTGTTGCGACAATCAACCAAGCTACGGTGAGCGAGTTGGAAATGAAACCGCTTAAGTATGCCCAGTCCCATCAGAATGATCCTTTGGGAGCTGCAGTTGTGCGGGAGGTTATACGAGAGATTGAAAACAACGATCTGATCACAAAAGCCGGACAGAAAGGGCCTGTATTCTTATCCGAACTTGATTCCCTCGTAGATAACGAGATTGTCCTTGATGTCAGGGGAAGGGGAATGATGTTCGCCATGGACCTGCCGAACAAAGATGTCGCAAATGAGATCTATGGTGATCTTATTGCCCAGGGATACATCCTGGGAAATAGAGGGGCTTCATTTCGAATCGATCCACCACTTATAATGACTGAAGCGGAATTTGACGGATTCATCGACGCATTTAGGGCCGTAATAGTATCCAAAAAATCTAACACATAACATTTTGCGTCACGAGGTTCGGCCAGAGAGCGTGCTTCACTGGTGAGCAAATCGTTCGTCAAGGTGTCAGGGGTGCCCGCGAGTTTCGCTCACTGCATGTCACGCTCTCCGGAAGGACCTTCTCATCTCTTTCGAAAAAACGCTGCCCGAATGACCTTCCTGTCTCGATTCCCAGTCCGCCAACCATTTTCTTTGGACGGACGAAGTCTTTTGCGGTCACAACGGGTCGCGTGATTCAGTCTAAACAAACAAGGGGCTGAAAAACCCTTTTGGGAGGAACGGTGGGATCTGAAATAGAGAGACGTGTGGAACAGGCGAAGGCAGGAAACCGGGAGGCTTTGGAGGCTGTAATCTTTCATATCCAGGACCGGGTCTTCGGACTCGCACTGAGAATGCTCGGACATCCCGAAGACGCTGAGGATGCCGCTCAGGAAATTCTCATACGAATCATTACTCATCTGGCAACGTTCCGCGGAGAGAGTTCGTTCACCACCTGGGTCTACCGGATCTCGGTCAATTACCTTCTCTCCACCCGGAAGAGAAAGGCCGAACGGCAATATTTTTCCTTCGAGGCATTCGCCGAGGAGATCGACAGAGGTCTAGTCTGCCGCCGGCCGGGGACTCTTTCGGAAGCGGAGATAGCCCTGCTCGCCGAAGAGATGATGATCAGCTGTACCCAGGGTATGCTGCTTTGTCTGGATCGCAATCATCGAACGGCTTATATTCTCGGGGAAATATTCGAGGTCA
>CAZONI010000047.1:0-28472 GCA_964581175.1 uncultured Desulfobacteraceae bacterium
GCGGGTTCCCCCACTGATAAGTCACGAAAAGACGGCGCCCTCCCGCCAGTCACTCAGAAAAAAGGCCCTATCCCGCATGTAGTTCAATCAATTCTTGAACTTCAGAGTACGCAATAACCGGATGAACCATTTCAATTCTCTTGTGACACTAATTATTTTTTCCTTGTGTTTTGAGCATATTATTTATACCATACGCATCCTGAAATATCAATAACTTAAAGTATTACAGCACCTTAACAACACCCACCGGAACGGCTCCCTAATCTGGATGTCGTGTGTTCGAGTCACGCCGGGGGCACCATGTTTTTTCAAAGAAATCAGGTTTTTGTTCTTGACTAAAGAGCTGAGAAAAGTATAATTAAAGTTTAATTTTTGGAAGGAGTAAGCAATGTATGCAGTCATCAAGACCGGCGGAAAACAGTATACTGTTGCCCCCGGGGATGAGATAAGATTTGAAAAGCTCTCCGGCGAGGCGGGAGACACGGTCACTTTTGATACTATATTGTTGACGTCCGATGAAAAAGGCGTAAGTGTCGGCAATCCGCTCCTGGGCGACTACAAGGTGACAGGCAAGATCGTACGCCACGGGAGAGACAGAAAAGTCCTTGTTTTCAAGTACAAACGCAGGAAAGGGTATCGGAGAAAGAACGGACACCGGCAGGCTTTCTCCCTGGTGAGAATTGAAGATATTGGAATGTCGGGTTAATTTGTATATGAGGTTTTCAGGAAATGGCACATAAGAAAGCAGGCGGAAGCTCGCGGAACGGGAGAGACAGCGCGGGCCAAAGATATGGTGTCAAGCGATTTTCAGGCCAAAAGGTCAGGGCAGGCAGCATTATTGTGCGCCAGAAAGGCACCAAAATTCACCCCGGGACCAATGTCGGGTTGGGTAAAGATTATACCATTTTTGCGAAAATCGACGGTATTGTCGCTTTTGAACGCATGGACAAAGCCCGCAAGAAAGTCAGCGTGTATGCCTCTTAGCCAAAGGCGTCTCCGTACCTGAGAGAAATATGACCTTTTTGGATGAGGCTGTCATCACGGCCAGGTCTGGCAATGGAGGGAGCGGTTGTGTCAGCTTCCGGCGTGAGAGATTTAAGCCCAGGGGAGGGCCGGATGGGGGTGACGGCGGGAACGGCGGCAATATTGTCCTGAAGGCCACAAACCGCCTGCAAAACCTGGCCCATCTCCGCGCATCCCCCCTTTTCAAGGCCAGAAACGGTCAACCCGGGAAAGGCAAAAATCAATCAGGCAAGAGCGGTTCAGATCTCATTATCCATTTACCGGTTGGAACCCTTGTTCTCAATAAAGAAACCGGGCAAGTTCTCGCCGACCTCGTCCATGATGAACAGGAAATCGTTCTCATTCGCGGGGGAAAGGGCGGAAAAGGCAATCAGCATTTTGCCACACCGACCCGCAGGGCCCCTCGAATCGCGCAACCCGGAAATGAGGGCCGGGAAGCAACCCTGAAACTCTCTCTAAAACTTCTCGCGGATATTGGCTTCGTTGGCTTCCCTAATGCAGGAAAATCCACGCTACTCTCCCGTCTGACGACTGCTCGTCCGAAAATTGCCAGCTACCCGTTCACGACCCTGGTCCCCAATCTGGGAGTTCTCTATCTCCAAGGCGATCACTTCCTCGTCCTCGCAGATATCCCCGGGCTTATTGAGGGCGCCAGTCAGGGCATGGGCCTGGGCCATCGATTCCTGAAACATATCGAACGCACGGAATTGCTCGTACAGGTACTGGATATTACGTATGCTCCTCAGAATGACATTATCGAAGATTTCTTCGCGCTCAACAAGGAAATGACGGCTTACAGTCCGGCGTTAGCCGACAAACCTCACATGGTACTGATCAACAAAATGGATCTCTACGGCAGCCACTGCAGAGATGTGGAGAAGATGCGGAAGGCTCTCGATCGGCTCAAGGTGATCTCGCTCCCCATATCGGCCTTGACCGGGATGGGACTCGAACAGTTCAAGGAGATGCTTTTCGAACGATTCTTCGGCCATTCGGAGCTGCCTGCTTGACAGCGGGTACTTGGACTCAGGCTCTTCACCAAGGCGCATGCAGCACAGGAGAGAAAGAATCTGACCGTGAACACAAGACGAAAAACTGATATGTCCCGGCGCGCATTGGTGCAGAGCGTCAAACGCGCCGTCATTAAAGTGGGCAGCGGTGTTCTAACCACAACGGACGGATTGAATCTTCAGGTTATTGGAGACCTGACAGCGCAATTGATTGATCTCCGGAAACAGGGCATCGAGATAGTGCTGATTTCCTCCGGCGCGATAGCCGCGGGTCTTCGAAAAATGGGCTTCAACCGGAGACCCCAATCGGTCTCCCAACAGCAGGCTATCGCTGCCTTGGGGCAGAGCCGACTCATCATGGTCTATGAAGAGGCGTTTGCGCAACATGGTCAACGTGTGGCCCAGATACTCCTGACGCGGGACGATCTCACCAACAGACGTCGCTACTTGAACGCCCGGAATACCCTCTTCACCCTTCTGTCCTGGGATATTATTCCTATTATCAACGAGAACGACACCGTTGTCGTGGATGAAATAAAGTTCGGCGACAATGATAATTTGAGCGCTATGGTAACCAGCATGACCGAAGCTCAACTCATGGTGAGCCTGACGAACATTGACGGCTTCTTTGACAAGGATCCTCGCAGCAATAAAGACGCTTCGCTTATCCGGGTAGTCGGACAATTCAATCGGAATATCATGAAATGCGCAAGTTCTATCCCCGGCTTTCTCGGTTCCGGGGGCATGGCGAGCAAGGTCAAGGCCGCCCAAAAAGTCTCCATGAGGGGTGTTCCTTCCATCATTGCAAACGGTCTGAGGCCCGGCATACTGAATAGCATCTTTGCGGGCAAAGAAGAAGGGACCCTGTTCATGCCTGCGGAAACTCGCCTCTGTAACAGAAAGCACTGGATTGCCTTTACCAAAGCGCCAAAGGGCACCCTTGTGATAGACGCCGGCGCCGAACGCGCAATTATGAATCAGCGGAAGAGCCTTCTGCCTTCCGGGATTATTGCGGTGGAAGGACGCTTCAGTATGGGGAATGCCGTGTTGCTTGTTAATGAAAAGCGCAATGAACTTGCAATAGGCCTTGTGAATTATCATTCGGGCGATATCAGAAAGATAATGGGGCTCAAGTCCGGAGAAATCGAGGCAAAGCTGGGATTCAAGTACGACGATGAAGTCATTAACCGGGACAACCTGGTCATCACTAACGACAACGAGGGAAATGGATTATGCCAATTGCGCGCATGATGGAAGCCATCGGAATAGAAGCCAAGAAGGCCGCGAGGAAAGTAAGGCAACTGCAAAGCAGCCGGAAGGACGCTGCCCTGAAACTCATGGCTCGAAAACTCATCGAGAACAGTGCGGCCATCATAGAGGAAAACCAAAAAGACCTCGCCGCGGCATATGACTCCGGTCTTTCAGCGGCCATGATAGATCGTCTCACACTCAATAATGCCGTTATCGAGAACATGGCCGGGGGACTCAGCGAGGTCGCCGCCCTTCCCGACCCGGTCGGAGAAGTCACGCACATGTGGACGAGGCCGAACGGCTTGAGAGTGGGACGGGCCCGTATCCCTTTGGGCGTCATCGGTTTTATCTACGAATCACGTCCCAATGTGACAGTGGATGCCGCGGGCCTCTGTTTGAAATCAGGGAATGCAGTGATCTTAAAGGGAGGATCCGAGGCGATTCACTCCAACGTGTTCCTGGGCGGCCTCCTGGAGGAAGCCCTTCGAGAAAGCGACCTGCCCGAGAAGGCTGTCCAGGTGATCCCCACCACCGACAGGGAAGCTGTGAAGGTCCTTCTCACCCTTGAAGATCATGTAGATATCATCATTCCGAGAGGGGGCGAAGGACTCATACGCTTTGTCGCAAGTCATTCCCGCATTCCGGTGTTGAAACACTACAAGGGGGTCTGCCACGTGTATGTGGACGCCTCCGCGGACCTCACTATGGCGAGTGAGATCTGTTTCAATGCGAAAGTGCAGCGCCCGGGCGTCTGCAATGCCATGGAGACGATGCTCGTGCATGAAAAGATCGCCGGAGAATTCCTTCCCGGTATGATAACCCGTTTTCGTGAGGCCGGCGTGGAAATCCGGGGATGCACGAAGACCGTGGCGCTGGTTCCCGATACGAAACCGGCAGTTGAAACAGACTGGCCTCAAGAATTTCTGGGTCTGATCCTGGCAGTGAGAATTGTTTCCAGTATGGATGAGGCCCTCGACCATATTGATCGGTATGGGTCGAACCACACAGAGGCAATCGTCACCGATGATTACCACCATGCTCAGCGTTTCCTCGCTGAAGTTGATTCTTCCGTGGTCCTGGTCAATGCTTCCACGCGATTCAATGATGGGAATCAACTGGGGCTCGGAGCTGAAATCGGGATCAACACTTCTAAACTGCATGCCTTTGGACCTATGGGACTCCAGGAGTTGACCACCACAAAGTTCATCGTCTATGGGCAGGGACAAGTAAGGCAGTGAAAACCGCGGATACGTCGAAAATCGGCATCCTGGGCGGGACCTTTGACCCGGTCCACCTGGGCCATCTGCGCACTGCAGAGGAAATCGGTCAGGAACTGCGGCTTGAGAAAGTGTATCTTATTCCCGCAGCTTCTCCGCCCCACAAAACACACGACCCTGTCACCTCTTTCGACCACCGCCTGGCCATGGTCCGCCTTGCGATCCGGGAATCAGAGGTGCTGGAAGCCATGGATCTCGAAGGACGGAGAGCCGGTCTATCCTACTCCTGCGACACCTTGAAAGAGCTTAAATCCAGATTCGGCGTGAATTCGCAAATCTTCTTTCTCATCGGCAGCGACGCATTTTTTGAAATCAGGACCTGGAAGGACCATGAGAAGCTCTTCGATTATGCCCATTTTGTGCTTATCCCCCGGTCAGGACACGATCCGGAGACTCTGGACGGGTTTATTCTGGGGCTCGATGAATCGGCAAAAAGGCAGCAGGGGAAAAATGTTTATACCATGCATTCAGGAAATCATGTTATCATTCAACCGTCGACTGTGATGGAGATCTCGGGGACAAGGATACGCAATATGGTACGCAGTGGAAAGTCCATTGCCTATCTCGTCCCCGAAACGGTTCGAAATTACATTGCTGAAAAAGGGCTCTACACGCTTCATGAAGACCATAGATAAGGCCAGACTGTGCCTTCAGGCGGTGGGGGAAAGAAAAGCAATATCCCCTGTCTTGCTGGAAGTGGAGAAACTCAGTTCCATTACCGACTATTTTCTCATTGCCAGTGGAAATTCCAGTCGCCAGGTGCAGGCCATCGCCCAGCACGTATCCAGGCGAATGAAGAAAATGGGATTCAAGCTGTACGGAATTGAAGGGGAGCAGGAAGGGCACTGGATTTTGATGGATTATGGTGATGTGGTCATCCACATCTTTTACCAGCCGTTTCGGGAATTTTATGACATCGAGGGCCTGTGGGTAGAGGCCCGCAGAATTCAGCCTGCTGTCGAGGGTGATGCAGAGGCCGAACAGTGATTCTCAAGAACCACATTCCTTTGCCGGCGATCCTGGTGATGGTGTTGGCGCTCCTCTTGGCACCATTCGCGCCCTTTCATTCAGATGCCCGGGCTCTGTCCATTGATGAAGAACAGGCCTTGGGGAAAAAATTCCTCGCGGAGATTCAGAAGCATGAAGTTATCCTGGACGATGATTATGCCAACCGGTATATTAACAGTCTCGGCCAATATCTTCTGCAATCAGTAAAGACAAGGCCATTTCCATTTCACTTTCATATCATTAAAGATAACACCATCAATGCATTTTCCGCCCCGGGAGGCCAAATCTTCTTTTACTCAGGCCTCATAGAGATTATGGACAACTGCGACATGCTGGCAGGGGTGATGGCCCATGAAATAGGACACTCCACGGCTCGCCACCTCTCAGAGAGCATCGAGCAGAATAAAAAAATCGGCCTGGCCACATTGGCCGGGATCCTTGCGGGGGCATTTCTCGGCGGGGGCGCAGCAGCAAACGCGCTGATCACGGGTTCCATGGCGGCGGGAATCCAGGCGCAACTCCACTACAGCCGTGAAGACGAACGCCAGGCAGATCAACTCGGCTTCAAGTACGCTACTGCCGCTGGTTTTGTTCCTTCGGCATTGACCGTGGCATTGAAGAAGATCAGCCAGGGAAACTGGATGGACACGTCCAAAATTCCGCCCTACCTTCTTACGCATCCTACCGATTCGGAGAGAATGGCCAATCTGGACAGCATGGCCACGCAGTATAAACCCATCCCTCCAAGTGACCAGGTCAGGCGGTTTCGGGCCCTTTTCCCACTGTTCAAGACCGTTATTCTCGCAACCTGTCTTGACTCCTACGAGGCGGAGAGGATGTTTCAGGAGGACCTGAAAAGACACCCGGGTACAATCACGCCACATCTCGGCCTGGGCATTGTCTATATGGACAGATCCGAATACTCGTCGGCCGAACTGCACCTCAATAAGGCTCTCCAGGAAAAGCCCGATTCCGTCTTGATCCTGAAAACCCTGGGAAGGCTCTATCAACTGGAGGGAAAGTCCGGGGAAGCAATCACCGTCCTGAAAAAGGTCCTTGAGATCAACGGGGATGACTCCGATGCCCTCTTCACGCTCGCATTATCCTACGAAGATCGGGAAGAATATGACCAAGCTATTGAGATTCTGAGACGGCTGGCTTCATTCAGGCCGACAAGAAAAGAAGTCTACTATCACCTTGGAATATCGTACGGAAGGCTGAACAGGCTGGCGCGCGCCCACTTCAATTTCGGGCGGTACTTCATGGCCGCTGGTGAGCGGCAAAAAGCCGGATTTCATTTCAATAAGGCGAAAGAACTCGCGCAGGGAGACCCTGCTCTTCTGCGCGAGATTACGGAGTTCATGAAAAAGAGCGCCGTAGGAGGGAGCAAGACCCGCTAAAACATCAGCTTTTTATATGGGCGGTGAAGGTCCGCCGGCCTTTTCATATCCCGCCGCCACAGCCTGCCGAAGGCCTTTCTTTGGCGAATTTATCCCAGATATTCCGTTCTTACAGGAGAAAAAACCTCCACCACAACTGAATCTTCGAGGACTTCTGTACTGTGTGTCACATCTCCTTTGATGCACCAGCTGTCTCCCGGTTCAGCCTGAAATTCCTTCTCGTCGATGACAAACCGCATTTTCCCGGTGACGAGATATCCAGCCTGTTCATGGGGGTGAGCGTGGGGGGGGAGTGAAGCTCCTTTCGCGAGCCTGAACTCACAGAGCAGAGTTTTCTCTTCGTGGGTAAGGGGTTTCATCTCTATCCCCTCCGCCAGGATTCTATAACCACCATTTTCCTTCTTGTAAAACATCTGATCCTCCTTTCTTGATTGGAAACTTGCTCGTGCCAAAGACATGCTTTTGGAGGTCACGCACCAGGATGGTATTACCTGCTGAAAGCCCGACCCGATCGAGTACAGGGTATGGCATTTTTTGTTACCGGCGGCCTCAGGCTCGCCTGCGCCGCGAAGAGAAGGGCCTGGCATTCATGTGACTTATCTTGAAGCGGAAGCCTCAGCCGGGGCTCAGGGGGCTTCTTTCTGAGGAACCCTATTTACCGACTTTCCGCCGCTGCAGGTAAGCGATCACCTTGCTATCGGGAGGAGGGAACTCATGGGTTGCCAACGCCTTGGGCGGAACCCACTTGATTCCGTCACTCTGCAACGGTTTTGGCTCTCCCTCCAGGAGGGTGCAACGGAAAACATGAAGAGATATGCATCTATCGCCGTAACTGTGGTCGACCGTGAGGCAATGACCTTCTACCCTGATCTTAATGCCGAGTTCCTCGGCCAGTTCTCTTTGAAGACATTCTTCAAGTGATTCCCCTGCCTCCCTTTTTCCTCCCGGGAACTCCCACATTCCAGCCAAATGAGACCCCTTTTGCCGCCTGGAGATCAGGACCTTCCCGGAACGAAAAATCAATCCTGCGGTGACATCAAAATGAGGTCTTTCAGATACCTTATTCACTCTCCAAAACTTTCAGCCTCAAGCGCAGGTATGCGTTTTGGGCCTCTTCATTGTCCGGGGCCAAATCCATGACCTTCTTGTAGGCCTTCAAGGCACCGGCATAGTCGGCATACTTTTCCCTCAACCTGGCGAGATTCAAGAGCAGGTCTAAATCTTTGGGGCGATCTTTGAGTATTCTCTCCATCTCCGTCATAGCACTCTTTTCCGCCCCTGTTTTCAGATAGCAAACAACGAGATAGTCCCGCAGGTCATCTGCATCGGGGTGTAGTTTCAACCCTTTCTGCAAGACAGGTATCAATTTTGTGTACATACCCTTGTTACTCAAATAATCAGCCACATAGAGATAGGTATCCAGATCCTTGGTGCCCATCTCCGTAAGGGTCAGGGCCTCTCCATAGCTCTTGTCCGTCATCTTCAGTCTTCTGTATATATCAAACAATGTGGTGCGGGTCTCCAGATCCTTGGGGTGAGCTTTCTGGTATTCCTCCAGCCTGGGCAAGGCATTTTTCAGATTCCCTGCTTCGTACTCCAGGACGCCCAGGTTAAATATCACTGTCTCGTTTCGGGGAGTTATGGAAAGAATTCTGCCGTACACATCGATCAGAGCTGTCTTCCTGCCTGCTTTATCAAGGACCTGAGCCATGAGTTGGAGGGCCTGAAGGGATTTCGGCTTTTTTTTCAGTATCTCGTTGAGAACTGTTTCCGCCTTTTTCCACTCTTTTCCTTCAATCAGTTCCTGGGCCAGCTTCATCCGCCCGTCCAAATCGGCGGGGCTGAGGGCGAGGGCTTTTTCCAGATAATGACGTGCATCTTGCTTGTTCCCGGTTTTTTCGTAGAGATAGGCCAGGTTATATAAAAGATTGCTGTCCTTTGGGTCCAGGTCCGATGCCGTTTTGTAGAAACTGATGGCTTTCTGGAATTGTCCCACCTTTGCCCAGAGATATCCCAGCTTATTGCAAATCAGGAGCTTCTCTTTTCCTGGAATTCCATTCAGAACCGCTTCATACTGCGTTGCGGCAGATTTCAATTCTCCTTTTTTTTCAAGAGCCTCTGCCAGCTGAAGCCGCAAATCGGTATCCTTGGAGTCCAGCCCGACCAGCCTCTTCAATACCGAAATCATTCCGTCTGTATTGGATGCCGCCCGGTAGGTCTCGAGGAGGGCAAGGAGGGACGCCTTGTCCTGTGTATTGCCCGAGGCATTTTCAAGCATCGCGGCAACATCTTTCCATTTTCCCTGGGCCCGGTATTCCTCCAGCAATCGTTTTTTTAAACGCTCATCATCGGGGAACATGGCACGGGCCTCTTCAAGAACTACGAGTCTCTGTTTTTTGTCGATAGTCCTGTTGGCTTTGTCAAGCCAATCATCTACGTACGGCTTAATATCGACAGTGATATTTCCCAGATCCCGGTTCCGGTATTTCACTTTCACCACAAAATGATAGTGGCGAAACATGTTCTGATTGGGCAGCAGGCGGACCAAAGCTTCTTCCTGATACCTGAGCGCTTCTGCATCAAAGTCGGAGGAGAGCAACCGAACATCGAGGTTAAACGGAATGCTGGTGGAGATTCTGAGGATCGTTACTCGATCCTTGGGGTGGAGAGCAAGCTGATCGCCGGGAATCAGCGACCTGGCTTCCCCGTTTACCTGCAGCAGGAGAGAACTCAGTTGGGGAGGGGCAACGTAGAGGCCATAATACAGCCATCCGCTCATACCAAGGGCAGCGGCAATAAACAAGACCGTGATCCAAACACCGGGCCGAACCCCGGTTTTCCTTTTTTCCCTTCTCTTGCTGATCAATGCCGTGCAGCTCCACGAGTCGGCTTACGTGCTCTTCACCCGCACCTTGTTCTTCTCTCCTGTTCTTGCTCGCCGGGGCTTGCCTTCTAATTTCCGCTCCCAGATGAGGAGGACGGGACTGGCCACAAAAATGGACGAGTACGTCCCCACAACAATGCCCACCAGCATGGCAAAGGCAAAATCATGGATAACTCCGCCCCCCAAAACGAAGAGGGCCGCCACCACCACCAGTGTCGTGGAAGACGTCAGGATAGTCCTGCTCAGAGTCTCATTAATGCTCTCGTTCATCACTTCCTTGAACGGCCGTCTCCGGAACCGTCTGGCATTCTCCCTGATGCGGTCAAATACGATAATTGTATCATTCAGCGAATAGCCGACGAGCGTGAGGAAGGCGGCAATAATGGCAAGAGAAATCTCCCTGTCCGTCAACGCGAATGCCCCTATAGTGATGGTAACATCATGGATAAGGGCAATTATGGCCCCCAGGGCATATTTGAGATTCAGGAACCAGCACAGCCCAAGGGTAACAAGGAGGGCAATAATGATGAGCCAGGTCACGCTGACCCCGAAGCTGGAGGTCAAGTAGACCACAGCAGCAAGAGATAGTGCCATAACCCCACTCATTATCCACTTGAGTTCGAACCGCCCCGAGATATATATGGCAATAAAGAGAATAGCGTAGAATATGGCAAAGAGGGCCTTTTGTCTCAAATCTTTCCCGACCTTGGGTCCAACCATTTCCACCCGTCTGATATCGACCCCCTTCCCGAAACTGGATATCAGAGCGCTCTTTATCCGGTCACTCAGACCGGTCAATTCCACATTGGTCTTCCTTACTCTGATGAGATACTCGGAAGCGGATTTCTCACCAAACTGCTGTATGATACTGTCCTGGAGATTGATCGATCTCAAGGCATCCTTGATCTCAGCGGGAGAATGGGGCTGGTCCAGCCGCACCTGAACCAAAACACCGCCGGTAAAATCCACACCGTAATTGGGTCCTCCGCGCCACACCAGGAGCACTATCGTAGCGAGAATGAGCGATCCTGACAGAAGAAATGCCCACTTTCGATTTCCGACAAAATTAATGTTTATATCCGGCTTAATGAATTCCATTGAGTACCCCAGCCTTTCGTAATGATGCTCAAATACTGATTTTCTTCATTCTCTTTACCGTGTACAGGTAGTCGAAAACGACCCTTGTCACAAAAATCGCCGTAAACAGACTTGCTATGATACCGATGCTCAGGGTGACTGCAAATCCCCTTACCGGACCGGTACCGAATTGAAAGAGTACAAGGGCCGCGATCAGTGTAGTCACATTGGCATCAAGGATAGTGACGAGAGCTTTGCCGTACCCCCCTTCGATAGAGGCCCGGGGAGTTTTCCCGAGACGAAGTTCCTCTCTGATACGTTCGAAGATGAGCACATTGGCGTCAACGGACATACCAATGGTCAGGATAATTCCAGCGATGCCGGGCAGTGTAAGGGTAGCGCCGAAAAAGGCGAGTCCCGACCCGATCAGGATGACGTTCAAAACAAGGGCGGCGTCCGCGATAATGCCGCTTAGGCCGTAATACAGGGCCATGAAAAGAACGACCAAAATGCCGCCGATGATCGCCGACCGGAATCCTTTCTGTATGGAGTCCTTGCCCAGGGAAGGACCGACCGACCTTTCTTCCAGGATCTTTACAGGAGCCGGCAGGGCTCCTGCCCTGAGGACGATGGCCAGATCCCTCGCTTCATCCATGCTGAAACGACCCGTGATCTGGGCCCTCCCGCCGGAGATCTTATCCTGGATGACCGGCGCCGAGTAGACCTTGTTGTCAAGGACGATTGCCAGCCTTTTCTTGATATTTTGGCCCGTTATGTTTTCAAAAAGTCTCGCGCCGCGTGAATCGAATGACAGAGAGACATAGGGCTCATTGTACCGGCTGTCAATCTGCACCCGGGCGTCGGTAATATACTCCCCGGTGAGCAGGGTCCGTTTCTCGAGCAGAAAAGGAATCCTGCTCCTCTGACCTGTCTTCCGGTCGATAGAGGTTTCGTAAAGGATTTCGTCGCCCGGGGGAATGTGGCCTTTCAGGGCCTCGTCCACGCTGTGGTCCTCATCAACCAGTTTGAACTCCAGAAGAGCCGTCTTTCCAATAAGCGCTATCGCCCTTTTCGGGTCCTTAATACCGGGAAGCTCAATGAGAATCCGATTCCCTTCCCCTGGTCGAATGTCCGGCTCGCTCACCCCAAACTGGTCAATCCGGTTGCGAATCGTCTCGAGGGCCTGATCCACGGCCATCTTCATGATCCTTTCCCGTGCCTTCGAGAGAAGCGTCACGTGGAATACCGGCTTGCCTTCCTCGTAACTGGCCGTCCCGGGATCAAAATCGGGATAATTGGCACGAAACATTTCCAGGAAGGGAGCCACATCTTCATCTCGCATCAATTTCAGGACAATTGTATCGTTGCTCAAACGTTTCAGTTCAAGATACCTGATCTTGCTCTTCCGGAGATCGGGTTTGAGTTCTTCCGTCACCCGCTCCACGTTACTTTCTACGGCCTTGATGGCCTCAACTTCCAGGTTCAGGTGTATACCGCCCTGGAGATCAAGGCCCAGATGAATCTTGTCCTTAGGAAGAACATTCGACCACCATGGAGGCAGGTTCTTTGTCAACGAAGGCACCAGATAAATCAACGCAACAATAATCACTAATGCAACGATTCCCGCCCGTATACCCAGATTCTTTGACACCGGTGATTTACTCCCATGAATGAAATATTTGGTCCCCATCCATAAACGGCTGTCTCTTACAATCTTCCAGCTGCGCGGGACAAGTCAGCGCCGATCAACAGAATCACCGCGTCCCGCTAATACGCGAGAGGCATAATCCGGTTATTTCACCGATCTTGTAAAATATATGCCGTTTCTGGACTGGAAACTCACTCGTGTCCAAAATTCATTTGTGCATGGACACCATTGAACAACCATGGATGGTAACCTGCCATCCCAGAGTCATTCCCAGCCAATGCGGTCCTGATGCTCATTTCTTACGAAGCTTTGTTCATGATTCCTGAGATCGAACCGCGAGAAACCTTTACCCTCACTTTTGGGGCTATCTCCATCGTGACCACATCATCAGCGATACCTGTTACCACACCGTGAAGGCCTCCGGAACTCACCACCCGGTCACCCTTCTTTATTTCTGAAAGCATCTGCTTGTGCATCTTGGCTTTCTTCTGCTGGGGACGGATGAGCAAAAAATAGAATATCACAAACATTAATATCAGGGGAATAAATGCCCCAAGGCTCCCGCCCTGACCGCCACCTCCTGATCCACCTTGACCCATTGCATATGCCAAAAAATGCATGATAAGACCTCCTCACTGTTTCGCTGAACGCCCGTGCTTCCGAACTTTGGCATGCTTCATCGCACGCTTGGCTATTCAATCGTTAAATCACTCTAGTTCATTCTCCGCCCGCATTTCGTAAAACGTCTTCTTAAAGGCATCCAGGCCCCCATCCTCTATGGCATTTCTCAAGCCTAAAATCAAGCGCATGTAGTACCGCAGGTTGTGAATGGTGTTCAATCTGTAGGCCAGGAGTTCCCTGGCCAAAAACAGGTGTCTCAAATACGCCCGCGAAAAATGGGTGCAGGTGTAGCAGTCACACTGACCATCCACGGGCCGTTCATCATCCACGTATCGGGCATTCTTGATCGTTATTCGCCCGCGGGTTGTGAAGAGAGTCCCGTTCCTGGCATTCCGGGTGGGCATCACACAGTCGAACATGTCCACCCCCAGGCCCACTGACTCCACCAGATCCTCGGGTGCTCCAACGCCCATCAGGTAAACAGGCTTGTCTTCGGGAAGCATTTGAACGGTTTCACGAATAACCCGAAGCCTCGTTTCCCGATCCTCTCCCACTGCCAGCCCGCCGAGCGCGTACCCATCGAAACCCAGCCCCACCAGATATTGCGCACTTTTTTCTCTAAGATCCCGGTAGGTTCCTCCCTGGACAATTCCGAAAAGCGCCTGCGCCGGACTGTTCAAATGCTTTCGACATCTTTCCGCCCATCGGCTGGTCAATTGAACCGACCGTTCTACATACTTATACTCAGCCGGATAGGAAACACATTCGTCAAAGCACATAACGATGTCTGAGCCAAGCGCCTGCTGGATATCCATGGCCTGTTCAGGGCCAAGAGAGTGCCTGGATCCGTCCAGATGGGACTGAAAAACAACCCCTTCCTCGGAGATATTGCGCAACTTCGCGAGGCTGTATACCTGAAACCCCCCGCTGTCCGTGAGAATCGGGCCATCCCACCCCATAAACCTGTGCAAACCCCCGAGGCGCTCAATGAGCTTGTGTCCCGGCCTCAAGTACAAGTGGTACGTATTGGAGAGAATGATCTCAGCTCCTGTCTGCCTGAGTTCATCCGGACTTACCGCCTTTACAGACCCTTGAGTCCCCACCGGCATGAAAACGGGTGTCCTGAATTTCCCATGGGGTGTTTCGATCTCGCCTAGTCGTTCGCCGGCGATTCCGCGTTTCTGTAATATCCTGAACTCCAAAAACGTTTCTCTTTTCAAAGAATGAGCATGGCATCGCCATAGCTGTAAAAACGGTATTTCTTTCTAATAGCGGAGGCATATACTTCCCTGATTACATCCCGGCCGGCAAAAGCCGCTACCAGGAAGAGCAGGGAACTCCTGGGAAGATGAAAATTGGTTATGAGTCCGTCAACCACTTGAAAAGAAAAACCGGGAGTCACCATCAAATCCGTCATTCCCTCTCCGGGGTCCACCTTTCCCTTTGCCAGGGCCGCGGTTTCCAACGCTCTTACCGCGGTTGTTCCTACGGCAATCACTCTTCTCCCTGAATCTTTGCATTCCTGGATTATCCTGGCAGCATGCTCCTCAACCTTGTAATATTCAGCCTCCACCCTGTGGTCTCTGATATCGAAAACCCGAACGGGTTGAAACGTCCCGTATCCCACATGAAGCGTAACTGAAACAACCACGATCCCCTTCTTTTCAAGCTTTTTCAGGAGGTCATCCGTGAAATGAAGGCCGGCTGTAGGAGCTGCCACGGCACCTTCCTTTCTCGAATACACTGTCTGGTAGCGGTCCCGATCAATACGCCAATGGGAGTTGTCCAACCGCTTTATGTAAGGAGGAACCGGCATCCGGCCCTTTTCCCGCAGCAGATCCACCACCGAATCCGTTCCCTCAAAATGAATCAGCACCTTCCCATCATCAAGGAGGCGCAGGATTTTTCCAGTAACCCCCCTCTCAAAGAACAGAACTCCCCCCGCCCTCGCTCGCTTGGATGCCTTATAGAGACACAGCCTCACACAATCATTCTTCCTGCCGCTTCCTTCTTGATTCAGAACAAGGATCTCAACGCGGCCGCCGCTCTCCTTCCGTCCTTGCAGCCTGGCGGGAATCACCCTGGTATCATTGACTACCAGCGTATCGCCGGGGTTCAGAAGATCGGGAAGGTTAAAAAAATAAGAATCCTCAGTCACCTTCGTCTGGCGATTCAGCAAAAGCAGGCGGGAATGATCACGTTTGGGGGCCGGCACCTGAGCAATCAGTTCGCCCGGCAATTCATAGTCATATTCTTCGAGACGAAACATCGGGAAATTCTCAAATGTGGAAGAGTAGACAACTTCAGACACAAAGTCAAATGATTTTGTACTTTTTTCATTACCAGGGAGCCGGAAGGCCAAAACCCGCCTATGGGCATTTCAAGCCATCTTCACGGCGATTCTCCTCATCCGAATGGCCCGAAATTCAGGGTGTGGAAAAACCGCGATTTCGGATCTCCCAAACACACCGTCAAGCTTCATCTGCGTTTGTGAAGGCGAGTGGTTGGAGACGAATCCTGATCCACCATCAGGGGATCTCCCAAATCCACCATCTAATTTGCGCATCATGAGTTTCACCGGGTGATTTGGCGAAATTCCTGATCATCAGCAAGGTATCAGATGCAAGGCGCCAAGGAGCGACGACTGAGTCGTATAAACAATACGACGCAAGGAGAAGCGAGCGAAGGCAACGCCGCAGATGATGCCTTGATGGTGGATCAGGGATCTATATAGTGCTTGATATCAATTGCGAGATCGGTTAACCTGTCTGGATTCGATTTTGCACTGCCACTCAGGATGTGGGCACACAGCCATGAAGAACAAACTGCGACAGATACTCGATACGACACTCCGTACGTGCTTTGAGCAAGGCCTCTTGAAAAAAGCGCCCCTGCCGGATTATGTGGTAGAAGTCCCCAAAAACAGTAGCCATGGGCACTTTGCCACCAACCTGCCCATGACCCTGACTGCCGGGCAGGGAAAGAATCCAAGGGAGATTGCGGCAATCATCGTGCAACAGCTGCAGCAGGCAGAAAATGTATTTGAAGCGGTTCACATTGCAGGACCTGGTTTCATTAATTTTTTCCTAAAACGTGATCAGTGGCATCAGATACTCCGTGAGGTGATCGCCCAGGGCCGCGATTACGGCCGGAATGACCTTGGAAACGGCTCAAAGGTTATGGTTGAATTTGTGAGCGCCAACCCGACGGGCCCTCTCCACCTGGGGCATGGAAGAGGCGCCGCACTGGGCAATACTCTGAGCCGCATCCTTTCCTTTTGTGGATATCAGGTTACCAGTGAATTTTACATCAATGACGCCGGAGAGCAAATCAGGATGCTCGGCGAATCTATTTACAGCCGCTGGAGACAACTGGCCGACCCGGAATATCCTTTTCCCGATCCCGGTTACCGGGGTGATTATGTGGCGGAACTGGCAAGATCCATGGTGGAGCAGGTCGATCTTTCCAAAATGAGCCGGGAGGAAGCAGTCTCTACCTGTGCCGGGATCGGGAAAGAAATGATGCTCCGTGAAATCAAGGAGGATCTGGAGCTTTTCAGGGTTCCCTTTGACACGTGGTTCAGCGAGAGAAGGCTTCACACGGAGGGATTGATCGATGAAACTCTCAAGGAACTTGAGAACGGAGGACATCTTTATACGGAAGCGGGTGCGCTGTGGATCAGGACGAGTTCCTATGGAGATGACAAAGACAGGGTGTTAAGAAAAAGTGACGGCCAGCTTACCTACTTTGCATCGGATATCTCCTACCATCTCGATAAGAAGAGAAGGGGGTTTTCCTGGGTAATCAACCTTTGGGGTGCCGATCACCACGGCTATATTCCACGTATGAAGGCCGCCCTGAAAGCAAACGGCATTTCCGAAGAATGGCTCTCCGTGATGCTCATCCAGCTGGTAAAGCTCTGGAAGGGCAGCAAAGAACTTACCATGTCCAAACGCGCCGGTTCTTATGTTACCCTCAAAGAGCTCATCGACGAAGTGGGTGTTGACGCGGCACGTTTCGTGTTCTTGACGAAGCACCACGACTCGCCTCTGGATTTTGATATCGATCTCGTAAAAAAGCAGGACAGTGAAAATCCTGTCTATTATGTGCAATATGCCCACGCGCGCTCGTGCAGTATATTCAGGAAAGCGGAAGAGCAGGGACTTCATTTACCCCAGAACCCCGATGGTTTCCTTGCACTGTTGACCCTCCAAGAGGAAATTTCCCTCATGAGAATGATGGCGGAGTTTCCCGGTCTGCTCGCTGAGGTATCCAAGAGCCTGGAACCTCATCGGTTGACGTACTTTCTGACTGATTTTGCAGCCGTTTTTCATCGCTATTTCAATCTGGGAACCAAGATTCCCGAGCACCGGATTGTTTCGGGAAACAGGGACCTCAGCTCAGCGAGACTCTTCCTTGCGAAGGCAGTAAAGCAGATTATCGCAACGGGTCTCGATCTCATGGGTATCGAGGCGCCGGAAAAAATGTAATTATCCAGCTTGTAAGATTCACGGTTCTGAGTTTAAATACTCAAGTATAATCTCTCATCGAGGTTTTGACGTCGAGTCTGAGATGACATAACAGACGGAATTATGAATAAGCCAAAGAGATCATCCAAAAGCCACAAAAAAGGCCATGCGATTGAGCTCTCGGCAAAGGCGGCTCTTTTCTGGGGACTTTGCCTCTTCTTCCTCCTGGCATGGACATTTGTCCTCGGGATATTCGTGGGGCGCGGTTTTGTCCCTGACGGCGTGCAGAGCATTTCCATGCTGAAGGCCCAAATTGCAAAGCTCCAGGGATTGATCGGGCACGAGGATTCGCCAAGACCAGATGCTTCCGAGAAATCTTTTGAAGATCCCAAACTGGCGTTTTACGAAAATCTTTCCACAAAAAAGAAGGCCGTGGCCAGAAAACAACTCTCTCCCAGCCGGGAAGAAAAACCAAAGAAACCGGTCGCTCCCAGAGAGGCAAATGTGAAAAATGAGACGGGCCAAGAGCAAGCATCGGCCCATACGGACGGGAAATACACCGTACAACTCGCATCCCTGACCGTTCAGGAAAAAGCAAAGGGATTCGTCGATAGGCTGGCCGCCAAGGGTTACCCGGCATATTCCCATGAAGTCAACGTAAAGGGATCTCCCCGCTACCGGGTACTGTGCGGAAGCTTCAACACCGCTGAAGACGCAAAGGGATTTGCCCGGGAATTGTTCAAAGCTGAAAAGATAAAGGGATTCGTGCTGAGAGTGGAAAAATGAGTGCTGATAACGATGAAACACAAGAATATGAGGTGGTGCGGAAGGCCGTTATCTCTGATATACATGACATTCACGCGCTGCTCACCTATTATGGACAGAAAGGCGTGTTGCTTCCAAGGCCGCTCAGCGAGCTTTATGATCACATGAGAGATTACTTTGTTGCAGAAAATACCGGGAAGAGAAACAGGATTCAGGCGGTTTGCGGGCTGGGAATCTGCTGGGAAGATCTGGCTGAAATAAAATCATTGGCTGTTCTCGAGGGATCGCAGGGAAAAGGTCTCGGATCAAGACTGGTAAATGCCTGTTTGGAGGAAGCACATTATTTTGGGCTGAAAAAGATATTTGTATTGACCTACGTGCCTGACTTTTTTGGCAGGTTTGGATTTCAAGAAGTGGCAAAGTCTCTCCTTCCTCAAAAAATTTGGGCCGATTGCCTCAAGTGCACCAGGTTCCCAAACTGTGATGAGGTGGCTATGGTTCTCGCCTTCTGACCCGCGACATGTCGGAAGTGACCATTCTCGGCTTTCAGGAAGCCCCGGCACCATGAATTTACTTCTTCGAGCCCGGGAATGCATCAGAGGAGGTTTACATGTTTGGAATTGGTATGCCCGAACTCATCGTAATCCTGGTGATTGCTCTTATAGTCATCGGGCCGAGCAAACTCCCGGATCTGGCCAGGGCTCTTGGCAAAGGCATGGCCGAATTCAAGAAAGCGACACAGGAATTGAAAGACAGCCTGGACCTGGATGAAGATCTGAAACAGGCTAAGGATGACCTCGTTGATTCAATCAGTGGAATTGAAAAGTCAATCAAAGCTGAAATAGCCGAGCCTGTTGGGGAAAAGACCTCCAAAGACGGGGACGCTGAAACACCGGCCGAGGCTGCAATAGCCGAGCCTGTTGAGGAAACGACCCCCAAATACGAGGACACTGAAAAAACAGCCGAAACGGAGACAGCCGCGGCCGACAAGGAAAAGAAGCCTCAACACGAAGATGCTGAAAAGTCAACCGAGGCTGAAATGGCCGGGCCTCTCGAGGAAAAGACCCCCAAATACAGGGATTTTGATGAAATGATCCAGGAATACGAGAACAGCAAGGAATCCAAAAAAGGAGATGCGGCAGGCACTCAAGAGCCGCCCACGGAAAAGGAGAATCGAGAGGATGGATGAGGAAGAGAAACAGCCCTTCATGAGTCATCTCGAGGAATTGCGAAAACGGCTTGTGGCAATCTCGATTGGTATAGGAGTGGCCTTTGTAATCTGCTACATCTTCTCGGAAAGACTGTTTCAGTACCTTATCCTGCCGCTGAAAGCCGTCCTGCCCAAGGGGGATAGCCTCATCTACACCAACCTACCCGAAATGTTCATTACCTACCTCAAGGTAGCCCTGATCGCCGGCATCCTCTTATCCGCTCCATTCATCTTTTATGAACTCTGGCTCTTTATCGCGCCCGGCCTCTATCAGCGGGAGAAAAAATACGTCATTCCATTTGTCCTCTTCTCCACCATACTGTTCGTAGGCGGTGCCCTTTTCGGCTATTTCGTGGTATTCCCTTTTGGCTTCAAATTTTTTCTCGGATTCTCCAACGAATACGTAAAAGCCCTTCCCTCCGTCAAACAGTACTTTTCTTTTTCCATAAAACTGCTCCTTGCTTTCGGGCTTGTCTTCGAATTGCCCGTTGTGATTTTTTTCCTTACCAAGATAGGTCTTATCACCCCTGAATTACTGAAAAAAAAGCGTAAGTATGCTATATTATTAATTTTTGTAATTGCAGCCATCCTGACTCCACCAGATGCGGCCACTCAATGCATGATGGCTGTGCCCCTGATTGTGCTCTATGAGATCAGTATCCTTGTCTCCAAAATGGCCAGGAAGAAGAAGCAGGATGAGGAGACGCCGGAAGAAGAGAAAGAGTAAGATTTAGTGAAAGACCGCCATGTGCCGGCCTGATACGGTAAGGATAAGGGGTTCTTTTTCAACCTCGCCCTGTGCGTCGAATGAAATGCTCCCTGTTACCCCGTGATAGCGTGGAATCGTCAGAAAAGCCCTTTTGAGTTCTCTGCGTGTACGGATGTCGAACTCAGTCATGACGGCCTTCAAGATTCCGGCTGTGTCATATCCCGTGGCCGCCAGTGTCCCCGGTTCCGACGAAAAGTTCTCCTCGTACCGCCTGACAAAGGTCCTCACCTCGGGATCCTGCTGCCTTGCGAAAAATCCTGAAGGGAAAATAGCTCCCTGAACATATTTTCCTGCCATCTCTATCAATTTCGGTGACTGCCAGAGCGACGTACCGATAAGCTGCACGTCGGACACATCATAATACATGAGTTGCGGAGCAATCATGATTACTCTCTGATAGGTATCCGGTATGAAGACCGCATCAAAATCTATAATAGGCTGTGGTTTGTCAGACTCAATCTCGGTCTCTAATTCATACGGCGTCTTCATCTCACGGAGTTTCTTGACCAGAGACGCAGGTCTGGGATAGTAGAGCCCGGTCATCTTTTTTATCTGTTCGCCAAAGTCTGTCTGATCCGGCTTGTATGACTCTACGGCGGTGACTGCTGCGCCCGCCTTTTCCACCCCATCCCAGAATTTGTTCATGAAGAAACGCCCGTAGGGATTATCGGGATAAAGGATAGCAAAACGTTTCAGACCCAGCTCATCCACAGCGGTGCTGATAATCTTTTTGATCTCTGCTGAAGGCACGAGGAAATTCCTGAATACCATTTCTCCCTCGCCCGTTATTTCTTCCCGCTGCGTCAAGGTCATAATGGGGACCCCGAGTTTCTCGGCCATTCGCGCAGCAGCCAGTGAAGCCTTGCTTGAAAGGGGGCCGATAATGCCCATAACATGTTCCTGCTCCGCCAGGTTCTGCGTGGCCGCAGATGCTATCCCAGGGTCCCCCTCCGTGTCCTTGATCACCATCTCTATCCGAGGACCGTCTCCTTGCGCCTCGCCGAATACCCCTAATCCCAATTGAATTCCGTTGAGAACCTCCTCTCCGAACGGGGCAAAAGGACCGCTGAGCGGCAACAGGCACCCAAAGGTCCCCGCCTTGACAGACAGTTCCGCTTCGATACGCTCGAGGAGTTCCCTCCCGAGGTTCACCCACTTCTGTTCGGGTGTGGACCTGACCAGAGCCATGGCTGCCGTCCGGGCGTCCGTGAAGTCGTCTTCGTTCAGGTACAGCCCGGCAATCCGATAATAAATATGGGGAACGAACTCGCTCCCTGCCGCATATTCAAGCAATCGGGTGAGGACATCAATATCGCTGGTGTCAATGAGTTCACCCAGTCTTTCCCGAATCTCAGACTGCAACAGGGGCTCATTACCGGTTTCTTTCTCAGCCCGCAACCACCAGAAGAAAGCCTGCTCCCGGTTTTCCAGGGCCGCATAATCAAGTCCCAGTACATTACACACCTTTCCCATCAAGGGATTGGCCGGATAAGTCTTGACCCATTCCAGTGCCCGGTCTCGAGACGCCTGATATTGCTCGAGGCGGTAGTGAATGTTCAGGATCTCAAAGGTGATTTCAGGCAAGGACGTGAATTCCGGAAAATCTGCGGAAACTCTTTCATAGTATCTGAGAGCATCTTTGTATTGCCCGCCGTTGAAGTAGATATTCCCTATTCTCTGTAATGCCCTGGCGACATTTTCCCCTTCGGGGTATTTTTCCACATAGGTAAGATATAATTCCAGCGCCTTGTCCTGCAGCCCTTCCTGCATGGCGGATTCCGCCTGTTCGAAATAGTCTTTCTCGGCCGGAGCCGGCACTGCCGCTTCAAGCGTGGGCGCGGCCTTCTCCGCCTGCTTGACGGGCTTCACTGGGGCACAACTGTACAAAAAAAAGGCTACCCCCACCAGCATGATGGTGGAGATAGCCTGATACCGGGCCACCGCCTTCATAGCTACTTTTTCACTTCCTCAAAATCTGCATCTACGACATCTTCATCGGTCGAAGTTCCGGCTCCGGCCGTACCGGCTGAACCACCGGCATCCTGCGCCTGTCCTCGCTGGCCCGCCTGTGCATACATGGTCTCCGCCAGCCTGTGGGAGGCTTGTGTCAGCTCATCACTCAATCGCTTTATTTCCTCGACGTTCTCCCCCTCCATCGCCTTCTTTAAGCTCTCAGCGGCCTGGTTAATCTGCTCCTTTGTGGCCGCATCAACCTTATCGCCAACTTCCTTGAGCGACTTCTCGGTGGAATAAATGAGCGAGTCGGCCATATTCCGGGCATCCACCAGTTCCCGCTTTTTCTTGTCTTCCTCAGCATGCACTTCAGCGTCTTTCACGAGCTTCTTTATCTCATCTTCGCTTAAGCCGCTGGATGCCGTGATTTCTATGGACTGTTCTTTTCCTGTTCCCATATCCTTTGCGGAAACATGCACAATACCGTTTGCATCGATGTCAAAGGCAACTTCGATCTGCGGAATGCCGCGCGGTGCGGGAGGGATGCCCACCAACTGGAATCTTCCCAGCGTCTTGTTATTGGCGGCCATTTCTCGCTCACCCTGCAGCACATGAATCTCGACCGCAGGCTGGCTATCAGCAGCCGTAGAAAAGATCTGACTCTTCCGAGTCGGGATGGTGGTATTTTTCTCGATCAGCTTGGTGAAGACTCCACCCAGCGTCTCGATTCCCAGGGATAGCGGAGTCACATCCAGGAGGAGCACATCTTTCACGTCACCCCTTAAAACACCACCCTGGATTGCTGCCCCAATAGCGACCACCTCGTCGGGGTTGACTCCCTTGCTCGGCTCCTTCCCGAAAATTCCTTTCACTTTCTGCTGCACCATGGGCATCCTGGTCATCCCGCCCACCAGGATCACTTCATCCAGATCGCTGGCGCTTATTCCTGCGTCCCTCAGGGCCATGGTACAGGGTTTTACCACCTTTTCCACCAGATCGTCTACCAATGCCTCCAGTTTGGCACGGGTCAGCTTGATGTTGAGGTGCTTCGGTCCGCTTGCGTCGGCGGTGATGAATGGGAGATTAATATCCGTCTCCATGGAGCCGGAAAGCTCCATTTTCGCTTTTTCAGCCGCCTCCTTCAATCTCTGGAGGGCCATCTTGTCATTTCTCAGGTCAATACCCTGATCCTTCCTGAATTCATCGGCCAGATAATCCACTATCCGTAAATCAAAGTCTTCCCCGCCAAGGTGCGTATCACCATTGGTGGATTTGACCTCAAACACTCCCTCGCCAATCTCCAGGATGGAAATATCAAAGGTCCCACCGCCGAGGTCGAACACGGCTATTTTCTTGTCGCCCTTTTTGTCCACTCCAAACGCGAGAGATGCAGCGGTCGGCTCATTAATGATTCGCTCCACCTTGAGCCCGGCTACGCGGCCGGCGTCCTTGGTAGCCTGCCTCTGGCTGTCATTAAAGTATGCGGGGACGGTGATTACGGCCTCTTCCACCTTTTCTCCCAGGTAATCCTCTGCGGTCTGCCTCATTTTCTGGAGGATCATGGCGGAAATTTCGGCGGGGCTATAGTCTTTTCCTCTTATTTTCACATGAGCGTCGCCATTACTTGCCTGGCTGATCTCATAGGGGAGTACCTCCTTATCCTTCTGGACCTCGGGCGAACCATATTTGCGACCGATCAATCTCTTGACTCCAAACACGGTGTTCTGCGGATTGGTGACGGCCTGCCTTTTGGCCGTCTGACCAACAAGCCGTTCTCCACCATCGGTGAATGCCACCATTGATGGCGTAGTTCTGCTCCCTTCCGCATTGGCAATAACAACGGGGTCACCACCTTCCATGACAGCCACACATGAGTTTGTTGTGCCGAGATCAATGCCAATTATCTTTCCCATCTTATTGCCTCCTTAATACAGCAAATTATTTCAATTTAATCTTCAACTAAACAAAACGAGTAATGGTTGATTACTCGTCGTTTACATTTTGAGATGTCTGGTTTTTCCTGTTCACAACGACCATTGCCGGTCTTAGCAGCCTCTGATTCAGCAGGTATCCCTTTTGTAATTCGTGCAATATCGCCCCTGGTTCCGCGTTCCCGTCTTCCATCTCGCTTACTGCCTGGTGATAGTTGGGATCAAAGGCTTCACCATGGGCCTTTACCTCCTCGAGCCCGGCCTTTTGCAGGGCGTCCTTCAGCCCCTTCAACGTCAACTCCACCCCCTGCCTCAAGGCATCCACACAATCGTTACTCGTCGTAGTACAATGTGCGACAGCCTGCTCCAGTGCATCCAGAGCGGGGAGCAATTGCTTAATCAGGGATTCATTGGAAAATTTAACCCACTCTTCTTTTTCCCTTTGTCCCCGTTTCCTCATGTTCTCCATTTCAGCCTGGGATCGGAGATACAAGTCATAATTCTTTTCCGCGGCATCCGCGAGATCTGTGGCTCTCTGAATCAACTCCGTTTTTGTCATTTTTTCGAAGGGTTTTTCTTCAACTTCACCTTTAGCGGCGTCCGGTTCATTTGGCTCCGATTCTACGTTGGATCCTGCGGAAACTATTTCTTCGGCTCTTTTCCCGGCATCTGATTGATTCATTCCCCTCCAAACCTCACATCTCTCAGACTTTATCTCGTCGCAATGCTGCGATGCTCCGAGGAGCAGGCTCTCTCTTTAGACCTTAACACCTCCCGGACTGCAAAACCAGTTTTGCCATCCGCTGTACAAGAGATTGCGCAAGATCATTTGGGAAAATTTTAAGCATCGCACAGATTGTTGTCAAGGCAACCCGGACAAACTTTTTCTTATTCATTTGAGGCGCCTCAGCCTTCGGTTCAAACGCCGGATGTGGTGAGTCGCTCCAGGGCCTCTCTGTATTTTTCGCGGGTTTTCCTGATGATTTCAGGAGGCAGTTTGGGCGGTGGCGGCTTTTTCGGCCAGTTCAGGCTCAACAGATAGTCCCGCAAAAACTGCTTGTCGAAACTCTGCTGAGGCCCCCCGGGAGCGTAGAGATCCATGGGCCAAAAGCGCGAAGAATCCGGAGTCATAACCTCATCGATCAAGAGCAGACGATCATTTTGAAAACCGAATTCGAATTTTGTGTCCGCAATGATGATCCCCTTCTCGGCCGCAAGCTTGCGACCAAAGGAATAAATCTGAAGACTGAGGTCTCGCACTGCCTCCACGGTCTTCACTCCGATCAATTGTGCCGCCTCATCAAAGGAGATGTTGAGGTCATGCATCCCATCCTCGGCCTTCGTTGAAGGAGTGAACAATGGCTCCGGCAAGAGGCCCGACTCTCGCAACCCATCCGGCAGAGGAATACCGCAAATTTTCCCCTGAGCACGATACTCATTCCATCCCGATCCAGAAAGGTATCCTCTGACAATGCACTCTACCGGCAAAGGCTGCGCTCTCTTCACAAGCATGCTTCTCCCCTCCAGGGCCTCAGCATATTTCCTGCATGGCTCAGGATACCGGGTTGGATCAGTTGCGACCAAATGGTTTTCCACAATATGTTCCAAATGTCGAAACCAGAAAAGCGATATCTGGGTCAATATTTTCCCTTTATCGGGAATCGGGTCATCCATAACCACGTCAAAGGCAGAAATGCGATCACTCGCTACAATCAGCAGATAGTCATCTATTTCATAGATATCCCGCACCTTGCCTCTCTTGACGAGAGACAGGTCCGGGAAGGTGCTTTCCCTCATAATGGACTGGGGCATATGTTCCTCCCGTAGATCAATTCCGGTGATTGGCACATCAGTAGGAAAGGTCTTAGCTTTACAGGCCAATCGTACTCCCTGTCAAGTACCTTATGAAATGTCATCGCCGGAAAAGCGAACTCTCGAAAACACGATTCGTTTTCTCCAGTGTTACCGCGAAAAAATGGCGTTGCTATTTTCGGCAATTAGGGTATTAATATACGCAGCTGTATGTTTGAAAAGGCCATCCATGGGAATTCTAAGCGATCATACAAAATACAGAGAAGCCATCGTCCTTTTCGACAAGCAAATAGACCGGATGCACGCGGACTTCGACAAGTACCGGCGGGGGGAAACTCACAGGATGCCGGACTGGCAGCGCCTTGAAAGAGATCTCATATTTTTTTCACGGAGGAAAGCCTCTTCCCTGGAACTCTCGAAGCAGCTTGACCGGGTTCTGTACAAATTTCAGATCCGCAAGAGGGTGTGGCTGCGATGGGTTGAGTTGTTCCAGCGCAGTCCGTAGCCTTCAGTCATCCGTGCGCCCTTTCATGGCCGACCATCCCATTCTATTCAGATACTGCCTGTAATACCGCAGAACCCTGTTTCTATATGTCACTGTTTCCGGATAAGGAGGGAGTCCCCTGTATTTTTTCACAATGCGGGAACCAGCATTATAGGCTGCAAGAGCACGGCTGATATCTCCCCGCTGTTCCTTCATCAATTCTGAAAACAATTGATATCCTGCCTTGATAGCTTTTTTTGGATCCAGCCGTTCATCCTCTCCCTTGGAAAGGAGTTCGCGCTTATAGCGGTCATAGAGCTCCACTCGTTTCTTCTTGCACAAAAGCGCTTCCTGCATCATCCCGCGCGCCTTCCTGGCATCTGCCTCAAGACAGTATTCTTCCGGTTCCTGGACCAACTTCAGTGCCCTCGCCCTCAGCCTCCGTTCCTTCAGCATCCACTTCCGGGCTTCGTTGAAATAAGGGGGGCGAAAGATGGATGTCATGCCCAGCAGCGTTCCTGTCCCCGGCATAATCTGGGTAATTCCTACAGCTCCAACCTGAGATACGGAGCGGGGATCGAACCTCGATTCCTGTCGCATTAATGCAAGGAACAATAAGGGCCGCACGATATACTTGTTTTGTGCAGGATCTTGTAATACCGGCTCGAGAAGAGGAAGGTAGCGACGCTCTATGCTACCCAGGTTCTTTTTCAAAAAATCCAGCGTCGGTGACCCCTTATAATCTCGTGTCGAATCTGTGTCGAACCTTTGCAGTTCCAACGGGTCTGCGGTTGCGAGAAAGTAATTGTACACATAGTTCACAAACGGAATATTTTCCGGCAGAAGCGGGCAGCCATCAATGGATTCAATCCCCTGACATCTGTTGTAGACATGCCCCAGCGCATCTCTCAGATTCCACCCGTTGCTCGCGAGGGCCTCCTTGAAAAGCCTGCCCAAGAGCTCCGAGCATTTCACTTTGTCAAACCGCTCGTCCCTTTTTGCCTGCAGGGCCGTGCGGTATTTCTCCAGGACTTCCGCCGCGGAACGAATGCTTTTTTGATAAAGGCACGCGAAATGCGCTACATCTGCTGCATGCTCGCCTTCCTTTTCCTCGCTGGCGGTCGTTGTCATGGCATCGATTGCCTGCTGCAAGAATTCTTCCGCCCTGGCAAATTGTTTTCGGGATTCGAAGTAATTTTCGTCCACGTATACTTCAAGCCCGAGGGACTGTGCTATCTCAGGCCGCATGAGTAACAGGCCGTCCTCTCCCCTATCCGACTCTCTGGGAGTGCTTGACTCGTGAATCTCTTGATAATAAGTCAATACGCCTTTTACAAGGAGGGCATATTCGTCATCCGCCCAGGCCTGTGCCGGGAAAACAGAGAGGAAAAACAAGACCGCTAACTGGGCAAAAAAAATCGTCCGGATGCTTGCGGGAATAGGTAATCGATTCATCTGTTGAGAGCTCCTCTCAGAAAATGTGCTCTGTCCATCGGCCTGCAGAGCCGCAATGAAGGTGGGGTTCCTGGTTCCTGGCGGGATCAGACACACCTTCAGTGGAATAACCTTGGTCCTGGATCCTAGCAGAAACCGAGAAAAGAATAAAGAACATTGGAGGAAAAAATTCTTTTGACAGTCAAAATTCGACCTGTTATAGACATTAGTTTGGCGGGCCGTTAGCTCAGTTTGGTAGAGCAGCGGACTTTTAATCCGTTGGTCGTGGGTTCGACTCCCGCACGGCCCACCACCAGGTATCAAGAGACCTTCTCTGGGGCGAATGCCCCGGCGGTGACCATTTTTTCGCGATGCCGCTTTATTTGAGAGCGGCTTGCGTCCCCATCGTCTAGCCAGGTCCAGGACACCGGCCTTTCACGCCGGCA
>CAZONI010000048.1:0-28422 GCA_964581175.1 uncultured Desulfobacteraceae bacterium
CTAACCGGACTCCCTACCAGAGGTGGGGGGCTTAATTGCCAGTGGGAAGAACCGACTGTGGGCAGAATCGACCATGAGAGAAAATCTGAGCGATAACGATAAGTTCGAGATTATGACTGCATTCTCTGAGGAAGTGGTCCCGAAACTGAAAAAGCTGAATGCACGAATCGGGGCGCTTAGCTGTGCGTTCGCCGGACCTCAATATGCGAACTGGCTCATTCACTTCAAGGAAGTGCGCTCAGACTTTGAAATCACCGAATTCGAATACGACGAAGATTCACGGAACCTGGACCTGAAGGTCCTGGTCTGAGAATGTAAGCGGGAAAAAAGACATGCGTGAAAACAAGCTCCTCGGGAGGGATTTTATTAAGATGCCTACGTGCCCCTTCTGCGGCATGGCGATAGAAAAACCAAAAGAAGTGAACCTTCGCAGGGCCGGCGAGATGCCTGTGGGCTCTTGTTCCTGCGGTGCTGTCTATGCCTGCGATGTCACCGGCCACAATCTGGGTTCCGCCCTGGTCGAAGCGCTGGTCTTTGGTTGCAACATGGATTGGGATCTCGCCTGGAACCTGGCCCCTGGAGACGACTACCAGCAGGAACTGATCGAGAATTACGACTATCTAAACCATCTCATCGTCCCGGGTGGGGTTTTTGAAGGCAGGCGTATTTCCGGCGCGCTTTTTTTCGTTCGATTTCATGAAGATGTCCTGGAAGTCAGCGCGGAGGGTGTCAGGAAAAAACTGGAGAACGCAAGACCTACCTCGAAAACACGCGAGCAGCCGATCAAAGGCAAGTCCTATACGAAACAGGAAGTAAAGGATCTGGTCGGTTCATACCGGCTTGACCTCCTGATGAACGCTGCGGGCACGGACAGAAAATTGGAGAGAAACCTGGTGCGTCTCCTCTATTCACCGGACCCGCAATTCCGGCACCGGGCTGCGGAGGCTCTGGGGTGCGTATCTGCCAGGATCGCCGAACAGAATCCTTCCAGTGTATCGAAACTCCTCCAGCGTCTTTTCACTGCTATCTCCGATACTGCGGCGTCAAGCTGGGGAGCATTTGAGGCTATCGGAGAAATCATCCGCCACAGGCTGGACCTGCTCGCCGGATATGTGCCCGAACTGTACCGGTTCCTCGGCGATGAAACCAGGAGGGCGGTAGTCCTTCGGACCCTTGGTTCAATCGCCCGGGAACGGCCCGATCTCCTGCGAAAGCATACGCTTCACTTCATCCCCTACCTGAAAGACCCTGATCCCGAAGTGAGAGGCTATGCGGCAAGACTCCTCGGACACCTGGGAGCGAGTGAAATAAAGAAAGATCTTGAAGAGCTTCGGACCGAAAGGTCCCGGATAGAAATCTACGAACACGGTGTCCTTGAGAAAAAAACGGTGGGCCAAGTTGCGACCGAGGCCCATGCGCGGTTATGATCACCCATTTTCTTTTTTCTTCTCCGGACGGGGATGTTCTTCCCGGCCGGGAAGACCTTGAAAGGCCCTTACTCCTCGCGCCTTCAACTGAACACCCCTTCCTGAAGCTCAAAGATTATTTCCAGGCTGCCCGGTCATTTCTGTTGGAAGACCACCGGCACGCGCTGCTGAAAGCAGTGCAGGATCAGATGGGCAGCGGCCGCCTTCAGGAGGAAGATATCAGGAACGTCATAATACGCAGCGAAAAGCAGGGAGCACTCTACCATGTGGCAAGTGTTGAAGTTGAAGGGGCAGGCGTATCCAGTAAATTTTCCCTGGTTGCGGCCGTGTCTGAAAAGAGCAGGGATGCACTGGGCCGGGAATGCAATACCATCATCTTACTGAACAACAGGCACCCGTCCTGCGGGCTTCCGGGAATCCATTTCCGGGGAGACCAAATCGTTTCCCGCGACGGGAAAGAGGGAACCTTCTCGTTCCTGCTCGAAGAATGGCTGGAAAGCTACCACGAATGGCATGTTTCCCGCGATGGCACCGGGAATCAGCGCCTGTGCATTTGGGATCAGGAAAGGGGCTACTACTTTGCAAATGAAGACGCCTTTTTCCAGTTGTTCCGGCAGGCCGCACGAACCCTGACCCTGCTCTACGATCCGGAGACAGGCTGCCAGCTCCGTCCGTGGCACCATGCTGCCGGAGATTTCGTCATCAGAGATAATCAGGAAGGTAAATCCCACGTCAGGCTCGCCGCTGCCCGGGGGTATGAACCCCTCCTCACCCTCCCCGGACAGGCTCCCGAAAATCAACCGGCGAATCTCCTCTATTTCTTTCTCGACATGGCGCTCAGAATGCGGCTGGACCGGTTCGACGGGGTGGGCGAAGTCGCCTGGATCGAAGGAAATATCCTGGATGCGGTTATGGCTGGTTTTCTTGAGGGTCTCGAGGTATCGGCCCACGAAGGACGTTGCGATAAGACAGCTTCCCGAAGTTTTCTCGGTCTCCTCAAGTCCTTTTCTCCGGCAGAACTCCTTGCAGCCTTTGAACCGCTCCTGGACATCTACCGGCACGGCGCCGGGGACGAATTCATGATCATCGCGGAACACCTCTCGATCCACGTACAGGAACTCTGTTCCATCAGCGAAGAGTTCCCCGCATGAGTTCCGGGGTCCGGGTCGTATTTCCATACACCCGGCAGGTGATAGAGGCACAACCATCATTTCTTGCGATGGGATTCCAGTGTCTTCACAAATTCCGGGTGGGCCTGAAATCCAAGAGAGACAGCCTTGTCCAGATGCACAATCGCTTTTTCATAATCCCCGTTGCTATAGTAGGCGAAGGCGAGGTTATTCCGGCCGAGGGCGAAATCCGGTGCCTTCTCAACCAGGTTTTCACCCGTCTCGATGGCCTTGGCCACATCTCCCTTCTGGAGGTGGGCATTTATCAGATTGCTCCAAGCCTGCACGATATCCGGATTCAATTCTATGGCCTTTTCCAGGGCCTCGACAGCCTCTTCGCTCCTCGAAAGCTGGAGGTAGGCAAATCCCAGATTGGCGTACCCCCTGGCATACCGGGGTTCGATCTCGATTGCCTTCCTGTTGACCTCTATGACCTGATCGAGGTCCCCTTTTTTGAAATAGATATATCCGAGATTTACATACGCCTCGAACATGCGGCCGCTGTTGCTGATGGCATCGTTGAATGCCTCAATCGCCTCGTCCAGTTTTCCCTGACTCATCAGGCCGACACCGAGGTTGTAACTCGTGCTGGCACACTCGGAATTCTCTGCCAGTATTTCCTTCTGCTGCGCAATAAATTCTTCAGATCCTTGTGGTGTTTTCATACTATCCCTTCCAAATCTCTCCTGATAAAAACAGCGTGCTTCTGCTCCCAGTGAATCTCCACCCACAATGCGAGAAGCATCGGCCAACCCCCACCCCTGGAGGGGCTCAGGGAGGAAGCCTTTTCTGAAGTGACTGGTGAGAGGACGCCGTCTTTTCGTAACTTATCAGTGGGGGAACCCGCAGCTCGACGAAGTCGAGAATGCAGAGGGGGTAGCTATCCCACGCTGATAAGTCACTGAAAAGACCAGCCCGGATTCATCTGATACTCACCTCCCCAGTCCCCGATCAAGGCAACCTATCCGGGTCCTCCAGCAGAGGCAGGGACGGCGGCGGACGGTTTCCCATAGACCCGGGCGAGAAAAGAAGAGGTCGCAGTCCAGTAGGGACAGCGACCTCTTCTGCTAGAGAACAAGTTCCAAGCTACACAAAATCACCGCAATGAGGTGCTAGTGGTCCTCGGTGATACCTCTGCCTTTCAGGCCATACATCGTGCTGCTGCCGGTCGAGAAGTAGATCAGCTTTTCTTCGTTGATCAAGGCGGTGGCAGCCTTTTTGATCTCCCTGGCTTTTGCGTCAGGCATCGTCTTCTGCACCGCCTTTTCCAGGTCCTTGAAATAGAACTTGGTCTTCTTGCTGTTCTCGGCAAAATCCAAAATGGCCTTCTTTATGTCTTCCATCCGTTTGCTCCTTTATAGATGGTTTGGGGAAACGACTCTATTCAATGCCGCCCGCCGCCCTCGCTACGTCCCAGGCGGCCTCGGTATACTTGAACTGGGTCGTGGTCCGGTAGGTATCATATTGCAGCCTGTAGTCATCAATGAGATGCTCGCTGAACGGCAGGTCGCACTTTTCAAAGAATCTCTCCCATCCGATCCTCTCAGCCCAGTCGCCGATCCTTTCGTATTTCTTCGCACTGCCCGCATAGGCCTCAATAATCTTTTTTACGGTTTGGCAGACCTCGGGGTACCGGGGAAAATTGTTCGGCAAAAAGGGAACAACCACCTTGGAGAATTTGGGAGGGCTGATCCTGTTGGAGATCTTGCCGCCTGCGAGGATGGTCACCCCGTCGCCCTCTTTATCCGCCAGGGGTACGGCCATGCACATGGTGTAGCAGTTGCCGCAGAACATGCATCGCTCTTCCTTGATCTTTACGGTTTTTCCCCCGTCCTCTCTCTTCGCAGGGGAAATGGCCCCGGTCGGGCAGGCGGCGATGACCAGCGGGATCTCGCAGAGTTTATCAATCACCTCGTGATCAACAACGGGCGGTTTCCGGTGGTACCCCAAAAGCGCGATATCAGAACAATGCACGGCGCCGCACATATTGAGGCAGCACGCCATGGAAACCCGTACCTGCGCGGGCAGGGTCATTCCCTGGAAATAGTCAAAGAGATCATCCAGGACCGCCTTGACCATGGATGACGCATCCGTGGCCGGCGTATGGCAGTGGAGAAAACCCTGGGTGTGGACAATGTTGGTCAGGCCGGCGCCGGTCCCGCCGATGGGGAACTTGAAGCTCCCGGTCACATGCTTCCTGCTCTGGAGATCCTTTTTCAAGGCTTCAAGCTTGTCGGCGCTGTCCACCATAAATTCAATGTTGTTCCTGGTGGTAAAACGCACATACCCGTCGCAATACTTGTCGGCAACCTCGCAGATCTCCCGCACGTGTTCCACGGTCATAAACCGGCAGCCGCCGCAGCGGACCGTAAAGACCTTGTCTCCCGTCTCCGAGACATGCACAAGCACTCCCGGCTCCAGGATCTCATGGTATTTCCATTTTCCGTAATTGTTCTGGATAATAGGAGGAAAGTACTGCCAGAAATGCCTTGGGCCGAGGTCCGTCAGCCTGTTCTCCATGGGTTTATCCGGATTGAATAATCCAAATCTCTCGGTAGATAATGCCATCGTTGGTCCCTCCTATCTCTTATGTCTCGATCTGTATTCATTGATATCGCGCTGCCATCCGCCCGGGACATCCTCTTCTTTCCAGAAGATGTAGGGATTGCTCCTCGGTTCCTTCACCATTTGCGGCATGGGCGGCAGCTCAAGCACTTCCAGAAACTTGGGGATACCATAACGCTGGATCAACTCGCCCAAACGTTCGCGGTTCTTGCCTTCTTCCATCCACCAATCCCAGACTTTTTCCACCAGTTCCTTTACATTGTCGTACGGCTCTTCAACTTTCATAAAAGGAACGGTCAGAGTTGCCATCTGGGCTCCTTCGAGAATAGGTGCTTTGGCGCCAAAAAGAATGCTCACTCCCGTGTCGGTCCCCGGTCTCAGCGCCTGCGGCATGGCATTGATGCAGTGCATGCACCGGGTGCATTCCTTGTCATCGATCATGAGTTTTCCCTTCTCCATCCACATGCAGCCGGTCGGACAGAGATCAATGACCTCTTTCTGGATATCGAATTTTCCCCAGTCTCTTCCGGCATGGGCGCCGCCGTTGGGGGCTATTTCCCCGCCGATGTAAGCCTGGACGGCTTTCTGGTCGATCCTGATATTGTCACGCCAGGTGCCGATAAAAGACATATCAGAACGGGCAATGGATGCAACACAGCAGTTCGGACATCCGTCAAATTTAAATTTGAATTTGTAGGGAAAGGCAGGTCGATGCAGTTCGTCCTGGTAGTAGTGGGTCAGTTCGTAACACATCTGCTGGGTATCATAACAAGCCCACTCGCAACGCGCCCTGCCAAGACAGCAGGAAGGTGTCCTGAGATTGGACCCGGATCCACCCAGATCCTGCTGGAGGACATGCCCGAGTTCATAAAAGATCGGTTCCAACTGTTCCGTAGTAGTCCCGATAAAAACGATGTCACCGGTGGATCCATGCATGTTCAACAAGCCGCTCCCACGATATTCCCACAGGTCGCAAAGAGCACGGAGATAATCTGAATTATAGAACTTGCTGGCAGGCTGATTCACACGCAGTGTGTGAAAATGGGCAACTGAAGGAAATTTTTCCTGGAGATCCGAATACCTCCCGATAACCCCTCCGCCGTATCCGAACACACCCACGATGCCGCCGTGTTTCCAGTGGGTCTCGCCATCGTCAAATGAGACCTGCAGCTGTCCCAACATATCCTCGACCACATCTTTATCAATCAACATGCGGTCAGCCGCCAGCTTCTTTCGGTGGAGGGCTTCCCTTTTGGCATCCGCGACAAAACTGGGCCACGGTCCCTTTTCCAGCTCTTCCACGTCAGGGATATCATGTTTCACCTTGAAATTCTTGAGCTCCTCATCCGTATAATTCTTGAGCTCCTCATCCGAGAATATGCGAAGCTCATCATACTTTAGCTTTTTTTGTTCTTCTTTAGGTTCAAAAGCCATTATTGTTGCCTCCTTTTGCTAATTGAAGAGTATTCCCATAAAGAGCATGAAACTTGTACCATTCACCTCCTCCCTGCATAAAAATCACTATTCTTTCTCAATCCTTTCAGCCTGTTTTCTCCGGTCCCAAAACATTAGAGCCTGCATTGATGAGAAAACAGTATCACTTGCCAGCGCATCCACAAATAGCCCATTTCCGGATCTGGAGCTTGGCCCTGCCTGAAATTCATTTATGGACAGCCACTAACTATTTGTGAATATTGTAATTAGTTCAATTTTCAAATAGTTAAGGATTAATTTATAATAAAAAGTCCTTGACATTGTCAATAAAAAAAATGAAGAGTTTCACAAGCTCATAACCATACCATAAGATTTGTGAGTGAAAACGATTTTGCCCCAATTGGAACGTGGTGTCGGACGCATGAAACTACTCAAAAAACCTCGAATTGTTCTCGCGGGGCTCAGGGGGGGCTCCGGCAAGACGATCCTATCCCTCGGGCTTATCGCTGCGTGGCGGGAAATGGGCTATGACGTCGCCCCGTTCAAGAAGGGACCTGATTTCATCGATGCGGGCTGGCATACCTTCGCAGCAGGACGCACCTGCCACAACCTCGATTCTTTCCTCATGGATAATGATCAGCTCCTGTCGTCATTCGCGTTCCGCTCCCGGGGAGCGGACATCTCCCTCATAGAGGGGAACCGGGGGCTCTATGACGGCCTTGACATTGACGGCCGTTGCAGTACGGCGGAACTGGCCAAGCTCCTGAAAACCCCTTTGGTGCTGATCGTGGACGTTTCCATGGCCACCAGGACGATCGCCGCCATGGTCAAGGGATGCCAGGCATTTGACCCGGATCTCACCATCGCGGCGGTGATACTCAATCGTGCCGCCGGTCCCCGGCAAACAGCATTGATTACGGGGGCTATCGAGAAATACTGCCGGATTCCTGTGCTGGGCGTAGTCCCGAAGTTGAGCGGAAACATCTTCCCGGAACGTCATATGGGACTTGTCCCCTACCAGGAAAGAGCGCATTCGGAAAGGGCAATTCGCTGGGCAAAGGATGCCGTTCTGCAACACCTCAAACTGGAAGCGATACTGGATCTGGCCCGTGGAGTCGAACCCCTGTCTGTCCTGTCCTCGGACATTTCCCGGGAAGAAATCTCGCCGCTGCAGGGTGATAGTCCCCGCATCGGTTATATTCTGGACAGTTCTTTCTGGTTTTACTATCCCGAAAACCTGGAACAGTTGGAACGCCTGGGCGCGACCCTGGTGAAAATCGACACCCTCTCCGATCACTGCCTGCCGGAACTGGATGCGCTTTACATCGGCGGCGGCTTTCCTGAGACCCAGGCGGCGGCCCTTGCCGGAAACAGGGAGTTCAGGCAATCCCTGAAAGAGTCAATCGAACAGGGGCTGCCGGTCTACGCGGAATGCGGCGGACTGATGTACCTGGGCGAAACCCTTGTTGTGGATAAGAAGTCTTATCCCATGGTGGGGGCTTTGCCTCTCCGACTCCTGCTCGAGAAGAAACCCCAGGGGCACGGCTACACCGTAATGCAGGTAAAGGAATCAAATCCCTTCTATGCCGTCGGCAAGACTTTACGGGGCCACGAGTTCCACTATTCCAGGGCGGTCCTCACGTCAGAGGAGGGAATCCACTTTGCTTTTCGCGTGGAAAGAGGCCACGGGGTTGATGGGGTCCACGACGGCATTGTAAAACACAATCTCCTTGCCACGTATACCCATATTCACGCTGCCGGAGATGCAGGCTGGGCCAGGAGCCTGTGTGCTGTTGCATTGAAAAGAAAAATGAAAAAATTCTCAAATGACCCAAAACAATAATTGACATAGCGAAAGATATGTCCTATATTCCTTTCGTTAAACAGGGGAAGAAGCTATATAACATAGCATAATATTTAAAAAAGGAGGATAAAGGGTATGCCAACAGTGGATTTTGAAGGAAAGACCTTCAATATTGATGAAGATGGTTTCATCGATGATTTCAATAACTGGAATGAAACCTGGGTCGACTATGTAAAGAATACAGAGGGGATCGAGGAACTCACTGATGAACACTGGAAGGTCATCAAGGTTCTCCAGGACTACTACAAGAAAAACGGTATCGCACCCATGGTAAGGATTCTCTCCAAAGTCACCGGTTACAAATTGAAATATATCTATGAGCTGTTTCCAAGCGGACCGGGTAAAGGTGCCTGTAAAATGGCGGGCCTTCCAAAACCGACCGGTTGTGTTTAAGCAAACAAGCGAAGCCCACAAAACAAAAAAGGCGCGAAAGACCGTAAGCCGGTCAACGCGCCTTTTTAATGACGACAAAACCTCCTCAGTGGACCTTGCTCCTGGGCGCCTTGCCTGCCAGTGGATTGTAGAGTTTCGTAATGGCAAATTTCATGACATCGGTCGTCTTTAATTCAAGAATAATATCAACCAGCTTGGCGCTCGCTTCATCAGGCAATTCACACGCATCATCAGAATCGAATACCAGGTCAGGGAAGCCCTTTTGTAATTTTTTCAGGTCCTTCGTGCCCATCGCAACCTTGACCCCTTTTTTGCCTCCTATATCCTGAATCTGGTCCCCCAATCCCAATTCCTTGATCTTCTTCTGTTCTTCCTCATTTAGAAACACATTTACACAATATTCAGACATTGTCACACCTCCTGGATGTAGATTGCTCTTTTATAGTACAGAATTTTTTTTTATGTCAAGCTAGTTTGTAAAGGGGGGGTCTTCTGTGGGGGAGAAAATACTTCATGCGGTTCTGCCTGACCTGCAAAAGCCTGTCACGGTGGAGAGGAGCGATAAGGACCCTTTCTTCGTTTTCCGTGTAGGAAGCCTCGACCCGCCCATCGGGTCCGATGACCACGGCAGCCCCCGGAAAGGAAAAGCCGGCCGATGTTTCGCCCACCTGGTTACATGCCGCCACGTAAACACCGTTGTCGAAGGCCCTGGCAGGGAGGTGCCTGAGCCAGCTTGACAGCTTTTCTTCGCTGCTTCCACGGGGCGACGCATGAGGGAAAAAGAGCACCTCGGCCCCGGCGAGGGCCATCGTGGTGCTGATCTCAGGGAAGTGCGTCTCGTAACAAAGTTGGACACCAAAGGCAACTCCCCGGAAAGCAAGAGTATTTATCGCGTCACCAGCCCGGTAAACACCTCTTTCAGGCGGACCCAGGTGGGACTTCCTGTGGACGCCGATAAGCCCTTCCGGGCCGACTGCAACCTGGGTGATAAACGGTTTACCTCTTTCGGCCTCCTCGGCCAGCCCTGCAATAACTACAGAGCCGGAATCCTCGGCAACAGAGGCCAATAGGGATTCTGCTTGAGCAAGGGATAGAGACCCGAGGGCCGCCTCTTCAGGATCCAGGACATAGCCTGTCAGGCTCAGTTCCGGAAAGCAGATCATATCCGCGCCGTTGCCCGCTGCTTCAGCAGCGAACCGGGCCATGCGGCCCAGGTTCTCTTCCACCCGGCCCGGTTCTGAATGCATGCACACGGCCGCTACGGTCACATCTTCCATCATTTTATAACCTTTAGGTAGGTTATATCAATATCTCAAGACTCCGAAAATCGCTCCCTTAAGAAGTCGTTCATCAAAACAGTTCCCCCCGAGCAAAAGGGACGGCATATTCCCTCCGCTTCGTTCGCTTCGCCATCCCTGGCTTCGCTCACTGCGGATGTCGGTCCTTCCGCTGTCCTGCTCCAGGGCCGACATGCGCCGCTCCGGGAACATCCCGTCCCCCTTGCTCTCCGAGATAAAGTGCCTCTCCTACCAGAGGGCAGGAAGCACTAAACGCCTCCGAGGATGCCCAGGGAGGAAGCCTTTTCCTCCCTGGGCATCGGGTTCCTGCATTATGACGAGGAAAGAGCCTGCACCACCAAATCTCCTACCTCGCCGGTGGAGTATCCCATCATGCCGGCGCCAAGACTCTTCAGATCGTCTTTCACGACCTTCCTGATCGCCTCGAGGACCGCGTGTGCAGCAGACTCCTCTCTCAGGTGCTCGAGCATCATCTGCACTGCACCGATGGCGGCCATGGGGTTGATCTTCCCCAACCCCGTATACTTGGGCGCCGACCCGCCGATGGGCTCGAACATGGCATTGCCCTCCGGGTTGATGTTCCCCCCGGCCGCAATTCCCAGACCACCCTGAATAACGGCCCCGATATCCGTAATGATATCTCCGAAAAGGTTACTTGTCACGATCACATCGAACTGCTCGGGGTTCTTCAGCATCCACATGCAAAGGGCATCCACATGCTGGTAATCAATTTCTATGTCGGGATAGGCGCTGTGGAGTTCCTGAAACACCCTGCACCAGAGGCCCGACTCGTAGATCAGGACATTATTTTTCCCGCAGAGTGTGAGGTGTTTCCTGCGGTTTCTTTTCTGGCAGTATTCGTACGCATAACGAACACAGCGCTCCACGCCCTTTCGGGTATTGATGGATTCCTGTACGGCCACCTCATCAGGCGTCCCTTCCTTGAAAAGACACCCGCCCCCCGCATACATGCCTTCTGAATTTTCCCGTATGACCACAAAGTCAATATCTTCAGGTCCTTTGTTCTTCAGCGGCGAAGCGACGCCCGGATAAAGGACGACCGGCCGGAGATTGATATAGAGATCCAGCGCGAAACGCAGCTTCAGGAGTATTCCCCTTTCAAGAATTCCCGGGTTCACACCCGGGTGCCCGATGGCCCCAAGGAAAATCGCATCCGTGGATCGCAACTGGTCCAGCACACCATCCGGCAGCAGCGTCCCGTTCCTTTTGTAGGACGCTCCTCCGAGGTCAAAAGTCTTGAATTGAAACCCTACCCGGAATTTCCTCGAGACCGCATCCAGTACCTTGACGCCCTCGTTTACCACCTCCGGCCCGGTCCCGTCGCCCGGAATCAGACCGATCGTATAGGTTCGATTTCCACTCGTTTTCCCTGCCATCCGTTACATCCTCTTGCGGTTTTCCGGTCTGAGCGCCCGAACCGCGGCCCCTGCACGCCACATCTCTGAATTCCTCATGGTTTCCAATTCCTTGTCGAGCCGCGCCCGGTAATCGGAGGCGCTGTTGGCCTCGAGGACGATCCTTGTTTGCTCTCCGGAGACAACACTCTGGTACAGTTCCTCGAAGACCGGCTCAACAGCTTCCTTGAAACGGCCTTTCCAGTCCAGTGCGCCGCGTTGTGCAGTGGTGCTGCAGTTTCCGAACATCCAGTCCATTCCATTCTCGGCCACAAGCCTGATCAGGCTTTGGGTCAATTCTTCTACGGTCTCGTTAAATGCTTCGCTCGGGCTGTGCCCGTGCCTGCGCAGGAGTTCGTACTGTGCTTCCATGGCGCCCGCCAGGCATCCCATCAGAACGCCCCGTTCGCCGGTCAGGTCGCTGTGCACTTCCTTCTCAAAGGTAGTGGGAAAGAGGTATCCCGATCCGATGGCGATTCCAAGGGCAAGCGTTCTTTCTTCCGCACGGCCCGTGGCATCCTGGAAAACTGCATAACTGGAGTTGATCCCGCTCCCTTCCAGGAAATTGGCCCGGACTGTCCGGCCGGAACCTTTCGGGGCAACCATGATAACATCAACATCCGGGGGAGGAACAATCGCTGTTTGTTCCTTATAGGCGATTGAAAATCCATGTGAAAAATAGAGCGCATCCCCCGGCCGCAGGCACGCCTTTACAGCAGGCCAGGTGGCAACCTGCCCCGCATCTGAAACCAGGTATTGTATAACGGTCCCTTTCTCGGCCGCCGTTTCAAGAGGGAAAAGCGTCTCGCCGGGAACAAACCCGTCCTCAACAGCCCGCTGCCATGACCTGCCTCCTTCACGCTGGCCTATAATCACCCTGAAACCGTTATCCCGCATGTTCAATGCCTGTCCCGGTCCCTGCACGCCGTAGCCCAGTACGGCAATCGTTTCATCCTTCAGGACCTCCTGGGCCCTCGCCAGTGGAAATTCGTCCGCTGTCACAACTTCTTCCATCACCCCGCCGAAATCTATCTTCGCCATAATTCCTCCTTCACTTTTTTTCCCGGGCCAGAGCCAACGCGCCGGTCCGTGCTATTTCTTTGATACCCATGGGCTTCAAAAGATCCAGAAAAGCCCTCATTTTCCCTTCATCGCCGGTTAGTTCGACGGAGTAGTATTCAGTGCCCACGTCCACTACCCGGCACCTGAAAATGTCCACCAGCCGCAGGATTTCCGCACGGTTTTCCGGCCTGGCGCGAACCTTGACCAGGGCCATTTCCCGCTGCACGAAATTCGCGCCCGTGAAATCCACAACCTTCAGTACATTTACCAGCTTATTCAACTGCTTCTTTATCTGCTCCACCACACCCATATCTCCGTTGGTCACCAACGTGATCCTGGAAACCAGCGGGTCCATTGTCTCGGCAACACAGAGGCTCTCGATATTGAAGCCCCTTCCGCTGAAAAGCCCTGCCACCCTTGAAAGGACGCCGGGCTGATTTTCCACCTGTATGGACAAGATGTGTCTTTCGCTTTCCGTTCTCTCCATTTTCACCTCAGAGCTTAATCACCTACACCAGCAACATCTCGGTGATAGGGGCACCGGCGGGGACCATCGGGTAGACCCCTTCCTCCCTTTCCACCTGAAAATCCATCAGCACCGGCCCTTCCAGTGCAAGTCCTTGTTTTATTACCTGCTCTACTTCATCCGGCTTTGCGGCCCGCAGGCCCGCCGCTCCATAAGCCTGAGCCAGTTTCACGAAATCAGGGGCATGCTCCATGCAGGTGCCGGCATAACACTTTTCATAAAACAGCTCCTGCCATTGCCTTACCATGCCCAGATACTGGTTGTTGAGGATCACCACCTTGACCGGGAGGTGATACTGCACTGCTGTGGCCAGTTCCTGGATATTCATCTGGATGCTTCCATCGCCCGCGATATCCACGACCAGCTTGCCCGGATTTGCGACCTGGGCACCTATGGCCGCTGGCAGACCGAAACCCATGCATCCCAGCCCCCCCGATGTGATAAACGAGTTGGGAGTGTCCAGGTGATAGTACTGGGCCGCCCACATCTGATTCTGTCCCACCTCCGTCGCTACGATTGCCTCTCCCCGGGTAAGCTTGAAAAGGGTCTCTACTACAAACTGGGGCTTTGTCACCTCTCCCTGTACATACGCAAGAGGATTCGTGCTCTTCCATTCCTCGACCTGCCGGATCCAGGGCTCCCTAACCTTCTTCACGCCGTTCAATTTCTCCTTTTCAAGCAGATCGTTCAAAATGTGCAGGGTCAACCTGCAGTCCCCTACCACGGGAATCATAACCGGTATATTCTTCCTGATAGAGGTGGGATCGATATCGATATGGACGATTCGGGCCTGGGAAGCAAAGGCCTCGGTCTTTCCCGTGACCCGGTCGTCAAACCGGGCTCCGACGGCGATAAGGAGGTCACATGCCGAAGTGGACATATTGGCCCGGTAGGTGCCGTGCATTCCTATCATGCCCAGCCAGAGCGGATCGCTGGCCGGAAAGGTGCCCAGACCCATGAGCGTTGTGGTGACGGGCGCGATGATCTTTCTCGCCAGTTTTCTCAACTCGTCAGATGCCTTTGAGAGGGCAACCCCTCCTCCCGCAAGTATCATGGGCCTTTTGGCTTCCTTTATGAGGCCGATCACCTTGGAGAGCTGTTTGAGGTGGGGTTTGTAGGTCGGCTGATACGACTTCAGCGTGACATCCTTGCCCGGGTGATATGATCCCTGCATGCTCATAAGATCTTTCGGGAGATCGATCAGGACAGGCCCCGGCCTTCCCGATCTGGCCAGGTAGAAGGCCTCCTTGATCACTCTGCTCAGATCGTTCACGTCCGTGACGAGATAGTTGTGCTTGGTGCAGGGCCGCGTAATACCAACGATATCCACCTCCTGAAATGCGTCATTTCCGATGAGCGCCCTCGGGACCTGTCCGGTCAACACGACCAGGGGGATGGAATCCGAATAGGCCGTGGCAATCCCCGTCACGGTATTGGTAGCGCCCGGCCCTGAGGTCACCAGGCAGACACCCACTTTTCCCGACGCCCGCGCATAGCCGTCCGCAGCATGGACGGCCCCCTGTTCATGGCGGACAAGGAAGTGACGAATATCGGTTTTCGCCAGCCGGTCATAGATATCGATAACCGCAGCCCCGGGATACCCGAAAATGGTGTCAACTCCTTCCTCCTCCAGGCCTTTGAGCAGAATCTCCGCTCCAGTGAGTCCCTTCATCACATTCTCCCTCTGAAGTTCATTCAAACAGTGGATCAAACCGTCCGGGCGCACGGAATCAATTCCGCGTGCCCGGCAAGGATCTTCTCAGTTATGGGCATCGGCATGATCCGAACACCTTTTCCCTTCTCTCTTCATCCACCCTTAAACCGCAAGTGCGTTAAAATCCGTTCTCTGCTGAAAACAAGGCCGGATTCTTCTTCATGTATTCAAGCCGGTTCAGGCCGTTCACATAGGCCTTGGCACTTGCCGTGATGATGTCCGGGTCAGTTCCTTTCCCCAGCGCCAGGAGCCCGTTTTCTTCGAGCCGCACCGTGACCTCTCCCTGGGCATCCATGCCGCCGGTGATGGCGTTGACCGAGAAGCGCATGAGCTTTGAGCTGGTACCGGTCATCTTAGCGATGGTATTGAACGCGGCATCAATGGGTCCTACGCCGAACCCGGCGCCCTGGGCCTCCTTGCCCCTGACTTTCAACTTCACCGTGGCAGTGGGCACGGCAACCGTCCCGCTCACCACGTTCAGATAATCCAGTTCATAGGTATCCGGGACACGCAGGATTTCTTCCGCCACCAGGGCCTCGATGTCTTCGCTGAGAATCTCCTTCCGTTTGTCCGCAAGTTCCTTGAATTTCTGAAAAAATCTATCCAGTTCCTGCTCCGACAACTCATAGCCCAGGCTCTCGAGTTTCTTTCGAATGGCATGCTTCCCCGAGTGCTTGCCCAAGACAAGCTCGTTCCTGCGAAGCCCGATCATCTCAGGATCCATAATCTCGTACGTCATTCTGTTCTTCAGCACGCCGTCCTGGTGAATGCCCGCTTCATGGGCAAAGGCATTGGCGCCTACTATGGCCTTGTTGGGCTGCACCACAATTCCCGTGATCATGCTGACGAGACGGCTCGTAGGCTGGATCTCCCTGGTGTTAATCCCTGTCTCGAGGTGGAGGAGATCTCTGCGGGTGTAGAGGCCCATGACCACTTCTTCCAAGGAGGTATTTCCGGCGCGCTCGCCGATGCCGTTAACGGTCACTTCCGCCTGCCGGGCCCCTGCCCGCAGCCCGGCCAGCGTATTTGCAGTAGCCAGACCGAGATCGTTGTGGCAGTGAACGCTCAGAACCGCCTTTCCAATATTCGATGTATTTTCAAGTACATAGCTCACGAGCCGGAAGAATTCATCGGGGAATGCGTATCCCACTGTATCGGGAAGGTTTACTATTGTGGCCCCTGCATCGATCACGGCCTCAAAAACACGGCAGAGAAGATCAGGATCGCTCCTGGACCCATCTTCTGCTGAAAATTCAATATATTCCGTGTAGTTCCGTGCATAGCGCACGGCCTTTTCCGCCGCTTCGATCACCTGATCCCGCGTCATTTTGAGCTTATGTTCCAGGTGGATGTCAGAGGTTGCTATAAAGGTGTGAATTCCTGGATGGACGGCCTTCTTGACGGCCTCCCACGCCCGATCGATATCGCCCTTGGCGGCACGAGCCAGGGCCGTGACCTGTGCATTGTGAATCTTCTCTGAAACAAGTTTCACCGCCTCAAAATCGCCTTTGGAGGCTGCGGGAAAGCCCGCTTCAATGGCATCCACCCCCAGCTTTTCCAGCTGAACGGCGAGGCGCAGCTTTTCCGCCACATTCATGCTGGCCCCCGGCGACTGCTCTCCGTCCCGGAGGGTTGTATCAAATATGATGACCCGTTCACTCATGGAATAACCTCCTCGTTGCTTCTTCAAATAACACTATTCCCCTAACAATATTCCCCGCAGCAGATCGGCCTGCATCGGGTGGCCCTGAGGCGCTCAGGGGGCAGCCCTCTTCTGAAGTGACTGGTGAGAGGGCGCCGTCTTTTCGCGACTTATCAGTGAGGGAACCCGCAGCTCGACGAAGTCGAGAATGCGGAGGGGGTAGCTATCCCACGCTGATAAGTCACTGAAAAGACCACCCCGGAGCCTCGGAACGGAAGAAGAGGGTTGCCCCCCGAGCGTCGCGCTCTTCCGGACCGGCCTGCGGCTTTCCTTACCTCAGGCGTCTATCGAAATTATCCCATAAGCACCCGCCGCAGTGTTCCGGCTGCGCGGAACGCTGCGGCGTAAGATCCCTCATTCCTCTTAGACTGTTTCATACTCGCATCACCACCAACCTATTTGCCGCCGGCTTCCCTGGACAGCTTGTACTGAACACTATCCACCAGGGCCTGCCAGCTGGCCTCGATCACGTTCTCAGAAACACCGATTGTCGACCAGATCTCTTTTGCATCCCTGGACTCGATCTGGACCCGGACCTTGGCAGCAGTGCCGCCCCCGCCGTCGATGACGCGCACCTTGAAATCCACCAGGCCCATTTCCTCAACCTGCGGGAAAAATTTGATCAGGGCCTTCCGCAGGGCATTGTCCAAGGCATTCACCGGCCCGTCTCCCTCAGCCGCGGTTATCTCTTCCTCTTCACCGACGGAAATCTTGATGGTGGCCTGAGAAGTGCTGGGGCCTGCGTGGTTCTTTTCAATGGTCACCCTGAACGATTCCAGTTCGAAGGGATCTTCAAACTGACCGGTAACCCTCTTGATAAGAAGTTCCAGGGACCCTTCGGCCGCGTCAAACTGATACCCCTGGTTTTCCAGCCGCTTGATTTCGTTCACAATCTTCTGGCTGTCGTATCCGTTGCCGCCGAGCTGGATCCCCAGCTCTTTCGTCTTATACGCGATATTGCTCTTGCCGGAGAGATCCGAGACCAGCACGCGCCTGCGGTTTCCGACGTCCTTGGGGTCCATGTGCTCATACGCGGCCGGATTTTTCATGATAGCGCTGACATGGACTCCCCCTTTGTGGGTAAAAGCGCTCTTGCCCACAAAGGGACGCGAGTTCAAGGGCGGAATATTGGCAACTTCGCTCACGAACCGTGAGAGATCGGTAAGCTGCTGAACCTTTTCCTCTTCAAGGCAGGAATACCCCATTTTCAGCTGGAGATTGCCGATAACCGAAATCAGGTCCGCGTTTCCGCACCGCTCTCCATACCCGTTTATGGTTCCCTGGACCATGCTCACCCCCGCCTGGACTGCTGCCAGGGAGTTCGCCAGAGCCAGCCCGCAATCGTTGTGGGCATGGATGCCGATCGCGGAGGTGATCGCTGGCAGCGCGTGCTTCAGGGTATCCTGGATATCGTGCGGCATGGCGCCGCCGTTGGTGTCGCACAAGATAATGATGTCGGCACCGGCCCGGTCGGCGGCGAGCACGGTTTCCATGGTGTAGGAGGGATTTCGCTTGTACCCGTCAAAAAAGTGCTCTGCATCATAAATTACTTCCTTACCCCTGGATTTCAGGTATGCCACGCTCTCCTCGATCATGGCCACGTTTTCTTCCAGGGACACCTCAAGGATTTCCCTCGCATGGAGGTCCCAGGATTTGCCGAAGACGCACACCGTTCCGGTTTCTGTTCTGAGTAATTCCTGGATGTTTTCATCTTTTTCAGGGGTTGTTCCGGCTCTGCAGGTGCTTCCGAACGCGGTGAGGCGCGTATTACTGAAAGTGGCATTTCTAGCCATTTCGAAAAACCTGGCATCCTTGGGATTGGAGCCCGGCCACCCGCCCTCCACGTAGGGAATGCCGAAGGCGTCAAGTTTCTGAACGATCCTGAGCTTGTCTTCGGCAGAGAGGTTCACCTGTTCTCCCTGGGTGCCGTCCCGCAATGTAGTGTCATAAAGAATGATGTTTCTCTGCATGTCACTTCTCCGGGTTTTTCTGTTGCCTCAAAAAAAAATCCGTCATCAGGTCTGGCCTGATAACGGATTTTGTAAAGGGTGCCACAAAATTTAAGTCATTATCAGGCCCGGACGTTTCAGCCCCACGACGAGGAGGAGCAACAAGGATACAAGTACCCCTGTTGCGCTGATAATGACGATAATGCTGTTTACCACGTTTTTCATACTGTTACTCAAAAAGGCTTTCCTAACGGTGTTTCCCGCCTACAATCCGCCAATATTTCCAATCTGTCAAGCATTTTTTTCTCCTGCTCTTTTCAGCTCTCCGTGAAAACGCATCATCTCCCGCTTCAATCGCTCCCCCTCGTTGGGGGCCAGGGGAATATGCTCCACCAGCCGTTCATCCATTTCCAGGATTTTCAAAAGACCCTTCACCTGCTGAACCATATTTGCCGCCCTGATTGTTCCATCGCCGGACCGGCAGTTATCCCGATGACACGAAACCACCAGCACCCTCTCGGCGCCTTCCCGTCTCGCCAGGGTTTCAAGGATATACTGGCTCCTGAGGGTCCCGGCACAGGGCACTTCGATCCAGCGGACAGCTGCAAACGCCCGATTGCCTTCATCCAGATACTGACGCACGAGGTCGGTGGATCTCTGGCACACGAACCCGGTCGCTCTCGGGTATTCGCCTGTTTCCTCAACCGGGTTCCCGGAGAATAAGCGCTCGAAAAACAACGACTTTTCAAAACCGGAGAGTTCCAAAGCCTCGTTGGGGCAGAGACTGGTACAGATTCCGCACCTCTGGCAAGCCAGATGCAGGAAGTGCGGTTTGTCGGTAAAATGGATGGCCCCATGCGGGCATACCCTGAAGCAGGTCAAACAGGTAGCACAGCGGTCCCGGTCATAAAAAATCTGCTCGACCGGGGTCACTTCATCCAGCCATGTGGAGAGATTCCTCACCTCCTCTATCACGGAGGGGATATTCTGCGATATTTCCCACGTGCTCAAGCCGGCAGCGCTTCCGCCTGCCACAAGAACGCCCCGGCGGTTCGTGAGGCAAGGGACCCGCAGCAGATTGTCCCCCTGAAGGTACCCATTCTGATCCGTTTCAAGCCCCAGGATTTCAGCCAGCTTTCCCAGCTCCGGAGCAGGGCGTTCCCTTTCCCCCACGACCAGCAGATCTCCCGACACGGTCAGGGCATCATCCAGTACAATATCATCGAACCGGGCCCGTATCGCTTCCGCGCCCACCTCCAGGTCCACAAAGTCCGTTTTTGCCACGAAACACCCGCCGTCCCGCATTCTCCCGTAAAGTTTTTCAAGGCCGGGCGATGCCACTTTAACCTGGCAGGTGAAAAAGCAGCACGCGGTCCCGTGCTCTTCCTGGAGGTTCACTATCAGGTTCAGGAAGCGCTCGCTTCCGGCCACGGTGCTGAGTCCATCGAGCCTGTCAAGGAAAAGAACCTTCCTGTATTTGCCGGGGAACCGGGTACCGACCAGTTGCTCTTCGAAACGGGCAAGGGACCAGACACGGTCGTGCGGGGGCTCCCCAAGGACGTCATACACGGGTTCACGGATACATTCATAGGCCACCACGATGAAGTCGACACAACGTTCCTCTCTTCTATCGTCAACCTGGAAGGTCAGGGAAAAATCACCCACCTGCCCTTTCACGGAGGAAAGGACGGCACCTCGCACACACTCGGCGCCTGCGGGAACAGTATCCGCATCTGTTTCCTGCGGCATGAGCAGGAGCACCGGGAATCTCCTCCGCAGCAGTTCCTCACACACCCGGCCGGCCGTTTCCCCATTTCCCAGAACCGCCACCTTTTTCTCCGCAGGCAACGAATTCACGGTGTTTCCTCCAGGTAGTCGGTCAGGTGGTTCACGATCGCCCGCGTATTGACAATCGTATCAGGGATATTCATCGGGCCGGAGCCGCTCCCGGCGACAAAAACGCCGTCGCTGTTCGGTGAAACCAGGAATCCTTCAGGCCCTTGCCTGAGGTCCAGCCACTCCTGAAACATCTTCTGGTCGGGCGAAGGGCCCATGCCCACGGACAGGACCATAAGGTCAAAGCTCAATTCGGTTATTTCCCCTTCGTCCTCCACCACAACTCCCACACGGTCCCCGGCCGCATTGAAAAAATCTCCGGGAATTTCCCGTATCCAGTAGAAGGCGTCCCTGAATTCCCAGAACATCCTCTCAAAATCCCGGCCGAAGGTCTGTACATCCATGTAAAAAAAGGTGATCGTGGCGGAAGGGTCCCTGGTCTTTATCCGCCGGGCCATGCGAAGGGCATATCCGCAACACACCTGGGAACAATATGGCCGTCCCAGGGAAACACTTCTGCTCCCCACGCACTGGACGAACGCCATATCCTTCGCAGGCCTCCCGTCAGAGGGTCGAAGTGCATTTCCCGTCTCTTTTACCATCCGTTCGAGTTCAACGCCCGTGATGAGATTGGGGATCTGATCATACCTGAGATTGGGCTTCTTCCTTGGATCAAAGGGCTCAAAACCGTGGCAGAGCGCGACCGCGGAAAAACCGGCAGAGGTCTCCTGCTCGCCCATTTTCAACCGTGCGATGATTTGCCTACCCTCCCGCTGGAGAGCCACCGGAGTTGTTTGAAGGGATATCTCTACTGCCGGGGATTCCTGGACCTCCCGTATGGCGTCCTGAACCAGGCAGGCGCCGCATTTCTGGCAACGGCCGTCCACTGCTTTGCAGGCGTAGGAAGCGGCTCGTCCGCCCAGGCTTCTCCCCTTCTCAACCACGAGGGTGCGGATGCCTCTTCTCCCGAGTTCACGGGCGGCGGTGAGTCCGGCCATGCCGGCGCCGACTATCAGGACCTTTTTGCTACTTTCCACCAACGATCTCTTCCGTAATGCCTTTTGTCTTGACAACATTCATATTGAGCCCCAGTTCCTTGCGGTCAAAACCCATGGCAAGCCCGAGAATCTGCGGGAGAAACAGGACGGGGATCCGGTAGTCCGCCTCAAACCGGCTTTCTATACTCTTCTGGTTATCATCATACATGACGCTGCAGAAGGGACAGACCACGCTCATGACCTTCGAACCTGCCTTTTTCACGTGATCCAGTTTCCTCTTGGCCATCTTGAGGGCCGTTTCTTCGTCGGCCACCAGAACCGCTCCCCCGCAGCACTCTCTTTTGTGCTCATACTCGACAGACCGGGCACCCGCAGCCTCTACCAGCGCTTCGAGGGAAGATGGGTTTTCAGGATCTTCCGTCCCGTCGTAGATTTCGGAGGGTTTCAGGTAGTGGCAGCCATAATGTGTCGCTACGGGCAGGCACTTGAGGTCTACAGTCACCGCCTTGCGAATTCGATCCAGTCCGACATCTTCCAGCAGCACCCGAGCAAAATGCTTGACCTCTGCATGCCCCCCGTACGAAAGGCCCACTTTATTGAGTTCCACATTGACCTTATCAAGCAAGGCCTTGTTCCGCCTGAGCACATGTGCCTCTTCAGCGAGCATGGATGTGCATGCGCTGCAGAGGGTGCAGATCGGAAGACCCTGAGCCTCTGCCAGGGCCAGATTTCGAGCCGCCAGAAGCCCAGCCTGGCCGCTGTCCGAGGACTTGAGAGGGAAGCCGCAACAGGAGAAATCGAAAATATCCACCAACTCGATGTCGAGCTTATGGGCGACGACCCGAGCTGACATTTCATAGTTTCGTGATCTGGCGGGTATGGTACAACCCAAAAAAAGTGCGTATTTCATTCCTTCTTTTCCAGGAGCTTTATGGCCCCCTCCACCTCCGGCACCAGGAGGGGAAGCCCGGCCTTCTTCCTCTTCTTCTCATCGAATTCATCCAGAGCATAGAGTCTTCCCTGGCTTTTAATGAGGTTCGCCTGCATGGAGATGCCCGAAGGAGCGTGGCCTTCCCGGACCGCGAGATTCCTGAGGGCGATGATCGTATCCGTTATCCTGACTCCCTCGGGACACCTCTCCTGACAGGTGTAACAGCTGGAACAGAGCCAGATTTCATTTCCTTTCAGGATCTCGTCTTTCATCCCCAGGTGGATCATTCGTATGAGCCTCCTGGGATTATACGCAGGGTTGACCCTCCTCACGGGACAGCTTGCAGTGCAGGTACCGCACGCATAGCAGGATCTGATTCCCTCGGCCCCCGGTTCCCGCACCACCACGGCCGCAAAACCGGCCGACCTGTTCTCCATCTGACATTCAGCCACAAACGCCTCCTCACGGCAGATTCATAAATGACCGGCGCTTCCAAATATAATTACATAACAGTTACAATGTAGCTTCAAAACTATACGCCCGCACATAGCGGCTGTCAAGAGCCTTTCCTGTCCTTCGATCCATCATCAGTGCAAAAAGGGCTCCGTTCCCTATTTTCAAACTATGACTGCTGTGTTAGAATGAGAATCATTCGGGAATGAGAGTCACGCAGCACCTTCCCACGTCGCGGAGAGAGACGGGAGGCCGATATGGAAATCACGAGCACAGGCGGAGTTGTACGGGAGAGAGCGCCCCGCAAGATAGATCGGATCCTGGATGCCTTCAAGGCCCTCGGAAAAGAGGATTCCGGGATCGAAGGTCTGTTTCAAGAGATCCGATTTCTTTACGAGGGCTTCGGCGGCCGGGAAAAAGAGGCGTTTTTCGAGAACCTCATGGAGACCATTGAGGTACCGAAAGAGGACCTGGAAGGACTGATCAAGGCCCTGATGGAGTGCAAGAAAGACGACCCCCTACGGCACAGCCTGCTTGCAGAACTGAGACGCCGCGTCTATTCTCCCAGGCTGAAGCTTTTCAGAAAGATCTCTCATTATCCGGGGGGCCTGAAATTCCTTCTGGATTTCCGGGGCGATCTTTTGTCTGTGCAGCGGAGTTCGACCCTTGACCTGGCACCCCTGGATGAGGATATCGTGTTTCTCCTGGAGATGCTTTTTCAGGAAGGCTTCCTTTACCTGGAGGAGATCACCCTCAATTCCTCCTTCAACCAGATCGCGCTCATCAAGAACCGGGACATGGTGCATCCCATGGCGAGCATCGAAGAGATGGGGCAGCGCCTGGGGAAAGACCGCCGGTGCTTTGCCCTGTATCACCGCCTCGTGCCTCTGGAGCCCATTATCTTTATCGAGGTGGCCCTGACGGAAGGGCTCGTCAGGAAGATGTCCGAGATCATGGCCCCGAGCCATGAGGAAGAACGGAACGACAGGGTGGACACCGCCATATTCTACTCCATCAACAACACCCAGAACGGGCTGGCAGGGCTCGGCCTGGGCAAGATACTGATCGGAAAAGTGGTGCACTACCTCCGCAAGGAAGATGAACGGATAAAGAATTTTGCCACACTGAGCCCCATGCCCGGTTTCTGGCGCCGCTACCTGAAACCGATTCTCGAAGGGAAGGACGAAAACTGCAGCCTGAAACAATCGGACGTTATCTCCTACTTTCAGAAGAAGTCGGTAGAGAAGATCATGGGACACGGGTCCGGTGGAGAACGGGACCGCAATGCCTTCAATGATGTTCTGCTCGGAGTTCTCTCGGCCGGAGAATGGGTGAAGGATGAAGAACTCCGCGAGGAACTGCACGGACCCCTGGTGAAGATCGCTTACCAGTACCTCGCGAATGAAAAGAACCCGCAGGGAAAGCCGCTGGACCCGGTCACCAATTTTCATCTCGGACTCGGGGCAACGGTCTCGGCCAGGAACGTCAATTTTCTGGCCAATCCCTCTGAAAAAGGCTTGAGCGAGTCCTGCGGCATGATGGTCAACTATGTCTATTCCTCCAACTGGTTGAGCCAGATCCGCAGATCCCTGCGCTGGTTTGACCGGCTGGAGATCAGGGGGCTCTTTTCGAAGGAGTAATCAGGCCCTCGGGTGCGAGATCGGCAACCCCTACTTATGTTTGATAAACGTGCCGTCCCCGTATTCCTCGAAGGCAACCCGCAGTTCCTCCTGGGTGTTCATGACAATAGGGCCGTACCACGCGACCGGCTCGCCGATCGGTTTCCCCGATACCAGGAGAAAGCGAACCGGCGTCTCCTGGGCGGTAATGACTATTTCATCGCCATCCTCATAGAGAATCAGACTTTCCGGTCCGCAGGCACATTTTCGCTTCATGTCGAAATAGTTGTCCCCCACCACCTCATGGGCGAAGGGCTCCCGTTCAGGGTCGAAATACCCTTCCCCGTCAATCACGTACGCGAACACCTTGTGTCCCCGTGTAATGGGATGTTGAAAGGTGGTTTCGGGCGGCACCGTCACGTCGAAATACGCGGGATCGACGACCACGTCCCGCACCGGCCCTTTCACCCCGTCAACCTCGCCGCAGATGACCTTCACCCGAACGCCGCCCTCGAGGACCGCCTCGGGAATCTCCCTGCTCACAATTCCCCGGTAGTGCGGTTCCATCATCTTGTGGGAGGCAGGAAGGTTCGTCCAGAACTGGAAGCCCCACATGAGACCATTCTCGTCCCCTTTCGGCATTTCCTGGTGGATGATGCCGCTGCCGGCGGTCATCCACTGCACGTCGCCCGGCGCAATGACTCCCTTGTTCTCCATGCTGTCCCCATGCTCCACCCTGCCGTTCAGCACGTAGGTAATCGTCTCGATTCCCCGGTGCGGATGCCAGGGAAACCCTTTCAGATACTCGGCAGGGCGGTTCGAATGGAAGTCGTCGAGCATGAGGAAGGGGTCGAACAGGGGAACCTGGTAATAGCCGAAGGCCCGTTTCAGGTGCACCCCGGCACCCTCGATGGTCGGCTTGCTTTTCCAGACTTTGCTGATCTTGCGAGCTGCTCTCATATCTCTCTCCACTCTATCCCTTCAATCTTCTCGTCCAGGCTACCAGACTCTCCAGCAGCTCTCTGATCTTCTCCTTTGTCTTTTGATCCGTCAGCTTGCCGTCTTTGTCGATTTTCTCCTGGGCAAACGGCACCATGACCTCCGGATGGTTCAGCGCAAAACAAGTCAGGAAGACAAAACACTGCCGTAGATGATACTGGGCCCTCGCACTTCCCGTCATACCGATGGAAGCCCCCATGATAGCCACCGGCTTGTGCTCGAAAGCATTGTCCCCGTAGGGTCTGGAAGCACAGTCAATGGCGTTCTTGAGGACCCCCGGGATCGAGTAGTTGTATTCGGGTGTTGCAATAAGAACTGCGTCGGCGGCCTTGATCTTCGCCTTGAATTCCTTCAGCTTTTCCGAAGGCTGATTCTCGAGATCCTGATTGAAAAGAGATATCCCATTGAGATCAAAGATCTCAAGCTCGGCATCACCCGGAACAAGCTCCAGGGCAGCCCGCAGAAGTGCCCGGTTATAAGACCCTTTGCGCAGACTCCCCGCGAAACCCAAAATCTTCACAATGTTCCCCATACAGATCCCCTTTCACACGATATTATGGTTTATGTTGTGCTGCCCTCGCCCCATTTCCAGTTGCGGATCTCGGGCATGTCTTCACCGTATCGATGGAAGTACTTCTTATGGTCGAACAGTTTATCCCTGATGAACTGCCGGGCATAGGCGCCCTCAGAGCCCGGACCGGGCGCGCGGTCGATCACGTCGTTTGCGAGATGGAACCGGTCGAGCTCATTCAACACGACCATATCAAGCGGCGTGGTGGTCGTGCCCTCTTCCTTATACCCGCGAACGTGGAGATTTTGGTGGTTGGTCCGGCGGTAAGTGAGGCAGTAAATCAGCCACGGATACCCGTGAAATGCAAAGATGATGGGTTTGTCCCTGGCAGCCCGATCCGCTCGATCCTCCCTCCCAGAACCGGACGTGAAATTCGATCCACCTCGAACAATGCAAACTTGATGCTGGATGAACCCCCGTTGATGGTGAGGATCCGGGATGCCGCACCGTATAAGGAGAATTTTCTCTCTCTCGCTCCTTCCTTCCCGCCCTGCGGATCATGCTTCCTCATAGAACTCACCGCGTCATCTCTGCCAGAGAATCCGGGACTCTTCGAGAGGTACGGCAACGCCGGCGCGGTTCGGCATCGCCCGTGGCGTATAATCGGTTGCCGGACGACCTGCCGACACCCGGGTGCTGTAGACGCAGCCGTCTTCCTTTCCCTCCTGCTGCTCGCCATGCGTCATTTCCTGTTGAACCGGATTGCCGTTGTTCAACCCCTCCGCATATAGTTCGACGCGCACGTCGGCCGGGTCGAGACCGTCGGGATAGAGCCGGACCTCGAACAGGTAGTGCTGCTTCTCAGCAGTGACCTTCACTTCGCCGAAGCGCACATTCGGCCACTTCTCCGCCAGGGCGCGCTGCCACTGGACCAGGTGCGCGCCGCCAGCACCTTTGTCGGCGGCCCGCCGGCGATAGGCGGCTGCTGCCGGGAGATAGAACGTTTCTGTATACTCGCGAACCGTGCGACCGGCGGAGAACTGTGGGGTGAGGCGTGCCATGCTCTCGCGCATCCGGGCTACCCAGGCGACCGGTATGCCCTGCTGGTTTCGGCCGTAAAACGCCGGAACCACTTCCTTTTCAAGCAGGCTGTAAAGCGCCTCTGCCTCGTCGGCGTCCCAGGCCGGATCGTCGCCGTGCTCCCTTCCGTCTCCAAGTGCCCAGCCCACTTCAGGGGTGTAGGCCTCCGCCCACCAACCATCCAGTTCCGATAGGTTGATGCCGCCGTTGGCAAGTACTTTCATGCCGCTCGTGCCGCTCGCTTCCCAGGGGCGCCGCGGTGTATTGAGCCAGACATCCACCCCCTGCACCAGCCGTTGTGTCAAAAGCATATCGTAATCGCTCAGGAATACCACGCGGTTGTGCACTTCCGGGCGTCGGATGAATTGTATCCATTGGCGGATCATCTCCTGCCCCGGCTCATCCGCAGGATGCGCCTTGCCGGCAAGAATGAGCTGTACGGGATGTACCGGATCATTCAGCATGCGCACCAGCCGCTCCGGGTTGCGCAGGAGAAGGTTCGGCCGCTTATAGGTGGCAAAGCGGCGCGCGAAGCCGAGCGTCAGGACGTTAGTGTCGAAGACGTGCCGGGCGTCTTCGATCTCATCCGGTGCTGCGCCGGAGGCAGTCAGTTGAAGGGAGAGCCGCTCACGGACGAATTCAACCAGGGCGGCGCTGGCATCGGTACGGAAACGCCAGAGCCGGGCATCGGGGATAGCGCGAATCTTCTCCGCCATTTTGTCCGTCGTTCCCAGCCACGGTTCTGCACCGCAGATTTCACACCAGAGTTCATCGGCCTCCGCAGAATGCCAGCTCGGCACATGTATCCCGTTGGTGACGTGACCTACCGGTATCTCCTCTTCCGGCCATCTCGAAAATAGCGATTCAAAGATGCGCCGGCTCACTTTCCCGTGCAGGCGGCTCACCCCGTTGATCGCCCCGCTCCCTCTGATGGCCAGGTAGGCCATGTTGAACGGCTCCTCCGGATCGTCCGGATGCAGGCGGCCGAGGGCAAGCAGATCGCGGGGCGGGATGCCGAGCCTCGTGGCGGCGTAGCCCCCGAGGTAGTGGTCTATGAGAAAGGAGGAGAACCGATCGAAACCGGCGGCCACCGGCGTATGAGTGGTGAAGAGGTTGCCGGGACGCGTTGCGGCGAGGGCCTCGGCGAAGGATCGGCCCGCATCTTCCATGAAGCTGCACGCCCGCTCCAGCACGGCAAACGCGGCATGCCCCTCGTTCAGGTGGCACACCTCCGGCGTGATGTCGAGTGCCCTGAGCAGCCGCCAGCCGCCAATCCCCAGCACCAGCTCCTGCTGCAGCCGCAGCTCAGGCCCCCCGCCGTACAGTTCGCTGGTAATCCCCCGGTGGGCCGGATAGTTGGCCGCGTCGTTGCTGTCGAGGAGATAGAGCGTCACGCGTCCGACCCGAACCTGCCAGGCCCGCAGCCAGAGGGAATACCCGGGGAGCTTCACCTCCAGCCGCAGCCATTCCCCGTTCG
>CAZONI010000049.1:0-27408 GCA_964581175.1 uncultured Desulfobacteraceae bacterium
AGAATATGTCCGCATCGTAAAACGCCTTGGATTCCCGGTGTTCCGCATAACGGAAGGAGGGGTCCATGATGGAAAGAAGCCTTGCCGTCGACGAAATGGTCATCTCTGATGGAATGAGATTGATGCATTCCCGTTGTCGCCAGGAGGTATTCTCTGCCGCCTTCCTGAGCAACAGGAGAGGCTTTTCCATTTCATGTATTTCAGGCGCCTTTTTGGACACCGCCCTTTCCACCACGATAGGACGGGCAAAGGGCGGGGCCTCGGAGCGAAGATGAAAAGGCACGACCACGGATTCGACCAATTTCCCACGGATCTCTATGCCGAGGGCCTCCCCGTCGATAATATCACTATCCGCATAGGCCAGGCAGATGGGCCGGAGCTTGTATTGGTCGGTCATCACGGAAGTAAGGCCCTCTCCTTCAAAAACCCAGTAGGGAACCATGGTCCCGCTGGTTACATACCCACCGTGTTTGTCTCCCAGGAAGATCCGGGCGCCGGGCCTGGCAATGCCTCGCCCGGTGAGTGCAACCGGCCTGATGAGCCGCGGCAGATCCGGGAGCAGCGAGAAATCGCGTTTCAGGATCTTGGCAAGAGCCGCAAACTGCTTTGCCAGGGCCGTTCTTCCCACAAAGTCACCTTTCAGGGGAGAGAAGCTGACAGCGAATTTGGCGATCGGAACGGCCAGAATGGGGATCTCGTTCTCATCCGGGTCCACGCCCAGTTCGTGACCATAGAGGGGAAGGCCGGCTTCAAGACGGAGCGTGTCCCTGGCTCCGAGACCCACGGGCACGGCGCCCTCGCCAAGGAGAATATCCCACACTTGCGGGGCGTGGTCACGAGCCATGAACAGCTCAAAGCACAGGGGTTCACCGGTATACCCGGTGCGCGCTATCTTTATCCGGGTTCCCCTTATGTCCACAATTCCGGCCGCGTTTCTCATGGGCGCCGGAAACGTGCCCGACTCGACAATACGGGTGAGAATCTCCTTCGATTTCGGACCCTGCAGTGCCAGCATGGCTATGTCGCCGGTCGCATCTTTCAATTCCAGATCGTCGAATTGCGCGGCGAGGGCCTGCAGATGATCCCAGTCCTTCAGGCGATTGGATGCGTTCACCACGAGGAGGTACTCGAGGGCATCAAAACGGTAGAGGTATGCGTCGTCCACAGCTCCCCCCGCGGCATTGGGAATAAGAGTGTACTGGGAGCCCGTTTCCTCCGGGTCGAGTGCAGCCGCGTTGTTCGTGAGGGTGTGCTGGAGAAATGCAAGGGCATCCCCGCCACTGACCAGGAATCGACCCATGTGCGAAACGTCAAAGAGCCCCGCGCGCCTTCTCGTTTCAAGATGCTCGGAAACAATGCCGTTCGGATACTGGATCGGCATTTCCCATCCGCCGAAGTCCACCATTTTCGCACCCAGGCGGTGGTGCTGTTCGAAAAAAACAGTTCTCAGAAGATCTGTCATCATAGGTCCCCTTTCAATGTGCTCTGGCCCAACTTCTCTATGATTACCACCTGTTTTTGAGATTTTCAAGAAAAAGGTCGCTGATTCCTGAAGAAAATGTAAAATTTGAGAAGCTTATTGACAGAATACCGAACTTTCTGTATGTATACTCTCTATTGACACCTTATCCTCCGGTATGGCCGGACGCGCCTGGGTGTAGATCAGGGATCGTGAGTCGGGAGATTGCACTTTTCGGACTTTCCACCAGGGAAACACGAGGAGCTTTCCGATGAAAATGGATGAAACCAATATCGCTATCATTCGCCATCTTCGCGACGGCAGAAGGTCTCTGAGAGAGATCGCGAAGGCTTTGGGGGTCTCTGAAAACACCATACGGGGGAGGGTCAGAAAACTGACTGAAGAGGGGGTCCTCACCATCAGGGGCCTGGTGAATCCGGAGGCTATTCCGGGCCACCGGATTGCCATAATCGGCGTCAAGCTGGGGACCATGAATCTGATCAGCAAGGGCGAGGAGTTCAGCAAAATAAGAGGGGTTGTATCCGTGAGCGTGGTTACCGGACGGTTTGACCTGATGCTGGTGGTCCTTTTCAATGAGGAATTTCGTTTGCTGGATTTCTATGCGGACGAGGTCTCAAAGGTCAAGGATGTACAGTCCGTCGAGACATTCATCGTGTATAAAGGGTACAACCTCATGGTCCCCTACCTTTTGTAATGTGCCCTCAACCCTGGTGCACAGCCACGCATACTAATGGCATTTACTGCATTATTCAGCTAAAATATCCTCTTTTTTTGAGGAAAACATTGATCATCAATTATTTTCTTGACAATATCATTACTCCAAGTTAATAGCATACCCTCAAACGCGCAAAAGCGCAAGTCAAGAATGATGACGCAAATCCACCATCTAATGTTCGCATCATGAGTTTCACCGGGTGATTTGGCGAAATTCCTGGTCACCAGCAAGGCGTCAGATGCAAGCGGCGCCGAGGAGCGACGACCGAGACGTATAAACAATACGTCGCAGGGAGGAGCGAGCGAAGGCAACGCAGCAGATGATGTCTTGCTGGTGACCAGGGGATGACCTCGTAAAGAGCTGACCTACATTATATATCACAAACGGCATCCTATGAACAACGGACTTGAGTCAAGCTCGTCGGAAATCAGGAAGCTCGTATCAGGATACAACAGCAAATCCGAGTCCTCGGATTTGCCCGGACAACTTCAAGACCGGAGAAGCGGCCCGCTTCCCCTTCACATGCAACACCTTAAGCTGTGGCTCATAGCGTCATTGTCGGTGAACCGTCGCCTTGATGCCCTTTCGTAAAACCATCAGCCGTTCTGTCTTTTCTTTGTCGATTCTTTTGGATGTCAACCCAAACCCGTGAAAGGAGCCATGTAAAATGAAAAGACGCGATTTTATCAAGAAGGCCGGAGTGGGAGCAGCTGCCGCAGTGGCAGCCACAGCGGTAAATGCACCCTTTGTGCATGCAGCCAAGAAGACAACCATCAGGTGGAGGATGCAGACGTACGCCGGTGCCGCGCTGGCTGAGGAGGTCGTCAAACCCTCAATAAAAATGTTTAATGAAGCCGCCAATGGAGAGATGCATATCGACCTGTACACTGCCGACGAACTGGTGCCGCAGAGTGAGCTGTTCAGGGCGGTACAGAAAGGGACCGTCGACGCGGTCCAGAGTGACGACGACTCCATTGCGGCCCCCGTTGATGTGGCAATATTTGCTGCTTACTTTCCTCTTGCGTTACGGTACTCACTTGATGTCCCCACGCTCTGGAACGACTATGGGCTCAACAAAATCTGGGAGGAGGCCTACTCCGAGGTGAAAGGGGTCACCTGGCTGAGTGCGGGAAGCTGGGACCCCTGCAATTTCGCCACTACCAAGCCGATCCGACACCTGAGCGACCTCAAGGGCCTGAGAGTGTATATGTTCCCCACCGGGGGCAAGTTCATGCAGCGGTTCGGAGTAGTCCCGATGACCCTCTCCTACGAGGATGTGCAAATGGCCCTGCAGACGCATGATCTGGACGGGGTTACGTGGTCGGGCATCACCGAGGACTACACGGTCGGCTGGGCTGATGTGACCAAGTACTACCTGACGAACCCCATCTCCGGCGCCTGGGTGGGCTCGTACTTTGTCCACAGCGACTCATGGAATGCATTGCCCAAGCATCTGCAGGCCCTGTTCCGGCTTTCAATTGACTATTCCCATTACCACAGACTGCACTGGTACTGGTGGGGAGAGGCCCATTACCGCGTCAAGGGCGGCAAACTGGAGCTCACCTCCATCCCCGAAGACGAGTGGAAGGAAGTGGAAGCTGAAGCGCTCAAATTCTGGGACGAGATTGCCAAGAAGAGCCCCAGGAATAAGAAGGTGGTGGAAATACTGAAGGAATACGATGCAACCATGAAGAAGGCCGGTCCTCCTTACCGATATTGATACATCGTGCACCAGGCGTTGAGGACATCTGTGGAGGCGGCCTTCCCCGGCCCCGCGGCAGGATCAAGCCGGGGAGGCTGCCCTCTCGAACTCTGATTTGAAGCAGCTCGATCGATTGAAAGCCAAGAGAACCGTTGAGTTGCGGATTGAAACTGAGGAACCGTAAGGAAAGGGTTTAACATGCCGAAAGCGATAAGGGCCTACGTGAGATGGGTTGAAGCCGTGAATCGAATCGTAGGTGAGTTTTCAATGTATATAGTCCTGGTCATGACGGCTATTCTGGTGTTTGAATCCCTGTCGAGAACCGTCTTTAACAGGCCCCACATATGGGTGGTGGAAATCATCGAATTCCTTATGGCTGCTTATTACTTGCTGGGCGGCGGCTATTCCGTGATCCTCAAAGCGCATGTGAGAATGGATCTCTTCTACGGGCGATGGTCGGAGAAAGGCAAGGCTGTGGTCGATCTCATCACCACCCCTTTCCTTATCTTCTATGTGGTGTTTCTCCTCATCGGCGGCCTTTCCGGCCTTGACTACGCGTTACGATACGGGCAGAAGAACTATACCCCGTGGGGACCGCCGCTGGCTCCCATCAAGCTTGTCATGGTGATCGGAATCGTGCTGATGCTGTTGCAGGCCTTCGCCGTGTTTTTCAGAGACCTGGCAAAGGCAAGAGGGGAGGAACTATAACATGAGCTACCAGCTTATCGCCATCCTGATGTTCGCCGCCATGATTCTCATGCTTATTACAGGGCAGCGAATCTTTGCTGCGATCGGAGCAGTGGCCACGATTTTCGCCCTCCTTTTATGGGGGAAAGGCGCCTCTGAGATGCCGTTTCACGCAGTCTTCGTCCTGATGAACTGGTATGCGCTCCTCACTTTGCCGATGTTCGTTTTTATGGGATATATGTTTTCCGAGTCGGGAATTGCGGACGATCTCTACCGGATGTTCCATGTCTGGATGGGTCCGGTCAACGGCGGTCTGGCCATAGGAACCATGGGGCTCATGATCGCAATCGCAGCGATGAACGGCCTGAGTGTCGCCGGCATGGCGATCGGCGCCAGTATTGCCCTGCCGGAAATGCTTAAGCGCGATTATGACAAGGTAATGATAACCGGCGTAGTCCAGGGCGGCAGTTCCCTGGGAATCATGGTCCCGCCCAGCGTGGTCCTTGTTTTGTATGGAATGATCGCCAGGCAGCCGATCGGCAGGCTCTGGCTGGCCGGCGTTTTTCCCGGGCTCCTGCTGGGAGGGCTGATGATCGCATACATCATGATTCGATGTGCAATCAAGCCGAGCCTGGGGCCGGCGTTGTCCAAAGAAGAGAGACAGCAGATAAACTGGGGAGAGAGGCTGCGTCTGCTGAGGGCCGGGATACTCCCGCTCGTCATTATCTTTTCCATGACCGGGCTCTTCCTGCTGGGCGTCACCAGTCTTGTGGAGTGTTCTGCTGTGGGCGCGGCCACGACGACCGTTGCTGCGTTCATGAAAGGCCGGTTGACCCGGGAGGTGCTTTTAAAAACCCTGAGAGAAACGCTGAGCGTCAGCTGCATGTTCATGTGGGTCATTCTGGCGGCACTCGGCTTCAGTTCCGTCTTTGACGGTCTCGGCGCCGTGCATGCAATCGAGCTTCTCTTTCATGAAAAGTGGGGACTCAGTCCGTGGATGATCATCATGATGATGCAGTTTACCTTCATCGTGATGGGCATGTTTCTCGACGATACGGCCATGCTCATCATTGTCGCTCCCCTTTACGTTCCCCTGGTCACGAAGCTGGGTTTCGATGCGATCTGGTTTGGGATTCTCTATACGGTAACGTGCCAGATCGCGTACATGACGCCTCCCTTCGGGTACAATCTCTTTCTCATGAAGGCCATGGCGCCTCCGGGGATAACGCTCGCCGATATTTACCGCTCCATCGTACCCTTTGTGCTGGTGATGATAGTGGGTTTAGTCATTTTGATGGTCTTTCCCCAGATCGCCCTATGGCTGCCCAACGTATATTTCAAGTGATAAGCCAGGGAGCATCGACGTAAAAACCAATCCGGCGTTTTTTCATTTCCCTTGATATCCAACAAGGCTGTAAGAGGGCATAAAAATGGAACTGTCGAACATCCAAATACGAAAAATCCTGTATGCAACAGACCTGTCGGAAAACGCAGCGCACGCATTTTCCTATGCGGTCAGCCTCGCCAATCAGTACGGCGCAGGCATCACGATTCTTCACGTGTTTGCGGAAATTCCAGGTGAAGAGTACATAACGAACATGATCCCGCCGGACACATGGGAGGGCATCAAAAAGAGGCATTTTTCCGAGGCCCGGGATAAACTGATCGGCAAAAAACGGGATCATATCGTCATGAAGGAGGTCCTCGAGGCATTTAGCGAGGAGGCCAAGGTCAATGCAAAAGATCAGTCCTTTGTGACCGACGAAATCCTGATCAGAACCGGGGCGCCTGCTGAAATCATCGTGCAGACGGCCAAAGAACAGAATTGCGATCTCATCGTCATGGGAACCCACGGCCACGGGATCATCAGTGAAGTCCTGATCGGCAGCACCGCCAAATGGGTGGTCAGGCATTCCCCAATCCCTGTTCTGGTCATTCGGTTGCCTTAAGTTGTGACGCCAAAAACTGTAATAGTCAGACAACGCCTGGATTCAGAAAGGAGTGACAAATGGTTGCAAAGAAGGACACATCACCGGGGACGGGTGGACCGGGTGAGAATGCCGTGTCCGAAGTGATAAGGCTCAGGGTCAATCACGTGTGGCATGAATTCGTGACGGGGCGTGATATTCAGCCATCTGAGACGTTGGCATATGTGCTTCGGGAGAGGCTGGGACTCACCGGTTTGAAAGTCTCCTGCGATGAAGGGGCATGTGGGGCCTGCACCGTCATCATGGACGACAAGGCGGTTTTGTCTTGCATGACACTGGCAGTGGAGGCCGACGGGCATGACATTCTGACCATCGAGGGTCTGGCCGAGGATGACCCGGTGATTGTGGCTTTCGCCGAGCAGAGCGAACCGGGATATGGAACAGCCATGCAATGCGGGTATTGTACTCCGGGATTTGTCATGACGGCGAAGGCGCTTCTCGATGCGAATCCCCATCCGACACTCGATGACATCAAAGAGGCGCTTTCCGGCAATATATGCCGTTGCGGATGCTACACAGCCATCGCCCAGGCCGTCCTGAACGCGTCTCAGAAAATATCTACACAGGGGGGTACACATGAGTAATCCATATAAACCGCGAGTACCTCGCAAGTACGTTGGAGGGTATCGTCCGAGGATCGACGGCCTCGACAAGGCGAGCGGCAAAGTGAAGTTCGCCGATGACCTGACAACGAAGCTCTCATTCCCGGACATGCTCTATGCCAGGGTGCTGAAGAGCCCATATCCCCATGCCCGGATAAAACACATGGATACTGAGGCGGTCGGAAAGCTGGAAGGGGTGCGGGCCATTCTCACGTATCAGGACCCCGAGGTGAAAAAACTGAAAGTGACGAATGCCGGTTGGACGGATGGTGTGGATATCCTGTCCTATGAGCGCATGATGTGGTATCCCATGCGGGATCGCCGGGTGATCGGCGATTACGCCCGGTGGGTGGGAGATGAAGTGGGGCTGGTGGTTGCTGCCGATACCGAGGCTATCGCCGAGGAAGCCCTGAAGTTGGCCAAGATTGAGTGGGAAGTCCTCCCATTTGTTCTCGATCCCGTTGAAGCGATGAAGTCCGAGGCTCCTTCGGTCCACCCTGAGCTACGGAAAACCAATGTACTGCCGGAGGATCCAGTCGGCGGCCCCGATGTTTTTGTAGAGAAAGGTGATGTGGACAAGGGCTTCAGTGAATCGGATGTGGTGGCGGAATCAACGGCTGTTCACCACAATCCCAACCAGGGTTCTCTCGACAACTGGTGCTGTGTCATCGAATGGAAAGAAGACATGCTGACGGTCTGGTCCAATTCATATGAGGCGCATCAGACTCGTATGCATATCAGCCAGATGCTTGACTTGCCTCTTTCCAAGGTTCGCGTGGTCTGCTCCTACGTAGGCGGGCAGTTCGGGCGCAATGATACAGGAGAGCAGCCGTTTTTCCTGTACACGGCCATCTTGGCCAAAAGGACCGGGCGACCGGTCAAATTCAGGCACAACAACCGGGAGAGCTTCCTCAACTCTCGGCAACCAGCGATTTACACTGCCAGGGCAGGAGCCAAGAAGGATGGCACCATCACAGCTATGACCTTCAAGTCCATCGGCGATGCCGGAGCATACGCTGACCACACCATGTTTGCCTTGAAATTCGGTCCCGCGGAGATAGCCGAGGTGACTCTGGCACATATCCCCAATCTCAAGATGGAGGCCTACGGGGTTTATACCAACAAACTCCCGGCGTGCATGATGCGCGGGGTCGCCAATTCTCAGTTCAATCTCAGTTTCGGACAGATTGTTGATATCCTGGCCGAAGAACTTGATATGGATCCCATCGATCTGGCCGTGAAGAACTTCGGACATGAGTTGGAAAAGCTGCCGAACAAGAGCCTGGTCGAGGTCCTGCATGAAGGTGCACGTAGAATCGGGTGGGAGAACCGCCACAAACCCGGCGAGGGCCCGGTGTATGAACACGTTCGAAAACGGGGCGTGGGGTTTTCTTTTCATCCGGGTTGGCATGCCGAATGGCAGGAGACACGGCGTGGCAGAATCCAGGTGCGCCTGATGCTTAACCCGGACGGCACCGTGATGCTGGAAGCCCCGACAGTTGAGACCGGGTCGGGATCCAATACCTGCAATTTCCTGGGGTGCCTGGAAGCCCTGCGTTTTCTCGCAGTCCGTCCGGAAGATGTCCATTATTCTCCGGTGGTGGACACGGAGACGAGCCTGCGGGACTGCGTCCAGACGGACAGCTCGGTTTCCTATCTGCAGTCAGAGGCCATGATGGTTGCCGCAGCGGATCTCAAAAAGAAGATTTGTGAACTTGCCGGCCCGAAAATGGGCGTGAAACCGGAAGAGCTTGATATTGAAGAGGGAAATATTTTTGTCAAAGCATCTCCTGATAAACACATGGAAGTGAAGACCTGGCTAATGGAGGAGACGGATCTTGCCCCCATTGTGGCCACGGTGAACAGGGTTCCTCTTGATCTGAATACCGGAATTCCCTTCATTGCGACTTTCGCCGAAGTGGAAGTGGATACCGATACCGGTGAAGTCGACGTGCTCAAACTGGTGGTGCTCCATGACTGCGGTACGGTCATGCATGCCTCAGGAGCCGAGGCCCAGCAATTGGGCGGCCAGGTCATGGGGCTCGGGGAAGCGCTTTATGAAGAGATTATCTACGATGAGAAAAGAGGCGTTCCCATGAATTTCAACTGGATTGACTACAAGATAGCGACCATGGCCGATTTTCCTCAGGTGGAACCGGTCCTGATGGAGATATGGAGGGGAGGCGGGGAGTATGGCGCGTGCGGCATCGGAGAATCAACCCTGACCTGTACGCCGCGTGCGGTCCTCAATGCCATCTATAACGCCATCAATGTGCGGGTTGACGAATTGCCGGTCAAACCTGAGAAAATTTTGAAAGCCCTGGGCAAGATTTGAGGTGCAGCTATGACATTACGACCGTTTAAACATGTTGGCGCTGATTCCGTGGAGCAGGTCGTCGCGGTCCTGGATGAGTATGGCGAAAGAGCGAGACCGGTTGCCGGCGGCACGGATATTCTCGGTGTGTTAAAGGATAACAGCCGTCCCCGCTATGCGGAAATTCTCATTGATCTGAAGCCGATTCCGGGTCTCGATACGATTCGGGAGGAGGGAGACGGCCTCCGGATCGGGGCCCTTACCCGGTTGAACACCCTCGCCGAGCACCCGATCGTCAAAGAAAAATATACAATTCTCGCAGAAGCGGCTCGCTCGGTCGCCTCTCCCCAATTGAGAAACATGGGCACGGTGGGGGGCAATATCTGCCAGGAGCCGCGCTGCTGGTATTACCGCTATCCGGACAACCAATTCCATTGTTTCAGAAAGGGCGGCGATACCTGCGCGGCCATGACCGGAGAAAACCGGTATCACTCCATATTCGGTGCGGCGGATCTCGGGCCCCCGGGGTGTGCCTCGGCATGTCCCGGCGGTATCGATATTCCCCTGTATATGAGCAAAATCCGGGCGGGAAAGGTCGCCGAGGCGGCCGATATCATTCTCGCCTGCAACCCTATTCCTGCCATAACCGGACGCGCCTGTCCACATTTCTGCGAGTCCGGATGCAATCGGCGCGATGCGGATGAATCGGTATCCGTGCGGGCCGTCGAGCGCTCCATGGGCGACTATATCCTCGACCATGCATCCGAGTTCCTTTTGCCTCCCGACCACGCCACGGGTAAATCGGTGGCCGTGATCGGATCCGGTCCCGGCGGACTGGCCGCTGCCTACTATTTACGGAAAGCGGGCCACAACGTGACGGTTTTCGAGAAGATGGCGGAAGCGGGAGGCATGCTGCGCTACGGCATCCCCCCTTACCGGTTGCCGAAAGACCTTGTGGACAGGCAGGCGAAAGGCCTCGAAGGCATGGGCATTCAGTTTCGGCTGGGTGTGAACCTGGGCGAGGACATTACTCTGAAAAGCCTGAGGAAGGATTTCGACAGCGTGTTCATGGCGACTGGAACCTGGCTCCAGAAAGGTCTGGGAATACCCAAGGAGGAAATGCTCAACTCCGGATTGGAATTCCTCATGGAAGTGAACCGTGGATCCAGAAAAAAACCAGGGAAAAAAGTCCTGGTGATCGGGGGCGGCAACGTTGCCATGGACGTGGCCATAACGGCCGCCCGCCTCGGGGCTGATGAAGTCGTTGTAGCATGCCTGGAATCCCGTGAGGAGATGCCGGCCATCGAGGAAGAGATCGAAGAGGCCCTGAAGGAGAAGATTCGCCTGATGCCTTCGTGGGGGCCTCACCGGGTACTGGAGACAAAAGGAAGGTTGACCGGGATGGAATTCGTCCGGTGCACATCGGTGTTCGATGAGGAACATCGTTTCAACCCGAAGTTCGATTGCAGCGTGAAAGAGACGGTGGAAGCCGATACGGTCATGCTGGCAATCGGCCAGGCTGCCGATCTTTCTTACCTCGACGGCAGCGTCGCCGTTACACGCGGTCTGGTCGTGGTCGAAAAGGAAACCCAATGCACGAATGTGGAGGGAGTCTTCTCGGGCGGCGATGCAACCACCGGCCCCGCCTCCATCATCGAAGCCATCGCTTCGGGGCGCAGGGCGGCCCAGGCCGTTCATCTCCACCTCCAGGGCGAAGCCCTGCCGGAGGTATCTTCGGTTCCTGCTAAAAAGCCGTTCCTGCAGGTCAATGTGGAAGGTTTGAGTCAGCAGGAGCGTGCGGCTATGCCAACAGTGCCTCTGTTCCAACGAAGTCTTGATCTCGAGGACAACCTCGGTCTGGATTGGAGCAGCACGGAACTGGAAGCCGGGCGATGTCTGAATTGCGGCTGCGTGGCGGTGAACGCCTCTGACCTTGCACCCGCATTGATCGCGCTGGGCGCCAGGATAAAGACCACCCAGCGGACTATTGAAGCGGAAGATTTTTTCCACGCGGGACCCGGGAAATCAACACTCTTGGATAATGATGAACTGGTCCTGGAGATAGAGATACCTGAGCCGGTATCGGGAATGAGACAGAGATACTGCAAATACCGCATCAGAAATTCCATCGATTTCCCAATCTGCGGTGTAGCCTCCCTGTTTGTAATGGAGGGCAACCGGATCAAGGATGCCCGGATCGTTCTGGGGGCGGTGGCTCCGACACCGGTCCGGTTGAGGGAGGTGGAGGCGTTTCTGAAAGGAAAGACAGCAGGAGATGACCTGGCGGAAGCCGTCAATGACTTTTCTTTTTCGGGTATCATCCCTCTCGCGAAGAACAGGTACAAGGTCCAGATGACGCGCGCGTTGTTGCGCAAGGCCATCTGGTCGCTGCTCCCGTAGAAACTTCCGCTCGCGCAGGGTATCCGGCGCCTGGGGGATAAAAGGGGGAGAAAGCAGACGGCCGGAAACCGGCGGTGTTTCGCCGGGATTACCCGTGGAGACTCCTGTCCAGGGCCTTGAGGGAGGTTTCATACATGATTTCGGCCAGGGTCGGGTGGGCATGGATGGTCTCCGCAAGCTGCTCCACCGTGCACCCCGTCTGCACCGCAAGGGCACCTTCAGCGATCAGATCGGTGGCATGGGGACCGATCAGATGAACCCCGAGGACCTTCCCGGTATCCGCGTCCGAGACTATTTTTGCCTCTCCCGCCAGGTCTCCAAGGACCTGGGCCTTGCCCATGTTTCTGAAGAGGACCGTATCGGCGCGAACGCTCTTCCCGCGGGCAACGGCCTCCGCCTCAGTGAGGCCAACGTCGGCCACTTCGGGCGAGGTGAAGATAGCTGACGGGATAACATCATAGCTCATTTCCCGGGCCCCGCCCATCGCATTTTCCGCCGCGATGACTCCTTCCCTGGATGCCACATGGGCAAGCATCACCTTCTCAGGGCCGAGGACATCTCCCAGCGCATAGACATGTTCCACACAGGTCGCCATCCTGGCGTCTGTGCGGATCCATCCCCGCTCATCGGTCTCCACCCCCAGGGATGCCAGGCCCAGGCGGGCGGTGCTGGGGCTTCTGCCCACACAGACGAGCACCTTTTGGGCCTCCAGGAAGATCGGCTCCGTTTCTTTCTTCCCCTTGTCTTTGGTTGCAAGAGAAGGGCTGATCCGGATCAACAGAAGCGAATCCTTGTGTTCGACCTTTTCCACGGTCCGGTTGACAAAGAAAGCAATCTTCCTTTTCTTCATCTCACGCTGGAGCACCTTGGAGCAGTCCTGATCCACCGCGGGAAGAGGCAGGATCCGGTCAAGGGCTTCCACCACCGTGACTCTGGCCCCAAGAGCGGAAAAGATGAACGCGAATTCGCAACCGATCACACCGCCGCCGACGATGACGATGGAGTCAGGTATGCTCTCCAGGAAAAGGGCGTCGTTGCTCGAAAGGATCTTGTCTCCATCAAAGGGGAAGAGCGGAATTCCTGCGGGGCGGGAACCGGTGGCAATGAGCAGCCTTTCCCAGGAGAAAAGGAGATCTTTCCCGTCTTCCGCGGTCACCTGCAATTTCCCATACCGGGGAACGCTTCCCGTTCCCCGCACATGGTGTACCCTGTGATGCTTCAGGAGCTTTTCAATTCCCGTACGCTGCATTTCGATAACGAACGCTTTCCGCCGGGTCAGGGCGCCCATGTCAAGGTGAGGATTCCCTTCCGAGACGATGCCGTATTCCCGGGAGCCCTGAAAAATCTCCATCCTGTCCGCTGTTGTTTTCATGACCTTTGAAGGAATACACCCCCAGTTGAGACAGGTTCCTCCCAGATTATCGTTCTCCACCAGGGTAACCTCCGCCCCCAGCTGTGCCGCACGAACGGCCGCCACATAGCCTCCCGGGCCACCGCCGATAACAGCTATTTTTTCCGCCATTTGTCTTCTCTCCTCATGGTGCCGGTTTATTGTCTATTGGAAATCCTGGTTCTGCTGCCCAGATCAGTGAAGAAGCCATTTCTTCCGTTCCGAGGCTTCCGGGCTGGTCTTTTCAGTGACTTATCAGCATGGGATAGCTACCCCCCTCCGCATTCTCGACTGCGTCGAGCTGCGGGTTCCCCCACTGATAGGTCACGAGAAGACGGCGCCCTCTCACCAGTCACTCCAGAAAAAGCTTCTTCCCTGATCTTCCTCGAAAGGGTACCTGATGACTTCCGCTCAGCGGGAATTCCCGGCCTGGTCAGCCTCCGGCAATTTTGAGTGCCAATGGGTGCATTTTTTGCAGTTTCGTATAGAAATGTCAACAGTTTTTGAGGAAACCGGCACTGTCTATTTATTTTATTGACAACATCATCAATTTGCGATAGCTGGAAAAAGGGTACACAGGGATGAGGATTCAGCGGAGAATGGATGAAAAGGCTTGAAGAAAGAGCCGTTTTAGCGCTAAAAGATATGAGAACCCAAGAGCCAATGTCGTATCCAAGGAGGAAGAGATGAAAGAGATCAATGAATTGCATTTTCCGGATGACGTGAGATACACTGAAGACCATGAATGGGCGCGGCAGGAAGGGGATCTGGTAAAGGTGGGTGTCTCCGATTATGCCCAGGATCAGCTGGGTGATATCGTTTTCGTGGAACTGCCCGAGGTGGGGGCTTCGTTCGGCAAGGGGGATGAATTCGGCACCGTGGAATCGGTCAAGGCCGTGTCGGAACTCTACATGCCGGTGGGGGGAGAAATCACGGCCGTCAACGTGGATCTGGAGGAACGGCCGGAGCTGGTAAACAAGGATCCCTATGCAGGTGGCTGGATGATAGAACTCAGGCCCGGCAACTCGGGCGAGACAGATTCCCTGATGGACAGGGACGTCTATCTTGACATGCTGAAAGGATAAAGGAATGCGATATTTTCCCCATACAGAAGAAGACATCAGGGAGATGCTGCAGGAGATCGGCCTGAACTCCCTGGATGATCTCTTCGCCGCCATTCCGAAGGACTGCCGTCTGGAGAGGGAACTGGATCTGCCGTCTCCCTTGACCGAATGGGAACTCAACGCGCATATGGATGCCCTCGCAGAAGATATGGCTGTCTCTCCTGCTTATAAGGTTTTTCTCGGGGCTGGCAGCTACAATCACTTTATTCCCGAGGTTGCGAGGCAGCTCCTTTTGCGGGGTGAATTCTATACCGCCTATACCCCCTACCAGCCGGAAATAAGCCAGGGCACCCTGCAGGCAATATACGAATACCAGACCCTGACATCAAGGCTCCTGGGGATGGATGTGGCGAATGCCTCCATGTACGATGGGGCATCGGCCCTTGCCGAGGCGCTTCTTATGGCCATACGCGTCACAAAGAGGAAAAGGGTGGCGGTGTCGCGCCTGGTTCATCCCTTGTATCGCCGGGTGGTTCAAACGTATCTCACCGCTCCTGGATACGAAGTGGTTGAACTTCCTTTCCTGGAAAACGGGACCACCGATCTCTCGGGGATCGATGACCTGGAGGAATGCGCCGCCGTCGCAATCCAGTCCCCCAATTTTTTCGGATGTATTGAGGATCTGGAGCACCAGGGGAGAGTGGTCCATTCTGATCCGAACACCCTTTTCGTGACCGTCTTTACGGAACCCCTGGCCTACGGCCTGCTCAAGAGCCCGGGGGCGCTCGGCGCAGATGTCGCGTGTGGAGAAGGACAGAGCCTCGGCATCCCCCAGTCCTTTGGCGGCCCGGGACTCGGCATGTTTGCGGCACGGCAGAAATTCGTCAGGAGCATGCCGGGACGGCTGGTAGGCCGGACCACGGACAGGAACGGCAAACGCGGATTTGTCCTCACCCTCGCTACCAGGGAACAGCACATTCGCCGTGAGCGGGCAACGTCAAACATCTGCTCCAACCACGGGCTCTGCGCCCTGGCCGCCACCATGTACATGGCCTGCGTTGGCGGTACCGGGATCAGGGATCTGGCGCAGCTGAACCATGATAAGGCGGAATACCTGAAGAACGGGCTGCGGAATGTCGGGGCAACGGTTCCATTTGCAACCCCGACGTTCAACGAATTCGTGGTACGGTTCGGGGCGGGCCTTGAGAAGGCGCATGCCGGGCTCCTGGAGAAAAAAATTGTAGCGGGACTTCCGGTTTTCCCCTTCTTTCCCGAACTGCCGGACCATTATCTCCTGTGCGTTACTGAAACGAACACCAGACAGGATATGGATGCGTTGATCAAGGAGGTTGGATCGTGGAAGAATCTCTAGGAGCAACCGGGCTTGTCCTGAATGAGCCGCTTCTCTGGGAGCAGGGGAGAAAAGGAAGATCGGGATTTTCCCTGCCCGTCCCGGATGTGGACTCTTCGCCGCTGGACGAAAAACTGGCCGGTGAAGGGCCTGATTTTCCCGACCTGAGTGAAGTGGACGTGGTCAGACATTTTACCAGGCTCTCCCAGTGGAATTTCGGAGTGGACAGCGGGATGTACCCTTTAGGTTCATGCACCATGAAGTACAACCCGAAGACCAATGAGCGGCAGGCATCCCTGCGGGGTCTCTCTGCCGCACACCCACTGCTTCCCGTGGATCTCTCCCAGGGTGTCCTGCGGATGATGTTTGACTTGGAGCGATACCTCGCAGAGATCACGGGTCTTTCCGCCGTGACCCTCCAGCCCGCGGCCGGCGCCCATGGAGAGCTGACGGGCATGATGATTGTGCGGGCCTTCCATAAGAATGCGGGTTCGGCAAGGAGCAAAATCCTCATACCCGATACAGCCCACGGAACGAACCCGGCCAGCGCGGCCCTCTGCGGGTTCACCCCGGTCCCGGTAAAGTCAGATGAACAGGGGGTTCTCTCCCCGGAGAATGTCGCGGCCGTCATGGATGAGGCCACTGCCGGAATTATGGTCACGAATCCCAACACGCTGGGGTTATTTGAAGAGCATATCAGAGAAATCGCCCATATCGTCCATGCTGGGGGAGGCCTGGTGTACGTGGACGGCGCCAACATGAACGCGGTCATGGGCGTCGCAAGCATGGGCGATATGGGGGTCGACGTCATGCACCTGAACCTCCACAAGACTTTTTCCACCCCTCATGGGGGCGGGGGACCGGGCGCGGGTCCGGTTTGCGTCAGGCAAGATCTGGAGCCGTTTCTTCCCGTGCCGAGGGTAGTAAAAGAGGGAAAAAAGTTCATCCTTTCTCAGGACTTTCCCAAGTCCATCGGAAAATTACACGCGTTTTACGGGAACATCGGCGTTATCGTGAGGGCCTACAGCTATATCCTGAGCATGGGAAACGAACTCAAGAAGGCCAGCCAGCTTGCAGTGCTGAATGCCAATTACGTGAGGAAGAGGCTCGCCGGTGTTTTCCATCTTCCCTATGACAGGCCGTGCATGCACGAGTGTGTCTTCTCGGACAAGATCCAGGAGCAGTACAAGGTCACGACCCTTGACATGGCGAAACGTCTCATGGACTATGGATTTCATCCGCCTACCATTTATTTTCCCCTGGTTGTCCATGGGGCGATCATGATAGAGCCGACAGAATCCGAATCCAAAGAAACCCTTGACCTCTTTGTGGAGGCGTGTAAGGCGATCGCAGAAGAGGCGAAGGGGGATCCGTCATTGCTCTTCGAAGCCCCCACAAGGCCAAAGGCCCGGCGCATGAACGAAACAGAGGCGGCTCGAAGACCGTGCCTGGCGGGATAGCAAAGCGACAATGAAGCGAGAGCGTGTCTGGCATATCGTGCAGCTCGGCACCCTGGCCTACGGGGCGGCCCTGGATCTGCAGCACAGAATGATCGAGGCGCGGTATCGGGGGATGCTGGAGACGGACACGGTGCTCCTGCTGGAGCATGAACCGGTTTTCACCCTCGGCCACAAAGGGGGTATGGAGAACCTGAAGGTACCATCCCGGTTCATCGACCGTCAGGGCATTCAGGTCGTCCGGACGGAGCGCGGGGGGAATATCACCTATCACGGTCCGGGACAGATCGTTGCCTATCCCATTATCCATATGAAATCCGCCCGGCTCGGGGTTGCCGAGTATGTGGAAGGCCTCGAAGAGGTGATGATCAGGACCGCAGGAGACTGGGGCGTTTCGGCCCAGCGCAGCAGCGTCAATCATGGCGTCTGGGTAGGGCCAAGGAAGCTCGGGAGTGTGGGGATAGCAATCCGGCGGGGAATAGCGTTTCATGGGATGGCGCTGAATGTGAACCTCTCGCTCGAGCCCTTTTCCTGGATCAACCCGTGCGGCCTTGCGGGTTTTTCCATGACCTCTCTCAAGGAGGAGGGGGCACAGAATCTGGACATGGTCCTGGTCGAAGACGGTGTTATCCGCCACACGGAGGCCGTTTTCGGAATCAGAACCGTGCAGGTGGATGCCGGCACGTTCGAGAGAGACTTCCTCCGCCAAAAAGGCTGTCTCTGCAGTCAGAAGTGATCTAGAGTTAGTCGCTGAAGACGCAGGGTCAGTAGAGTACGAAAAAGTGCATGAGGTTTCCGGATAGAGGATGAATACGAGGGTGCGCGCGCAAAAACCGGCGTGGCTCAGGAAATCACTCCCCAGCGGACCGGCCTATGAGCAGGTCAGGAAGATGGTCAGGGACGGTTTCCTCCACACGGTCTGCCAGGAGGCAAAATGCCCCAACCAGTGGGAATGCTTCTCCCGTAACACCGCCACATTCCTGATCATGGGCGACCGGTGTACGAGGAATTGCCGGTTCTGTGCAGTAAGACAGGGTCCGAGAACGAGACCTGATCCCGAAGAACCGAAGAGAGTGGCGGACGCGGTCGCATCGTTGGGGCTCCGCTACGCGGTGGTGACCTCGGTTACCAGGGATGACCTCTCCGACGGGGGAGCGCGCGTTTTCGCAGAGACCATCAGGGAAATAAGAAAGAAAGTGAATGGGGTACTGGTTGAGGTGCTGGTGCCTGATTTTCAGGGTGACGAGGCCGCCCTTTCCACGGTCCTGGATGCCGGACCCGATATTTTGAACCACAACATTGAGACCGTGCCCCGCCTGTACCCTCTGGTCCGGCCACAGGCCGATTACCTGCGCTCTCTGGAACTCCTTAAAAGGGTGAAAGAACTCAAGCCCTCTATTCCTGCCAAGTCGGGCATTATGCTGGGTCTGGGGGAGACTTCCGGGGAAATCGAAAAGACCCTTGAGGATGTATACCGCACTGGGTGCAGGATGATGACTATCGGACAGTATCTCCAGCCTTCCAGCCTCCATCTCCCGGTGGCACGGTTTGTGCCGCCGGTGGAATTCGACGGCTGGAGGGAAACCGCCCTCGGAATGGGTTTTCGTGAAGTTTTCAGCGGCCCGTTCGTGCGAAGCTCTTACAGAGCCCATGAGATGTACGGGACCGTTTCTGGCCCGGGAAAATAATCGGAGGTAGCTATGGGGAAAAGATTTATCATGACCGCCTTTGGGAAGGACCGCCCGGGATTTATCGCGGACGTCTCCGGATTGGTCTATGAAAACGGGTGCAATCTTGAGGATTCCACCATGACCAGCCTGTCGGACGAGTTCGCCATGATCTTTCTGGTGGAAGGACTGGAAGAGGGACCCGGACAGGAATCGCTGGAAGACCGGCTCTCCAAAGGATGCCGCCGGCTTGAGAAGGAAAAAGGCATATCGGCTTTTGTGCGGCCCATCACGAGTGAGAGGCAGCAATCCAGGAAGCCGACGACCTCCGAGACGTTGCATGTGGAGGGCGTGGATCAGGCAGGAATCGTTTACAGAATCAGCAGGTACCTTGCGAACAGGGATGTCAATATTTTGCACTTCGCATCCAGAATGAGCCGCTCGCCCGAGACCGGAGCCGCCATCTACTCCATCGATATCCAAATTGATCTGCCGCGAGGTCTGACGAGGGAGGACCTGGAGGAGGGGTTTACGCAGATCGGGAACGAGCTGAATGTGGATATCTCTCTTGGGATGGAGGGATAGGCACCTTCTGTAAAGGTTTCGCCTTTTCAACAAGATCGAGAAATTCGGCCGCCACGCGCGGGTCGAATTGCCGGCCGGCCTCTTCCCGAATAATGTGCATTGCTTGCTCCCTTGTCATTGCCTTCCTGTACGGCCGATCCGAGACCATGGCGTCATAGGCATCAGCAACAGCCAGGATCCTGGCGCCGAGAGAAATGGCATTTCCCGCAAGACCATCCGGATATCCCTTCCCGTCAAAACGTTCGTGATGCTGGAGAATTACCGGCAGGATCGGTCTGTAAGGAGCGATGGGCTCGATGATCTTTGCGCCCGTGCAAGGATGTTCCCGGATGGTTCTCCATTCTCCCGGTGTCAACTTTCCCGGTTTATCGAGGATGTAGGTCGGAACCCCGATCTTGCCGATATCATGGAGCAGGCCTCCTCGATGGAGGTTTCCAAGCTCTTCGGGAGAGAGATGCAAGGCACGACCGATCCGTAGGGCATTTGCGGTCACCCGCTCAGAGTGGCCTGCGGTCCAGGGAGATTTTGCGTCCACTGTCCTCGCGAGGGCCTTCAAGGCGCCCCAGTTGAGAGCGGTCAGTTCTTCGAGCAGGCGTGCGTTGCTCAAGGCCACTGCAACCTGATTGGTCAGCAGGCGTGCCTGGACCAGGTTATCGTTGTCATGGTCAAAGGGGCTTGAAGGACCCAGAACAATGATCCCGGCGAAGGTTCCATTTATGAAGAAAGGGAGCACCGCGAATGAATCAGCCTTATCGGCTGCAAAGGGCCTCAGGAAGCGGGGAATGATCTCGCCTTCCCGTATCATCATGAAATCTCTCTTGTTGAGGAAGTCCTTGATGTCGGCGGGGGTAATCTTCACTTCGTCCAGGAGCCTCACCTCGTCTGTGTCACGCCCGAGTATATAGGCCGTCGGCGGGCGCAGAGCAGCGGGGTCGATGAGGATAAGCCCTGCTGCAGTGCACTGAAAAAGACCGGTCATCCGCATGAGCGCTATTTGCGCAATTTCTTCGGTCCTCAAGGCCGACAGGATCGCCCGGTCTATCTCCGCTGCCGCAGTCATGGTATTGAACTGCCTGCCCAGTTGCTCGGCCATGTCGTTGAATGTTTGTGCGAGATCTTCAAACTCATCTTTGCTCGTTACCGATATCCTGCTGTCGAACAGCTTCATCCCGATTTGCCGGGCCCCCTTTTTCAGCTCCTGGAGGGGCAGCAGGGTCCTCCGAATCTGCACGAGACTGATAAACACGACGACGAAAAAGGACAGAAGAATCACCAGAGGGAACGTCCTCTTGAAATAGGAAACCGGTGAAAAGATATATGACTCCGGCTGGCTCATGATGACGGTCCACCTGGCGTGGAGAAAATAATATTTCAATGGGATTGACCAGAAACTGGCGAGAAAGGTCCCTGTTCCGTTGTTCCAACTGAAATAGCCTGACGGCACGGCATCCACCTGTTTTCGGTAGGAGGGGGCGGGAAGGGGCACGGTGGAAAACAGGACGTTGTCCATCTGGTCCAGGAGACAGAGTTCTGTCTTAAATGGAAGGGTGTCGTATTCGGAGAGCCCCAGGAGGTAGCGGGTCCGCATTTCGCCTATGAGGAATCCCGCGGCGGGGTCCTGTGGAACAAGGTCCCTTGCCAAATAGATGTGCAATTCGCCCTGTGGATCACGACGAGTTATGAGCAATGATTTTCCCGAATTGAGGTGTTGTCTCTCCTGGCTTGAGAATTCTTCCGGCTGCCTGATTGTTCCCAGAAAAGACGACCCCCCGCCGGATTCCCGGAAGAATGAGATTCCTTTGAATTGCCGTTCCAACCTGTTGCCGAATTTTCCGCTTAATGATCCTGACAGGGTTTCCGGGTTCCTCTGGATGATCTGGGAAAGGTTCTGCAACTCATTTTCAAGGAGCGTGAGCCGTTCGAAGACGGACATGCCCATGGTCTTGCTGAAGTGGAACAGGCGGATCCTGCCCTGCTGGTGGAGTTGATTTGCGACCTGCTCGAAAGAGACAATGCCGAGGACAGCGATCGGTACCAGCGCGCAAAGAATGAACTGCACAAAGACACGACGTGCAACTCCACTCTTTAGGAATGATGTTTCAAATGAAAGATTTTTGGTCCTGAATAATTTCATGTGCTGCAAATTCCAATCCCGCTAATAATTTGCCGCCAACCCGATGAATCGGCCATCGCTGGCCCGTATGACATCGTCCCGGCTGAAAGGGGTGGTGATTTGCGGCTGGCTCCATCCGTCTTTTCCTTTGCTGTAGAGATCGTAATCCGAATTCAAGGGATGGAGGTTCCGGTCCTTGCGTATACCATGACCGGCTCCATGCACGGTGGCATAGTTCAGGTATTCGTAAGGGTTCCCCCAGGGATCGAGGAGGCCGGCCCGGCCTATATCGTCGAGAGTTATGGGCAAACTGCCTCCATCACCTGCCCCGTAGCTGCATATTTCCTGGCTCAGGATCTTGATTTCAGATACGGCCCGGGCTATCATCGCTCTATCACGGTAATTCTCATAGGCAGGGATGGCGATGGCAGAAAGGGTGCTTATGATAGCCATCACTACCAGGATTTCAATCAAGGTGAATCCTTTCCCGTCTCTGTTTCGTCCCGGGGCTGCCGCGTAGAAGACGGGATGGTAGTTACGGCAGGCTGATAGTATATCTGGGATATAACTGCCGGCTATGTGCATAATTTATCCATCAACCCCACGGAGGACAGTCAGAGAGGGCCCCTTTGTGATCACTCTAACGGCGAACAGCTCCGTGTTCTCCTGCGGCGGCTTGAAAAATGCCCTCGACATATCGGAAAATACGCCTGTGGCCCTTTTTCTGGTTAAAGACACTCCAAGGCAACTATCGACATTATTTACAAAAACCTTGAACAAAGTTTCTTAAGCTGGTAACCAGAGCATTCACTAGGAGCCTACTGCAAGAGGTTCGATGCATGATCGTACAGATATATGAGATACAGACCTCTCAGGAAGCTGAGAAGTGTCTTGAGGCGGGGGTGGACCGTCTGGGAAGCGTGGTCCTGGCAGAGGATGAGTGGCGTGATCCCCTGTTGAGGGAAACGGTGCGCGTGGTCCAGAATGCCGGCAGGAAGAGCAGCCTGATTCCCCTTTTCACCCACACGGAGAACATCTACCGAACCCTGGACTATTACGCCCCGGATTATGTGCACTTCTGCGACAACATCGTGTCGCGGGAAAAGAAAATGCATAGTCTGAAACCTTTCATCCATCTGCAGGAAGGAGTGAAGAGCTACTTCCCTGAAATCAAGATCATCCGTTCCATTCCCCTGCCCCGTGAAGAAGAGGACGAGGAATTTCCTTTCCTGGATATCGTCCAGGAATTTGCGGCCCTGAGCGACGTTTTTCTGACCGATACATGGGTGCAGGAGCAGCCGGTCAAAGGGTTTATCGGGATCACCGGCCAGACCGTCGACTGGGATATGGCCCGGAAGCTGGTGGAGGAGAGCGATATCCCGGTGATCCTTGCCGGGGGACTCTCTCCTGAAAACGTCGGGGAAGGTATCCTGCGGGTCCTGCCTGCGGGGGTGGATAGTTGCACTCTGACTAATGAAGAGGGTCCGGACGGAAAGCCCGTTCGGTTCCGGAAGGACGCCCGGAAGGTCATTGAATTTGTGAGGGAGGTGCGCATGGCTGAAGAGAGGCTGGAGGAAAGGAAAGCGGAACTGGAAAAGAAGCTCGACGGGTTGAAAGAACAACTGGTAGACCGGAAAGCGGCCCTTCCCGCCCACTCTGTCCGGCCGAATCAGATCCTGGCCATCGAGGACCTGGAAGAAGAGATAGCGAAGGTGGAAAGAGAGCTCATGCGCCTGGGAGGCAGGTAGTGGATATTGTCTTGAAATGCCCTCAGTGTTCCGCTGAAGTGAGTCTTGCGGAGGACGCTTCCGTTTTCCACTGCGACTACTGCGAGTCGGTCCTGATGCCGACAGGGAGAAACGAGGTCCAGTCCTTTTTCTTTCCCCCGAAAGGGACCAAGGAGCAGGTGGGCAGGGCCCTTCTGAAGGCCCTGGAGAAAAAGATCGGGCCGTTCAAAATAGAGAAGGCAGCTGTCCTGTATGCCCCGTACTGGCGGGTCAAGGGGCTCCTGTTTCAGCATGCCTTCGGTCGCAAGTATGAAGACACGCTCTACGGCGGCACCGCCTATGACTATTTCAAGAACCTTCGAGCCGTAGCCTATAATCGCACCTTTCCGGCCTTTGCGTCCGATCGGTGGGAGGTTTTCTCCCTGGGTCTCCGGGCGGAAGCAATGAAGATGTGGCCGTACAACAAGGAAAAAATGGGGAAGGAGGCCCTCGTTCTGCAAGAAGACATCCCACTCGAGGAGGCAAAGAAAACGGCTCTCCGGACGCCCTATCCTGGAGGATCCGCCGACAGGGAGAAGGTCGAACTCTTGAAAACGGAACTGATCGGGGAACGGTACTCCCTCGTGTACTTCCCTTTTTATTGCTTTTCCGTCGCACAAGACGGCAGAGAGAACGTGCTCATCGTTGACGGCCTCTCCCACAAGGTCGTAAAAGGGAGTCTCTCCGTGGAAGAGCTTCAGAACGAGCCCCGGCGGGAAACTGTACCGTACCGGCCGCTCAATTTCATTCCTTTTACGTGCCCCAACTGCGGATGGGACCTCCCTTACCGGCCCAAGGCCAGGATTCACCTCTGCCGTACCTGCGGCAGGGCCTGGCAGGAGACAGGTGAACATTTTGAGGAAGTTCCTTACCGTGTGGTCCTGCCCGGCCAAGGGCAGCAGATGAATGCCTTCACCTATTTGCCGTTCTGGAGACTGACCGTTACCATCACGACCCCCGAGAGACAGTACAAGAATCTGAAGGATTTTTACGATCTCTTCCCCCTGCCCAGGGTCATGGACCAGGAGGTGCTCAAGCAGAAGCCCATTCATTTCCATATCCCGGCCTTCAGGATACGGAATGCTGCAGCCGTGGACAGATTCTCGACCCAGATCGCGCGAAACCAGCCTGAATTCGTGGAGAGCGAGACCGAGGAATTCAGAAACATCCGTGCGGCGGATGTGTGGCTTCCCCTGGGCGAGGCCATGGAAATGGCGAATCTCCTGCTCTACTCCATGATCCCCAAGAGGGCCAAGATGATACGGAACACGGTCAGGACCGCGAGCCTGCATCTGAATGAAAAGGCCCTGGCCTGGCTCCCGTTTGTTGAAAAAGGGATATTTCTTCGGGAAGCCAACACGGATTTTGCCATCCAGAAAAACTGCCTGGAACTTGATTGATCGGGCGGAAAGAGGTGTTGCGCGGACTTTTTCCCTGTGGTATAGGTAGGGAAAATTTCCCGCTGCCCAAATGAGAGCAGGAAACAACCTTCAGCCAAGAAGACTTGTGACCGGCAGCAAGAGGCTCTGCCAGATGGTCCCGCGCAGTCCCCATGGCAAACCCGAGAAAAAACCAATTCAACTTGTTTCCTCATGAAGTGCGGGCAGCACGCCTGAGTTCTCACCAATAATTGTCGAGCAAGAGTCAGAAAGGAGGCCCTCTCATGCAGCCTGCTATTGATCAACTGAGCGTCTTTTTTACTACCTATGGCCTGAAAATCATCGGCGCCATCATAATCCTGATCCTCGGCCGCATTGCCGCCGGGATCGGGCGGTCCATGTGCCGGAGGGTACTGGAAAAGACAAAAACCGATGCCGCCATTGTTTCCTTCGTAGGGAGCCTGGCCTATGTCATTATCCTGGTGTTTGCGGTCCTTGCGGCCCTGGCCAAGTTCGGAATCCAGACTGCCTCATTCGTGGCGGTGCTGGGGGCAGGGGCTTTCGCCATCGGCTTTGCCCTGCAAGGCTCCCTGGCAAACTTTGCCGCGGGCGTGCTGATCCTGCTCCTGCGGCCTTACAAGATCGGCGACTATGTCCAGGGAGCCGGCGTGGCAGGGACGGTCAAGGACATTGAACTCTTCACCACGGTGCTTGCTACGGTGGATAACGTGAAAATTATCGTCCCCAACGGGAAGCTCTTCGGCGACGTCATCCAGAATGTCTCAGGGTATGACACGAGACGGGTGGATCTCGTCATCGGCATCAGCTATGGGTCTTCCATCAAGGAAGCCTATGACGTGGTGAAAAAAATACTGGACGAAGACGAGAGGGTTTTGTCCGACCCGGCTCCCCAGATTGCTGTTTCCGAACTGGCCGATTCAAGCGTCAACCTGGTGGTGCGCCCTTGGGTGAAAAGCGGGGATTACTGGAGTACGAAGTTTGACCTGACCCGGAAGATCAAAGAGACCTTTGACGAGAAGGGCATCGAGATACCGTTCCCACAGATGGTGGTCCATTCTGCTCCGAAACAGGCAGGCGATTGAAGAGGAAGGGATCCGGCGGAATGATCACTTCATGCTTTCAATATCACGTTGCCACGAGCTATGATCGAAATCGCATGGAGGGACATGTCCTTGATTGGGAAAACCAGCCGGGTGTCTTCAAGGAATATCCGGGCATACAGCCCATCTCCCTGCCCGAGCCGGGCCTGTTTCCTGAAAGGAATTTATCCGCGATCCTCCGGGACGTGCAAATGGATCCTGAAGGCGGCGAAGTGGATATCAAGGTTCTTTCGACCATGCTGTTCCTTTCCTACAGCCTCACCGCCAAGGTCCGGCAGGGAAGTGGACAGTTCTATTTCCGGAGTGCGCCATCTGCGGGGGCGCTCTACCCCGCGGAATTGTACCTCGCATCGAGTGGCATTGCAGGACTCCGGGACGGACTCTATCACTTTTCCGTTGCTCGCCACGGTCTCCATCCCCTGAGAACGGATCCGTTCCCGGGAAGCACGGGGACCGGTCCGACCCTCACCTTTTTTCTTACCGCTATCTTCTTTCGCAGCTGCTGGAAATACCGGGACCGGGGATACCGTTACTGTCTGCTGGATACCGGACATCTCCTCCAGAATCTCGTTCTTGCTGCGAGGTCCATGGGCAGAGCCGTCTTCCCGTCCTATGATTTCCCCGATGAAGAGGTGAACCAAGTCCTGGGCCTTGATCCGGAAAAGGAGGTCTGCCTTGCCATTGTCCCGGGTTTGAACGAGAAAGGGGTCCTGCCCGGAATACCCTCGTCCCCGGAAGGACTTCCACAGGATTTTCCGGATGCGAGCCGGACAGCTTCCCGGGAGAAGGTCCATTCCGCGGCTCTTGAGGCCCACTGGGCGGGCATGTCATCGATACGAGGTACGAAAAAGGACTCTCCGGTCGTGATACAGACACCGGGGCCTTCTCCTGCTCACTGGGAAAGACTGCACCTCCCCGGTACCTGGCCCGAATTGGTACAGTACAAAGACGCGGTTTTTTCCCGTCGATCCAGGCGGAATTTTGTTCGAAAACCCATGCCTGAGACTGCTTTCGCAGCATTGATCGAAGGACTCCTGATAACTGCTTCTGAAAACGACGGCCAGCTGGTCGGCATCGGAATCTTGATGAATCGTGCGGAGGCGCGAAAGCCGGGCTACTATCTCCTGGACCGTGAAACAGGGAGTCTCGGGATGGTAAAGGAAGGGCAGTTCATGGAAGACATGGCGCGTATCTGCCTGGACCAGGCCTGGCTTGCCAACGCCGCCCTCCATTTTCTGTTCCTGGCCGACTTGGGAGTCCTCGAAGACCGGTTCGGACCGAGGGGATACCGGTACGCCATGCTGGAGGCGGGCCGCATGGGTGAGACGCTCTACCTGTGCGCTGCTTCCATGGGCTACGGGTGCTGCGGCATCGGCGCCATCTACGATGAGGAGGCTCGCCGGTTTCTGGGCCTTGGTGAGAATTCCAGGCTTCTCTACCTGATGGCTGTAGGCCCGGTCAAGCGTTCCTGAGCTGATGATGGCTGAGAAATTCCCGGTGGTTCTTATGACCTGGGATTTGCGTTTGACAATCCCGCCCCACTGGGCTAAGAATATCATTCAGACCCCAAGATATTTCAACCCTGATTTGCAGAATTCTTCGGCATCCAGCAAAAATGATCTTGTCG
>CAZONI010000050.1:0-26766 GCA_964581175.1 uncultured Desulfobacteraceae bacterium
GAACTTGAAGCACTCGGCTTGGGATCCAGGCATCGTGCGGCCCTTGGTCTGAGCCAGGTAGGCGACGCCTTGATCATCGTGGTATCTGAAGAGAAGGGTTGGATTTCAATGGCCCACCGAGGTCAATTATATCCGAACCTCGGCACATTTGCTTTGCTCGAAAAACTCGGAGACAGTGTGGAGGATGAAAGATAATTGTCGTGTTGATCGCCTGCACTTTGGCACAGGGACGGGAGAGGTCATTCTGAAAGACGCTTGTCTGAGGGGCGGTTCATTCGTTAACGCAGCGTATGTCTTTCCACACGGTATTCATATTCATTTTCAAGAAGAAAAATGATCAACTCGAGACTGATTCCGTCCAGGATGCCATTCCGCCATCCAAGGGACTCCAATGCCTCGTTGACCGAAACAAGGGTAAAATCTCCCCCCTCCTGGAGGATATTAAAGGCATCCCGGATAAACCTCGACACTTCAGGTAATGTCAAGCCGCGGGAGCAGAGTCTTTCAAACAAGACATTGCAAATACTGGTGACCATTTTTCTCCTCTGATTTCAAATTATTGATCTCAAAGGGGCAGACTTTCCTGCGGTGCAATCTGATCCCATTTTTCTCCTGTAAACAGCAGGTGGACAGATCGTCCCTTTAAATCAAGCAGGTTCCGCAAAAAGATGTCCCGGCCGAACGGATAGATTTTCTTAAGAGAATTAGTATGAATAAAGATCCTTTGAAAATTGCGTGAACCTTTCTTCACTGATCGGAACAGTTCGCACGCCGAAGAACCGTCAAAATCTCCAACAAGCTTCAAATGAAGATTATCACTGTTCTGATGTGTACTGATCCTGAAATTGGATGCCATTTCTCATCCTCCTTCCACAGCAGACATGCATTGTGCAAAAATTTTTTCAGTCAATATGGACTTCACAATAATCGTGAAGCAAAATCTACCCTGTTTTTGAATCACCATGATTTTCCAGACAATACGTGCGCCATGCGCAGACAAGTTCCGCACATTTCCCGCCAGCTCTGCCAAAACAATCCGGGTTACCCTCCCTACGCTGAATGCTCCTGATCAGCCGGTTGATATCGGGAGAAAAGCTCTCCTTTGCATCGGCGGCCGCTTTCCAATGTTTAGGTTCTTTTGCCATTGTTGTTTGTAATTGCAAGACCAATTCCCTTGACTATCGACCCGCTTTTCAGCGACATCCTCCACGAGAAGACACTGGCATTTTGCTTGAACAGGTCAACCCTCCATCGAGTTCTTATTATTGTAAGATCCAGGCCGTTTGTCTATGGGGGAAGGCCACATTTTGGCAGGAGAAAATCCCAGATGCAGCGGATCAATCCGGGGAGTAGCGGGCGGATGAGACTACGTCTTCCAGAGGTCTACATCTATCAATCCCAACTTCGCGGCATACCGAACAAGCTCATGGCTGCCGTGAAGATCGAGTTTGTTCATGATATTGGCTCGATGATTTTCAACCGTCTTCCGGCTGATGAAGAGTTTTTCAGCAACTGCTTTTGTGTCGAATCCTTCGGCCAGGAGCCTCATCACCTCCTGCTCCCGAGGAGTAAGGGACCTGTAAGCATCGTCATGTATCTTTGCCTCTCTTGCCGGCCATTCCATCAGTTTTTTCACCACTTTTTGAGAAACAGAGCTGTCCAGGAAATAATCACCCCTCATTACATATTCCAGCGCGTGAAGGAGTCTCTCAGCAGTCGATTCCTTGATCACATATCCTGAAGCGCCGGCCTGGAATGCCTCGGCAATGTAATCGATCTTTGAATGCACACTGACAACCAGGACATGAGTCTTCTTGGAGAGGCGCCGTATTTCACCGATCAGCTCTATCCCGCTTTGATCAGGGAGGGATATGTCCAGCAGTGCAACATCGGGTCTAAATCTAGTCACCAGTTCAAGCGCATCACGTCCATTCCCTGCCTCGCCAACCACCTCAAAGCGGGAGGACCTTGCTAGAATAACCTTTAATCCCTCTCTGAAGAGAGGGTGATCATCAACAATCACTATCTGTTTCTCTTTACCCACTTTTTTCCCCTTTGTAAGGAACCTCTACAAATATTTTCGTGCCTTCCTTCAAGCGTGACTCAATTTTCCACTTTCCGTGAAGCCAGTTCACCCTCTCCTGCATACTCCGAATTCCCATCCGCTTTTCACTTAATGCAGTGTTCAAACGTGACTCCACGGGGAACCCTTTTCCGTTGTCCGCTATGCGAAGGATGATGTTGGGAAAGGACGCCACAAGCCGGATTGTCACGCGGCTGGCGCCCGCATGCTTTTCGATATTAATGAGGGTCTCCTGAATAAGACGATAGAGGTTGATCTCAGTATCAAAATCGAACCTTATTTCATCCATTCCTGCTGAATGGAAATCCACTTCCACCCCGGTCTTCTGAGAAAATTCCTCGCAATACTGAAAAACGGACCGAATCAGTCCCAGTTGATCCATGATTGGGGGCCGCTGATCATATGCAAGGTCCCTCACGGAGGTAATAATCCTCTCAACAATGCGACAGAGGTCCGCGACCCTTTCCCTTATCTTGTCCGGGGCCGCTGGAAAATCATCCGGTATGGGCGCCAGGTGCATTTTCAGAATTGACAGGTCTTGAGCCACAACGTCGTGGAGATAGTGAGAGATCTTTTGCCTTTCGCTTTCCTGGCTCCTCATCAACATCTGAGTGAGTGCATGAACGCGTTCCTCTGCCTCTTTCTGATCGGTCATGTCTTCGAGTGAGCCTTCGTACCACAAAACCGTCCCTTTGGAATCTCGGACTGCCCGAGCATTCTCACGAAAATAGAGTTTCGTATTGTCCCGTCGCCTCCAGAATGATTCCATACCTCTTATTTCACCATCCCGCTCAATACGTTCACGAAACAGACGCCTTTCATATCCAGGATGGTAGCCGGAACTTTCAAGATTGACGGAAGCCAGCTCTTCAAAAGATGGATACCCGAGCATTCTCACCATGGCTGGATTGGCATCCAGTATCCTTCCATCGGGGGTTGTTCTATAAAAACCGATAGGTGTGTTCTCATAGATGCTGCTTATGAGTTCCTCTTTTGTGGAGAGCAATTGTTGGGTCTTCCGCAGTTTTGTAATATCCATGGCGGTCATGATGGTTCCCTTTTGAGGGCTTGCCGGATCGAGGAACTTCACCTGGAGATAGCAGTCAATCACCTTTCCCCCCTTCTTGACCCACCGGGTTTCCACCTGTCCCATTCCCATTCTCGCGGTCTGTTCATGTAACTCGCTGCGTACACGCTCATATTCATCGCTGTCAGGGTAAAGGATACGTGCGCTTTTGCCAAAGAGACTCCCTTCTTCATAGCCCAACATCCGGTACATGGCGGTATTGGCCCAATCCAGACGGCGGTCGCGTACCAGTCCTATTCCTACCGGTGACGCACTCAGGATGGTCTTCAAGGTGTCTTCACTCTCTCTCAGAACATCCTCTGTTTTCTTACGTTCTGTAATATCGTTGAGAAAATTCAGTGTGGCAGGTTTCCCTGCCCAATTGATCGCTACCGCCTTATTTTCCACCCATCGAATTTCCCCGCTTCTATTAATTATTCTTAGCGGATATATCTGGGGTGTTTTTTCTCCCTTTGTCCTCATTTCGTAGTATTTCACCACCATTTCCACGTCATCCGGATGAACAAAATCCAAGAACGACCTGGACATAACCTCTTCCTCTGTCAAACCCATGGCACTTGCTGCGTATGGATTAGCAAACTTGAGCACGCCATCCTGTGCAACGACTATTCCTTGGATTGAATTCTCTACTACTGACCGGTATATTTTTTCCCATTCCCCGAGCCTGTTTTCCAGAGACCTTCTCTTCGCGATCTCAGACTGGAGCGCCTCCTTCAATCGAAAAAGATCAGTCCTTCCTTTCTTCTGACCCTGGATCTCGAGGGAAGATTCCATATTTTTCTTTCTGGGCCGACGTGTCTTCTGTTCATCCGCCACTTTTTGTCTTTTCACTCGTTCTTTTTCCAATGTTCACTCCAATTACATTCTCCTGTCATTTGCCGACAAACCCTGCGGTTATTTCACCAGAATGGAGACGAAGGAGCAAGGCAAAACATCTTCAGTGTAAGACCGCTTCCTCCGTTGCAGGGCTTCCCCGGGATAAAATCCCGCTTGGCAAGGATTTCCCCTAATAAAATGAACCCATTTCCCTATGGACTGATCAGCCTTTTCCGCATATTATTAAATCCAGTTCAGGTTCAATTGATGACTGCCCCTTTGCTACGCCAAAGCGGAATGTGCGATTCGTTGTGACCAGGCTGGATTACGGAGACTCTTCCAGTTGTGACGACACCCCTGACCTCTTGAGTTCATTTTTCGCTCCTCTTACATTCAACTCCTGTTTTCATCTTAGCGTGCTGCATGGAGTGCCTCATTAAGAGCCCGGGCCGCATGCCCCATCTTTTGAAACCAACTTATTTGACAAGGAGAAATGCCATGAAAAAACAAGTAATGAATTATGAAACCCTTTTAAAGGTTACTCGGACCGTTGCGACGTCAAAAGACCCCGAGGAGGTTGCTCGCCTTGTTGTGGAGAGCGTCAAAATGTCTTTGGATGCCAAGGGAACGGCTTTGCTGCTCTTCAACCGCAAATCCAATGAACTGGAAGTGGCCACATCTTTCGGACTCAGCGAGGGGTATCTCAACAAGGGCCCGCTCAGTTCGCTCCATTCTATCGCGAATTCTCTGCGAGAGGGGCCGGTCATGGTGTACGATGTCGCGGACGATCCCCGAATCCAGTATCCTGAAGAGGCGAAAAAGGAAAACATCTCCTCGATCCTTTCTGTTCCCATTATTGTACGGCAAACCCCTCTGGGGGTGCTAAGAGTCTACTCTGCGGAACCTTGGGAGGCCAGCCTGGAGGATGTGAACTTTGTGCAGGCCCTGGCCCTTATCGCAGGAATGGCTCTAGAAATGTCGCGAATCTACAAAGGGCTCAAGGATAGTATTGAGATACTCAAGTCAAAACGTGATCCCAAGACGCTGAAGACGAAAAGGTGGACTCCCCACGAAGGTGTTCCCAAGAGCGCCGGGAGAGTGGCCCCCATTTCCCAGGAGATAATATAGGGCCGGGCAGTTTGCCAGGACGCTGATTCAGTCGGCAAAGAAAGAGCTGTAAGATCCTACAGAGACCTGTAAAAATCCAAATCGATCTGGAAAACCAGGGCAGCACTTCAAGGTCTTGATCTGCCTCTCACAATAAGGGTTATCATCAAATACATGGACCCGGCTGCAGGAATTGCCTAGACAACATCTTTTGGAAATCCGGAAACCGATCCGTTCTACTCGCTATCTGTTCCTAATTCCCCTTCGGGAATCTCTTCGCCCGGCCGCCATGTAGAAAAGGAATTGCGGGGAATGAACTCGCCTTTCCGCACCTGCTTTTCAACCCACACAATACGGGCATTACAATCCCAGACCCGTCGTTTAAGACTATGTTGTCTCTCTTCGAGGGCCTTTTCAGCCTCCGCTCTCGTCCCATGAACGGAAAGGACCTCTTTTACTTTTTCATTGGGCTCATGCTCGTCATAGATAAGCGCGTACATAGTGCCTACCCCCCTTTCATCATGGTGAGTCTTCTCACCCCCTTGATTTGCCGGAAGTTCGCGCCCTGGCTCACACACCGCGGGGCAAGGTCCGGATCAATGACCCTTGTCCCCGATACCGCATTTACGCCGTGCTCGAACAGAAAGGAAGTAAGGGGGGCGGTGTCACCCAGCATCACCACATAAGCCTTGGGATCACTCAGCTCAAGCAGATGATCGAGGGTGTGGGTGGTCAGAGAGGGCCCCGTAATGGCCACCACATCCGCCTGCGGGATAAGCCCGGCTGCGTCGAAATCGAGAGCAGAAAACAAATCTTCCAATATTTTCATCTTTCCTCGGCAATCTGAATTTACCGTCGAATGGAGTCGACGGCGCCGAAAGATTTTCTGACGGCGCTTTTCTTTAGGATACTTCAAATATTGTGCCGCTCATCACGCGAATGCCCTCTTGATCGCGGGTGACAGATGTGAAATGTCATAACCACAAGAAATGTAGACTAAAAATAGAACTGAAAGGGTTGCATTTGCAGCCGTATCTCCGGGTATGAGTGGTGTGGGCACTGCACTCGCCGCTGTTAAAGTTGCGCTAATGCGACTTTACATCGCTGCGAAAATTGCATGGATGCAATCAATTTCTGCAATCTTCAAGCCCTCCCTTTGAATTAAGTAACTGTTAACTTTATATTTAATTCCTTCACCGTGTCCAGCCGCAACGATGGCACATACCTTGCTTTTCAGTCAGGGAGGAGGCTAATGAGCGATGGATGAGCAAGGTGGCGAGGGCAATGGCGAATGGAGATTCAGGATTTCCTGATCGCAGCCGTACAGAACATTGTCATCCTCATCAGGCAGTCCGAGAAGCGTCGAATGTCAGGCAATCGTGGCCTTCATGACTCTCTCCACGGGACATTGTGCGAAAATCCCATTTGAAATACTTTTTGCTCGATCAGCTTCCCGGGAATTTACCCTTCGGAGGCACTTCGGGCAACAGCCCGTTCAGGAATGACCCCGGCAAAAGGAACGGACGAGGAGATTGCAAGAGCAGTCTCCAGGATCGAAGTCATGAGTGATGCAAATAAGCTGCAGAATATTTTCAGCGCTGTTCACAGCGGCTACGAGCTGGCTTGCCAAGTGTGAAGCCGGGGAGGTTATAAATATGACGGCAAATTCAAGTTTTGTAAGATGAACGTTGACGAGGCTCAAGCCACCGCTCTGAACTGCGGTATTAGGAGCATACCCACGCTGATGTTTTTCCGTGACGGAAAAGGGGTGGACGAAATCGTGGGAGCAGTGCCGGAATCAATGATCGCTGAAAAAATAGAAACGCTTCTTTGAAAAAAGGATCCATTTGTGACAGACCCGTATTTCCTGGATGAGGCATCTTCGGACCGTTTTGAGGCGGTGATTCAGAGTATCAGTGACGGCGTGATGACGGTCGATTCTGACTGGCGAATTACCTGTTTCAACAAGGCAGCAGAGCGCATCTCCGGGGTACCGCGGGAAAAAGCAATAGGTCGCCGATGCTATGAGGTCCTGAAGTCAAATATCTGCAAAGGCACCTGCGCTATTCAGTATACTATTGAGACCGGCAGACCGGTCATCAACCTTGCTATATATCTTGAAAACAGCCATGGAAACCGGATCCCGGTGAGCATTTCAACTGCGGTGTTCAGAGATAAATACGGCAATTTGAATGGCGGGGTGGAAACCTTCCGTGATCTGAGAGAGGTTGAGGAATTTCGAAAAGAGATAAAAAAGACATACTCCTTCGGAGATATTATCAGCAAGAGTAACAAGGTAAAGAAGATTTTGGATATTCTTCCCACCATAGCGGAAAGTGACAGCACCGTGCTGATAACCGGAGAGAGCGGTACAGGGAAGGAAATTTTTGCCCGTGCCATTCACGGATTAAGTAAGAGGAATAAAAAACCGTTTGTCGCTGTGAATTGCGGGGGGTTTCCCGAAACCCTGATCGAGTCAGAACTCTTCGGTCACGAGGCAGGCGCCTTTACCGGCGCCACGAAGGCAAGGGAGGGCCGTTTTGCAAGGGCGGAAGGTGGGACACTGTTTCTCGACGAAATCGGCGACCTGCCGCTGCAGCTCCAGGTAAAGCTGCTGAGGGTCCTGCAGGAGAAGACCTATGAGCCTCTCGGAGGTACACGCTGTTTGAAGTCCGATGTCAGGATCATTACGTCAACCAACCGCGATCTTGATAAAATGGTGGCAGATGGGACCTTCAGGCAGGACCTTTTTTACAGGATCAATGTCATAAAGCTGGAGATCCCGCCCCTGCGGGAACGATTGGAAGATGTGCCATTGCTTGTCGATCATTTTGTCAGTCGTTTTTCGGCTCTGCACAACAAGGATATAGCAGCCGTTTCCCATGAGGCGCTGGATATTCTGATGAGTTATGACTACCCGGGAAACATACGGGAACTTGAGAATATTCTCGAACACGGGTCAGTTCTCTGTCCGGGAGGCCTGATTCATATAAAGCACTTCCCGGATTCGTTGCGCTCTACATCCGAGTCCTTTGTGCGCGCCGACACTTTCGAAGAGATGGAGCGGCAATTCATCATCTTTATGCTGAAAAAGAACAAATGGAATCGCCTCGCAGCGGCCCGTGACATGGGAATTCACAAGACGACCTTTTTCCGCAAGATAAAAAGGCTTGGCATCCATCTGCCGGAGCAGGACGGCCGGCACAATCCGGCAAAAAGGCAGTCCTAATGCACCGTTAGGTAGCATTCCACGGTGATGGCCTTGCTGCCGTTTATGTATCCTTAGTTTTACGGTGAATGAGCAAAACGGAAAGAGACGAATGGGGACATCAGAGCACGATCACATACTCAGTGAAGAAGAGACCATTAAGAAAAGGCTTGCGGACCTGAAATGTCAGCTTCTCGACCTTAACGGTACGCTTTCCTCCATGAAGCAGTGTTCCTACCTGAGCAATCTCCTCCAGGAGATATATGAAATACGAGAAGGACTTACCCAATTGGAGAAGGGTTTGCTCCAGAGACACCTGAAATGTTGCATCTCTCCCGACATAAAAGTTCCAGGGGAGGTCATTCTTGCGATCTCTCGTTTGAGTTCGAAGCGTCACGGAGCGATAATTGTGATAGAGCAGGAAAATAATTTGGATCCGTATCTTCAACAGGGAGTCACCATTGAGGCAGAGGTGAACGCGGCTATTCTGGAGAGCATTTTTTATCCGGGAAGCCCACTTCATGACGGGGCGGCTCTCATCAGAGACGGTCGTATCCACAAGGCCCGGTGCCTGCTTCCCCTGGCCCCACACTCTTCTGAATTGGAAAAACTGGCATTGGGAACTCGTCACCAGGCAGCTCTGGGCATCAGCCAGATAAGTGATGCCCTGGTCATTGTTATTTCCGAAGAAAAGGGATGGATATCAATGGCTCTTGGAGGCCGCCTATACCCGAATCTGGGCACATTTGCCTTGCTGAAAAAACTTGAGGATGGCATGGATAAAGATAACCACCCTGGAGTAGAGTAGCGCTGACGCTCCTTTGGGAAAATCTTATAGTAGCATAACAGCACCTCTCATTTCCTCCTATCCTGGCTTTTTGTCAGGAACACAGATGTAACATCCTTAAAATACAAGTTTTATAGTAATGGAGAAATCTCAATTTGTTTTGGCACGTCTGATGCTATTTCTAGGAAGTAACAGCAACAAAAAATATTCTTTTGGTCAGAAAGGAGAAACGAAAATGGCAGAAGACAACAGAATCGGGGCCAACACTGATACCCACACGCCCGCCCGTCCTTTAAAGTACTTTCAAGACAAAGAAGGGTACGGCTGGCTGTGCGACAAGGACATCGATTTTGACGGCGATCTGCGGAAGCAGGGGTGCTGGAGATGCGATGAAATGGCGTTTCCGACCGGCGGGCGTTAGTGCACGGCGGCCTGTGACCACCGGAATGTGGATTTCCGGCGACGGCATAACACGGCGGGTCGTCCCGGCAGGGGTGACTCGCCATGTGTTTCGCCAGACCCTGAGGAGTGTTGCCGTCGGTAGTTTCTGAGGAGGGATAAGATGGATTCAACTCTTCGCATCCACATCCACCCGAGTTGTGACAGCGTCCACCTGAGGCTGGAGGGCGATATTAACGGCCTGTCCGCGTACGAACTGCTGGGCGTACTCAAGAAGAATTGCCGTTGGGCCACAAGGGCTTTTATTCATACGAGCAATCTGAGCAGTGTTCACCCGTCCGCCCGCAGGGTCCTGGAAACCAATCTTGGGGTCCTGAACGGTAAGTGTCTCCCGCTCTTTTTCACGGGGGAATATGCCGGCGAGCTTGCGCCCCGGGGCAGTGCACTGTCTTGATGTTCCGGAACTCCAGGCCTGGAGGTAACAGAAGGAGCCACAGGACCGGCTCTATCTATTTCATATTTTCTATGTAGTGCTCCGCCTCAACCGCCGCAATGGCGCCATCCCCCACAGCAGTAACCACCTGCCTCAATGGCGTATCTCGAACGTCGCCGGCAGCAAAAACCCCGGGCACCGACGTCTCCCGATTCTGGTCGGTAGCAATAAAACCCCGGTCATTCTTCTCGATGATCTCGGGCAAAAACCTCGTATTCGGCGTGGTGCCGACCCATATGAAACAGCCGTCTACCGTCAGATCACGGCTTTCCCCTGTTTTCACATTTTTCATGGTCACGGAACCGACATTGGTGAGCGCTCCGTTGATGCTCGTCACCACCGAGTCCCGGACCATTTCAATCTTTTCGTTGGCAAGTGCTCGTTCCCGCAGAATCTTGGTTGCCCTGAACTCATCCCGCCGGTGAATCAAATAAACCTTTTTCGCAAACTTCGTCAGATAGATGCTCTCCTTGACCGCGGTATCACCGCCGCCCACAGCGGCCACAACCCGATCCCGATAAAACGGTGCGTCACACGTCCCGCAGAAAGATACGCCCTTTCCGTAAAAAAGATCTTCTCCCGGAACGCCCAATTTTTTCGGTGAAGCGCCTGTTGCGATGATAATGGCCTTGGCAGTAACGGATCCATCGTCAAGACTGATTTTCTTAATGGGCCCGGACAAATCCATGGACCGGACTTCCTTTGACTCGATGGGAATATCAAAGCGTTTGGCCTGCTCGGTCATTTTCATGACCAGGTCAGGCCCGCTCAACCCCTCGGGAAAACCGGGATAATTTTCTATCCAATCGGTCGTGGCGACCTGCCCCCCCGGCATCAGCCTTTCCACCAAAACCACGTTCAACCTGGCTCGAGCGGCAAAAAGACCGGCCGTGAGGCCCGCCGGGCCGCCCCCGATAATCACGAGGTCGTAATCTGTTTTTTCCATAAAATGAGTCCTCGAAATTCGATTGTTTCGTCCTGTGAGAAAGCGCGTCCGCACAAGAACGAGATGAGTTATCAGGTGCCTCGGTTAATATAATATAATTATTCAGTTACTCAGTCGATACGGACCCTCGGGAGGAATGCCTGTGAGAATACTTCAGGAAAGACACAAGAGACCATGATTTCAGAAATAGCACGGGCTTGTCCCAACGCTACTCAAAAAACCTCTTTTCATACTTAATTGAGACCGCATCGAACTCCCCATAAAGCTCCCCCAACCGTGCATTGGCCACTTCCACCTGGAGGTCTCTTTCTCCCACTTCACGATCGGTCTGGTAACAGGCAAAGCACCGCTGCAAATTGTGTCTTTTTCCCAGGGTCTCCACGACAAAATCACTAGTGAGAAACGTCTGGGAATTTCGGTAATTCGCGAAGTGCTCGACCGCGGGAACATATTCAAGGGCGATGTCGACCGATACCCCGGTACCCTCTCCGGCCATATGGATATAATCATCTATGGTCAACGTGGGATCGTACACTTCCTGGTACCCGCCAAATTTCACCAGCATATCTTCCAGGGTAAAAAGCTGCTCCCCCACCGCAATGCCGGCCTTCTTGAGGTGAATATAATCTCGCTGAAGGTACCGGTTTGCAATCATCACCGCCTGGGATACATGGGGGCAGAGGTTGTGCGGGCACCCCCTGGCATAGCATTTTCTGAATGAATATCCCTCTCCATCTATTTCTCCTTCGAAATTGCAGAGAAAAACATGGGCTGTGAAATGGTTTTTCCGGTGGTGGAATTCCACGGGAATAACATCAAAGGCCTGAGTGCAGGTAACGGCCGCGCCTCTTTCCTTCAGTTTCACCAAGTCCGAGATGCGCTTCGGAGATTTTGCTGCATTTGCTTCTGACATCTTGATACCTCATTATTTCAGTTGAAGAGAGGCGATCCTCATGAGCTCCGGAAGACGGAGAAAGAAGTCTTCTCTAGTAAACAAGTGCCTGGTTCGCCTCAAGCAGCGCCTGGGTCAATTTAGCGGCAGCCATGATTTCAGCCCCTTGAATCAGTTCCGCCTGAACCATCTGCCTCTCCTTCAGACAAGGAGAACATACCCAGAGTTTTCCTCCCTGTTCCATGAAGTTTTCGACCAGTTCCTTCAAGGGTGGAAGTCCAGCCGCGAACACATTCTCCATAATACCCTTTTTCGCCAGATAAACCCCTGTGCCCTGGAGTGCTACTATCGCTTCCACTTCCATAACCAGTGCTGCATTTCCCAGAACAAACGGCATTGAGGCCCGTTCCGGGTCCTCTCCTGCATGCGTTCCGATATAAACCATCATCTCCTTCTTCTCTGTCATGCTGTTTCTCTCCTCTCATTTCGAATTAGCGTTTTGAGTTTTAATCAATTCATGATGTATGGCGCGCAATCACCGACGACAAATCTTCCACATCCGCACCCGACTTCCTCAGATTGCCAAGACAAATTGGACACATAGCCACGATGGGCGCTCTTGTGGATTGTAACTCATCAACTCTTCTTTCCATGACCTCCTTGGACAGAGCCGGGGATACTGACTCAGCCGGTCCCCCGCAACAACTGGTGAAGGTCCCGGAATTCCGTACCTCGTCCACTGTAATGCCAATCTCAGCCAGGACCTTCCTTGGTGCATCCGAGAGTTCCAGGTACCGCCCGTAAAAGCAGGGATCATGCAGAGTAACGTGCGCTCCGGTTCCATTATTCGGTTTCAGGTTGATCAGTTCGAAATACGCCTTTACGTCAAAGGTCTCGCCCGTGTATTCCGGGTAGAGCACCTTCAAGGCATAGGTGGTGTGAGGATCCACGGTTATAATCTTCCTGACCCCTGCTTTTTTCAGTTTTTCCGCAACATATTTTGCATGCTTGATAAAGCTCTCCTGGTCACCCAAGTCGTAGAGCAAAATTCCGCTGTAGTTGTCCAGTTTGGGCTTATAATAAAAATCCACGTTCGACCTGGTGAGCAACATAGCGATGTTCCTCAGGATCTTGTTTGCTCTTTTTTTCTCTCTCCCCGGTGTCATCATGGCGAGGCCTACGCCTGAAAGCCTGCTGGGCATAAATTTCGCGGATCGGCTCAAAAAACCGCCAAACCTGGTGTCCTCGAATTTCTCGAGAAACTGGGTGGATTTCTCAATATATGGATTGAACTGATACATTAACCCGGTAAACAGCAAGGCGTCGCCCTCCCGGCGAAGAGGCATCTTTTTCCACCAGGTGTTGTCCATCCATTTGGGAATACCGAACGGGCCTCTCGTTTTTCTGACATTGGCAGCTACCGCATCAATAATGTCTTTCGGGCTATACATATCAGGACCTCCTCCACTGGTCGACAACGTATCGTTTCAGTCCCAGAATAACCTCCCCAGGGTCAGCCTCTCTCGGACAGGTCTTTGTGCAAAGACCACAATGGAGACAACGCCAGAGTTCCTGCGGGTTTTCCAGAATATGATCTTTGGCGCCAATCTGGATATATCGGACCATCTTCCTGGGAAAGTGTTCATAAATGAGTGGGCATATGGCAGCGCATGTCCCACAATTAAAGCAGTCGAGAGCCGTATCAACGCCAAACTGGTACAGCTCCTCGGCAAATCCGGGATCAACGACAGTCATTCTTTCTCCTCCTCGTAACTGCTCAGGGGGATCGGCGGGCACACTGGCAAAGAACTTCAGGAGCAGTACCCGGCAAATCGCTACAGCTTTATACCGTTATGGGGCTGCCTCTTCCTGGGAAGTCTCTTCCGAAACCAGTTTGTACCGGAAGTAGGCACCCTCTTTCTCCCCTTCAACAATTTCTCCGTACTTTTTCATCGTGGCAAGATACCAAACCACCTCCGCAGACGGCATGCCCGTTTGTTCTGCGACGAGCGGCACGGTAGCACCATCGCCACCCAGTGCCTCTCTTATTGCCTTTACGGCCTTTTTCTGTTCCTTCATTTTGGCCGAAGCTGCTGCAATCTGTTGTTTTCGGTCCTTCCTGAGCGCCTTCATGGCCTCCTTCCGTGCTTCTTTTTCAGGGCTTTGTTCTAGCATGCCAACCTCTCTCACAGTCTTCCAAGGATATTTCAAATCAGGTATACCTATATTTCAACAGGGGACTTATGCGGCCAGTTCGTCAGCAAGAATCATGTCAACCATGTCCTCATACTGCTGCAGCGTCCATCCCTTGATATTGATGGCGTTCTCCGGACAGACAGCCACGCAAGCGCCACATCCCAGGCAAAGGGCTGGAAATACCTGAGCCCGCTTCACTTTCTCTCCCTCCACCAGCATTTCAGCCATGTTGAGGGCTCCTTCTGCCAGGCATGCGTCAACACAAGCGCCTGTCCCTTTGCATTTCTGGATGTCGACCTCCGCGACAAACGGATCCAGTTCCACAAAACCCCTTCCGAGCATAGCAGTCGTCTTTACGGCCGAAGCGCCTGCCGCATTGCACGCCTCTCCCACGTCCATGGGGGCCTGGCAGGTCCCTGCCAGCATGAGTCCCGTTACAGAGAGCTCCACCGGGCGCAATTTTGGATGTACCTCAAGAAGAAACCCATCTGCACCGACCGGGAGTTTCATCATATCCACCAGATCAGAGATTGGCGCAGGTTCCATCCCCACGGCCAAGACCACAAGGTCCGCAGGGACTTCGACTTCTTCATCAAATGTGAGCGTATCCTTCACCTTGACCATCAGGGGATATCCCTCCACTGTTGCATTTCTTGCAACCACGGGAGGTTCTTCGGGGAGGAAACGCAAAAACACGACCCCGTTATCCGATGCCTCGTTATAGAGTTCTTCCTGACCCCGTCCATACGTCCTGATATCCCGGTAGAATTCATAGATCCTCGTTTCCGGATAGGTCAGACGTATGGTATTTGCCGCGTTGATTGTCGCCGTGCAGCATGTCCTTGAACAATATTCGTTCAAATTGCCTGACTCGCCCGGTTCATGGATTCCCGGCATTTGTCTGCTTCCCACGCAATGGATCATGGCGATGCTGCGAATTTTCCGGCCGTCCACCTGCAGAGCATTCCCTTCTTTCCGGCTCAAGGCCAGTATCCGGATGAAATCGGGAAGCGTTACCACTTCCTCGAACTCTCCGTAGCCGTATTCTCCTGCGGCAGGGGCATAGGGTTTGAACCCCGTGGCGAGGACAACAGACCCTGTCTCTATTTTCAATTCCTCTTCTTTTTCCGGAACAGCGCCGGGATACACTCCGGCAAAGGGCACGAATGCACGGGGAGCCTTCCCGGAATCTTTTACAAGCTCCATCTTTTTTTGGTCTTCTTCCGAGAGAGAGGGTGCACTCTTCACGGTGACATTGAAATTTCCCACATACCCGTCAAAGCCGACAACCCGGGCACAGGTGTACACGGTAATGGCCGGATCATCCAGGACAGCGCCTGCAAGTTCTGAGACAACGTCCGAAGCCTTCTCTCCGGTGGGAGCTAAAACCTCGAGTTGTGCGGTCCTTCCACCCAGAAAGGGAGATTTTTCTACCAGCACCACCTCGATTCCCCGGTCCGAGAGATCTTTTGTCGCCTTGAGGCCTGCGACACCGCCGCCGATAACGGTCGCATGTTTCTTCGCATCAACCTTAATGGGTTCAAGGGCCTTGAGAGACCTGGCCTTTCCCACCGCGGCCGCCACCAGGCGCGTCGCCTTCTCAGTGGCACTCTCTCCGTCGTGGACCCAGCTGACCTGCTCACGGATATTGGCATGCTCGTAAATGTAGGGGTTAGCCCCTGCTCTCGATATCGCCCCGCGAAAAGTCAGCTCATGGAGACTCGGCGCACATGAGGCCACAACTACCCGGTTGATGGCGCCGTTCTTGAGGTCTTCCGCGATCATGTCCTGTCCGGGGTCCGAGCACATGAACTCATTCCTCCGGGCAACAACCACACCGGGGATCTTTTCAGCTCGCTGCCGGACGGTTTCCACATCCACATGATCGGAGATATTTCCTCCGCAGTGGCATACATACACGCCGATCTTCACTTCCTTGTCTTCCTGGTTCTTGCTCTTGTCTTCGTCTGTCATCTTCCTGACTCCACATCGATTCATGACACCCCGCTGCGATGGAATCGCAAAAAGTCACCACATATGTCTCAGGCTGCTTTTCTTCCCTGTTCGCGTGCATTCATATATTTGGAGGCCTCCATGGCCGCCGCGCCTGCTTCCGCTATTGTGTCCACAATATCTTTGGGTCCCGCTGCCACTCCTGCCACAAAAACGCCTTCCATGTCTGTAAGCGTGGGGGAAATTTTGGGCTGAATCTGGTCAATAAAACCATCTCTCCCAACGGATACCTGACATTGCTTTGCCGGATTCCATTCGGGGAGCATGCCCAGCGAAAGCACCACCAGGTCGTGATCAGCCGTGACTGACCCTTCACCGTCCTGGGCTTCGTACCGAACCGTCACCGCCCCGTTCTCGCCGGGATTCATGGTTGCCACCTTGGCCTTCACAAACTGTATCCCCATGGCCTGGGCGTTCTGGAAAAACTGTTCATACCCCTTTCCAAAGGCCCTGATATCCATGTAGTATATGATAATATCAGCTAACGGCAGGGAACCGGAAAGAAGCATAGCCTGCTTAATGGCATACATGCAGCAGACCCTTGAGCAATAGGGAACTCCCATGCTCTTGTCCCGGGAACCAGCGCACTGGATGAAGGCGATGGAATCCGGCTCCATGCCGTCAGACGGGCGGAGGACCCGATTGTAGGGGCCATTCGGGGCCAGAAGCCGCTCCATCTGGAGAGCGGTGATCACATTCGGGATTTTCCCCTCCCCGTATTGTTGCTTCGTTTCCAAAGGGCTCAACTGGAACCCGGTGCTCAGAATGGCCGTTTTGGCCTCAATGGTAAGATCTTCCGGTTCCTGGAAATAGTCCACTGCCCCGGTCGGACACACCTTTTCACATTTTCCGCAGAGCATGCAATTCTCCGTGTCAAGGATTGCAAGCTGGGGAATGGCGGTTGAAAATGGAATGTAGATGGCCTTTCTCGCCGCATACCCCCCCTGATTATCATCCGTGACCAGAACCGGGCATTCGTACTCACACTGCCTGCACCCGATACATTTTTTCGGATCAACATACCGCGGGTTCCGGGTAATGGATGCACTGATTCCCTCCGGTCCCCGGTCTAATGACTTCAAGTCACAGTAGGTGAACAATGTGATGCTGTCATGATGAGCGGCGGCGGCCATCTTCGGCGTGGTAATACAGCTTGCACAATCAAGGGTGGGAAACACCTTGGAAAGGCGAATCATCTTCCCGCCGATGGTGGCATCTTTGTCCACAACAGCGACCTTGTACCCCTGGTCTCCAAGATCCAGGGCCGATTGCAACCCGGCAATGCCGCCGCCGACAACAAGGGCGTCAAATGTGTTTGGTTCCTTCCTGTTCATTCATTCCTCCAGATAAGCGCACAGCTCACAGGCATAGTCGGAACACCTGTCCATTGGAGCTTGCGCCGGCGGCTATGCCCATGAGCTGTCAGCCAAGCAGCTGTCAGCTGAGCGATGGCGGTCCAATCTCCTTGATTAGAGCATTCATGTCGTTGATTTCTTTAAGAAATGCTCGGTTACAAACCGTGCAGATTGCGGTGAGGCGCAGCCTGCGAATATCCAGCTCCCCTTCCTTCATGCTTTTGTAAACGCGATCAATGCGCTTTGCCAGGGCCTGGTATGCGCCTTCATAAGGACATTCAACACCGCATGACATGATGATAATGCCGCTGATCCCCTTTCTGAAACAATCCATATAGAACTGTTCCGGGAACATGACAGGCGCCGGCACCCTGACAATGTAGGTATTCGCAGGGTAGGTCGAATGGGCCTGGCCCACTGAATTGGCTCCCGGATACGCGCAATGCTCGGTGGCCAGTACGAGTATCTTGCCGTTAGTTTCCTGAACCGCCATCATTTCTCCATCTACTTCTTTCTCCGCACAAAGAGCCGGTCATACCCATCAGCTTCCAGGAGACCAATATACTCGTGTCCCACCTTGCCGGCCCAGGCGGGAATATCGCTTCGAGTCCCCATATCACCGGAAAGGACCTCAAGAACCTCTCCCACCTTGACTTTGCCGATCCCTTTCTTGGCTTCCAGGAGCGGACCGGGACATGCACTGCCCCGCGCATCCACGGTGTTTGCTACATCCATGCTGCTGAAATCTACTTCCATCATTTTTTTTCCTCCTCGGTTTGCGTGCCCCGTCGACAGTGGCACATGGTTTTCTTTTCGGGGTCAGCCCCCGCTGCGAGCCTCGTTCCGGGCCTTACTCCGGCACATCCGGTCTTCTTCTGTTCCTTTCTCAGCTTGACCAGACATACTGAATTGTTTTCATTGAGATGCAGCAATTCATGCGGATAGGCCCTGAGTACCTTGAACAGGTTCGTTTTGGTTTCCTGATCGCCTACCAGGATCTCCATTATCCCACCGGCCTTCATCTCGCTGAAAATCGTTGTGACTTCCAGCATGGCCACGGGTATCATGCTGCCTCGCAGATCGAGGATGGCGTCTGGATGTGCTTTCAATGGATTTCCTCGGGTTAGACGTTCGTGCTGCGAAGTAGAGCAAGCCCCGTGCCAAGACCTGCACGACCTCGGAAAGGTTTCATCGGCTCGCCGTTTCATTGCCCTGCAACCCGCATGATACGAGAGAATAACCTGCCGATTTAAGGATCATTCAATGCTGCTGCCGGATCCCTTTCTATTTTTTGGGCTTCGTCCTCCCCGCGGTGAAAACAAAATAAGGAGGGAATTTTCTGTTGCGCTTTGCGTATTCATACCTATCTTAACACATGTTCAATTTTAACAACCGGAGGGCTTATGCTTGAACAGGATTTAAACACCTACTGGAAGACGGTGGTAAGCACCATCCAGGACGGCATCATGATTGTCGACAAAGAAGGGACCATCGTTTCCGTAAATGAAGCCATGGAAGAGCTGACAGGGTACACCACCGACGAACTTGTGGGAAATCCCTGTTCGCTCCTTGAATGCGATCTCTGCATGAAAGCCCGGGGAGAGGCATATGAGAATCACTGGTGCCGCTTGTTCGAGCTCGGTCATCTCAAACGGAGGAGATGCATGTTGACGCGGAAGGATGGGAACTATGTTGAAATACTGAAAAACGCATCTCTGTTGCGAAATACCAGGGGGCAGGTCCTGGGGGCTGTCGAAACACTCACGGATATCACTGAAATCACGCAAAAAGACCACCAGATAGAGGCGTTTCGCCGGGAATTGCGCGCTGAAGACGGGTTTCACGGAATCCTGGGGACCTCCCCACTCATGAAGAAGGCCTTTGACCTTATCGAGAATGTGGCCCAATCAGACGCCCCGGTGATTATCCTGGGGGAGAGCGGCACCGGAAAGGAACTTGTGGCCAAGGCAATCCATGAAATCGGACCGAGAAAAGACGGACCTTTCGTGAAGGTCAACTGCGCCGCCCTGAATGAATCGCTCCTCGAGAGCGAGCTTTTCGGCCACGTAAAAGGGGCGTTTACGGGCGCGGTACGGGGGCGCGCGGGCCGCTTTGAGGCCGCCCAGGGAGGGGACCTTTTCCTGGACGAAATCGGCGACCTTCCCCTGATTACCCAGGTAAAGCTCCTGCGGGTTCTCGAAGAAAAGGTCATTGAACGGGTGGGCGATAACCGGCCCATTTCAGTGGATGTGCGGATTATCACCGCCACCAACCGGGACCTGAAGGCACTGGTGGAAGAGGGCAGGTTTAGAAATGACCTTTATTTCAGGATAAATATCATCCCTATTGCCCTGCCGCCGTTGCGAGAACGGATCAGCGATATCCCTATCCTGGCACAGGCATTCTTCGAACATATCAGGCTCAAGAACGGAAAGGATATCCAGGGAATCAGCGATGACGCTATGGCGGTCCTCCTCCGCTATCACTGGCCGGGCAACGTGCGCGAACTGAAAGGCGCGTTCGAATATGCCTTTGTGACCTGCCATGGCCCTCTCATCGAGCCCCATCACTTTCCGCACACCATCTTTGAAGGACCTGCGCCCGGGGATGATAACAGGCGTGTGGCAGTGGATCCGACAGAAGCAAAAAAGACAGAGCTCATCGAGGCGCTGAAAAAAGCCGGGGGAAACCAGTCCGAAGCGGCGCGCATCCTAGGTGTCTCGAGGGTGACCGTGTGGAACAGGATGAAAAGATTCAGTATCGATCTCACCCGCCAGGTGGGAAAATAGGGCCTTTGGCACGGGTATTGCTATAATGCTTGTCAGTGGGTGTAAAAACTTGGCATTACCTCCTTTTGCTGTACACCCCTGCATCCTGAGCCGGCTTTGGGAATTGGTCCCCCCAATGCCGGCTCTTTTTTTGGAGGACCGAGCAGGAAATGGGATCCATGCGCAATCCCGCCCCGGATCATCCATTCACGGAAAGTATTGACGAGCAAATTTTATGGAGAGGGAAAAATGAGATACCTGATCATTCTATTCGTCCTGTCTTTTTGTACCAACGCGGCCTATGCCGGTGAGCTCACCTATGCAAAAGCAAAAGAACTGGCCCTTGAGCACAATCAGATGATCAAGGCCTACGAACAGGGACTCCATGCGGCCACTTACCGGTATGACCGGGCCAGGGGGGGCTACCTGCCCAAGATCAATGCTGTTGAAACCGGTATGAGGACGGACGATCCGGGGAACGCCGCCTTCGCCAAAATAGCGCAGGGAAAGTTCGACATGAACTATTTCCTGAATCAGATAGCGGATCCGAACCCGGTCGTCAACTATGGAACCAAGGTCGAACTCATTCAACCCATTTATATGAACGGCAAGATCTACTACGGTATCCAGCAGGCCCGGCAAATGAGAAAGGCTTCCGAATATACGCTGCAAAGGGTGAAGCAGCAGGTATTGTTCAATCTCAACAAGGCATTCTATGGGCTTGCGCTGGCTGAAAGGGCCCTGGACGTTACACGGAAGTCCTACGACAGGACGCAGGAGTATTATGAGACAAGCAGGCATTTCTACGACAACGGAATGATTGTCAAGAGCGACTTGCTGGTCGCCCAGTCCTACATGCTGATGAACGAAGGGGCCATACGGGAAGCCGAAAAAAGTGTCGCCGTGGGCAAGAGCTTCCTCGAGAGAGTTGTGGGCATGGAAGGAGATTTTGATGTGGTGTGGGGAAACCCGGATGACGCCTTCAAGACCGACCTTGATTATTATCTGGGGCTCGGACTCGAAAACAGGCAGGACCTGAAATCCATGGAAGAATACCTGCGCGTGAACGAATATGAGATAAAGAAAGCCAGGTCAAAATACCTGCCCGAGGTTTCAGCCTTTGCCAACTATCAATGGAATGACGACAAGCTCCTGGGAAATTCAGGGAACGGCTATACAGTGGGCGCCCAGGTAAAAATCAACCTCTTTAACGGCTTCTCCGACTACAACGGCATCCGGGAACAGGAAAGCCTGCACCAGCAACTCCTCGATAAGATTTCCGATAAGAAGCTCGAGATCGCGGCGGATGTGAAGGACGGGTACTATTCGGTGCTGGCGGCCCAAAAACAACTGGAGGCGGCCGGGAAGAGGGTGGAGGCGGCTGATGAGGCCCTGACCATTACTGAAAACCGCTTCAAGGCCGGGATACTGAAGGTGACCGATCTTCTGGACAGAGAGGTCGAGGCAAGAAAGGCCCAGCTGGACAGGTACCAATCCAAATACAGTCTGATTCTGAGCAAGGCCAAATTGCTGTTCGCAGCCGGGATATTGCACTGAACACGGGGGAGGTGACACATATGAAGCTCTTGAGATTCTTGATAGTTATCCTGATGATGAGTATGGCTGCCTGCTCTTCCGAAGGCGATAGATCAGAGGGAAACGCGCAGCACCCTGAGAAAGTCAGGGTCAAAACGGAACTGGTTCGGGAAGCGAGACTGCCGATCGTGAGGAGCTTTACCGGGACCGTTGCGAGCGCCGATACGGCCCTCCTCACGCCGAAAGTGACAGGGTATCTCGATGCCCTGTACGTGAAGGCCGGCGATACATTCAGGAAAGGAGACCTCCTCGCCCGCATCACGAGCAAGGAACTCGTTGACAAAAAGAACTACGCCGAAAGCGCGGTCAAAGAGGCCGGGAACGGAGAGACGCAGGCCGCCCTCGGACGCAAGATGGCTGACTCCGAGCTGAAACAGGCCGAGGCCCAGTATGCCCTTGCCGAAAAAACGTACCGCAGATTCAGCAACTTGCTGAAGACGGAGAGTGTGAGCAGACAGGAATTTGATGAGGTGGAGGCAAAGTACAAGGCCGCCCTCGAGGCCGTGAAACTCTCCCAGCAAAATATAAAACTGGCGGCTGAAAAGCTGACCCAGGTCCGGATCAAAAAGCAGCAGGCAGTTGCGATGCTGGATGAGGTCAAGACCTACCTGGGCTACACGGAGCTGAGAGCGCCCTTTGACGGCGTGGTGCTCCAGAAACTGATGGATATCGGGAACCTGGCCGCTCCGGGTCAGCCCATCCTGAAAATCGGCTCCCACGAGAATGTGATCTACGCCTATGTCAACGGGAGTGTGGTCAGGAATGTAAAGGCCGGACAGGAGGCGACGGTCGAAATCCCGTCGGCGAGCCAGACTTTCAGCTCCAGGATCCTCGATGTTGATCCGAATATCGATCCTGCCACGAGAAACTTCAGGGTGAAATTGTCAGGCAATGGGGACCTGGTCCCGGGGATGTATGCCAGCGCGCAATTCGGCGAAGGCTCCGAGGAAACGGTGGTCGTACCCCGGTCCGCTGTTCTGGAAAGAGGAGAACTCTCCCTGGTCTTCGTCGATGAAAACAACAGGGCAGAAATGAGGATCGTCAAGACCGGCAGGGGCTTCAAGGATACCATCGAGATACTGAGCGGGCTTACCCCCGGAGAAAAAATCATTGTGGACAAAGCGAGCGAACTCAAATCCGGCGATCTCCTGGAGGAATAGCCGATGAGTGAAACAAAGATTACGAACCATGAAACAGTTGCAGGTCCCCATAAGGACCCGGCGGGCGGGTCTGAGCCAGCTGGGGGAGGCATTGCCGGAAACATTGCCAAAATCTTCCTGAGATCCAAGATCACCCCCCTCCTGATCATTGCGTCGTTGTTTATCGGAGTGGTGTCGGTCCTCCTGACCGCAAAAGAAGAGGATCCGGATATCGTCGTCCCCATCGTAGACATCTTTGTCCCATATCCCGGTGCAGATGCGAAAGATGTTGAAAAGATCGTGACCTCCCCGCTGGAAAAACTGATGTGGGAGATCCCGGGGGTTGAGTATGTCTACAGCACTGCAATGAACGACGTGGGTCTCGTGACGGTGCGCTTCAAGGTGGGCGAAGAGGTTGAAAAGAGCATTGTCAGGCTGAAGACGAAGATCGATTACAACATGGACCGGATGCCCCAGGGTACGCTTCCGCCCATCATCAAGAGCAGGTCCATTTACAGCGTGCCTCAGGTCACGGTGACGTTATGGTCGACCTCCCCGCGGTATGGTCCTTACCTGCTCAGAAGGATCGCCGATGAGGTGGAAAACGGCATCAAATCCATCAAGGACGTTTCCGAGATATCGATCGTGGGCGGGTATAAAAGGGTGGTGAGGGTTGAACCCGACATAGAAAAGCTCCGGTCCTACGGTCTGGATATCCTCAAGGTCTTCGGTGCGCTCTCCATATCCAACAACGCCCTGAATCCGGGGGAAATCACCACCCGGGGGAAAGACGTCTATGTACGGGCGGGCGGATTTTTTCAGACCGCGGATGACGTGAGGAACCTGGTGGTCGCCGTGCATCAGGGTAAACCCGTTTTTCTGAGGGATGTCGCAGCAGTGCATGACGGGCCGGGCGATCCCCACTCCTATCACATGATCGGTTTCAACGAAAAGCGGACCCTGAACAAGTACCAGGCGGTTACCATCGCCATTTCGAAAAGAAAGGGAAGCGATTCGGTAGTCACGGCGGAAGCCATTGTCAAGAGAATCCATGCCCTTGAACAATATGTCATCCCGCAAAAGGTCCATGTCACCATAACCCGGAACTACGGAAGATCGGCCTATGACAAGGTAAAGACCTTGATGGGACACATCATCGGCGCCATCCTGGCGGTGATGATCGTCATGACCCTCTGGCTGGGATGGAGAGCCGGTCTTGTGGTCTTTGTAGCCCTGCCCGTGACCTTTTCCCTGACACTTTTCATTTACTATATGCTGGGGTACACCTTGAACAGGGTCACCCTCTTCGCGCTCATCTTTGTGGTAGGCCTTGTGGTAGACGATGCGATCATTGTCGTGGAAAACATGGAACGGCATTTCAAGATCTCCAGGGACAACCTGTTCTCCCGAGCCCTCTATGCGGTCGGAGAAGTGGGCAACCCCACCATCCTGGCCACCATAACCGTGATCGTGGCTATATTCCCCATGGCGTTTGTGGGGGGACTGATGGGGCCCTACATGAAGCCCATGCCGGTGGGGGCATCCCTCGCCATGATTTTCTCTCTTTTCGTCGCCTTCACCATCACGCCCTGGCTGGCGTTCAAGCTGCTCACACGGCGCCCCATCAAAGAGGAGGACGTGAAAGATGAGGAGGAATGGCTAAGGAAGACCCGTCTTTACAGGCTCTACAACCGGGTCCTTTCGCCGTTCATGGAAAAGCAGTACCGGATGGTTATCCTGGCGGCTGTCGCCGTTCTTCTGTTTCTGGGTGCATTTCTGTTCATCCCCACACAAAAAGTGATTATGAAAATGTTGCCCTTTGACAACAAGGATGACTTGCAGGTGGTCATCGATATGCCCAAGGGCACTCCCCTTGAAAAGACCGCCGCAGTGGCGACCGACATCGGCTCCTACCTTTCAGGGGTAAAAGACGTAGACAACTATGAGATTTACGCGGGCATAGCCGCTCCCTTCAATTTCAACGGTCTGGTGAGGCACTACTATCTGAGGAGGGGCGGCGATGTGGCCCAGATCGTTGTCAATTTCGTTGACAAGGGCAAAAGGCGGCTCGAGAGCCACGACCTCGCGGAAATCCTGAGAGGGCCGATTCAAGCCATAGGAAGGCGATACGACGCCAATATCAAGATTGCGGAGGTCCCTCCCGGCCCGCCGGTACTTTCTCCCCTTGTTGCCGAAGTTTACGGTCCCGATGAACCCAGCAGGATAGACGCAGCTTCACAGATCAAGAAGGTCTTCGAGACCACCAAAGGAGTGGTGGACGTGGACTGGTTCGTTGAGCATGACATGCAGGAACTGGATTTCCGCGTGGACAAGGCCAAGGCGGCTCTGACGGGCATATCCACCGACATGATCTCCAAGACCCTGTATATGGCCATTAAAGGGATGAAGGCCGGTATCCTGCATACCGGCAGAGACCGTGAAAGCGTGGATATCATCGTTAAGGCACCCCGAAAACAACAATCGCGGTTAGACATCCTCAAAGGCATCAACCTGGTCTCCATGGCCGGAAAATCCGTCCCATTGAGCGAGCTTGTTCAAATCAGGGAAAAGATCAAGGCAAAGCCCATATACCACCAGGACCTGAAACCGGTCGTTTATGTCATCGGCGATGTGGCGGGGGCCATAGAGAGCCCCGTCTATGCCATTCTGCAGATGAGGAAGAGAATTGGATCAATCACGAGCAACGGGCACAGGGTGGAGCAGTACTGGACCAGGGAACCCGGCAACACCCAGAGGGTTTCCATGAAGTGGGGCGGGGAGTGGAAAGTGACCTATGAGGTCTTCAGGGATCTGGGCCTCGCCTTCATGGGGGCGATGGTTGTCATGTATTTCGTGCTCGTGGCCTGGTTCGGTTCCTTTGCGACGCCCATTATCATGATGATACCCATCCCCTTGAGTCTCATCGGGATCATACCCGGGCATTTCCTTTTCGGAAAATTTTTCACCGCCACCAGCATGATCGGGTTCATCGCCCTTGCGGGTATCATGGTCAGGAATTCGGTGCTTCTCATCGACTTCATAGAGCTGAGCCTCAAAAACGGCAAAGGGATCAAGGATGCGGTCATAGAAGCGGGGGCGGTGAGGGCAAGACCCGTTATCCTGACCACGGTGGCCGTCATTGTGGGCGCCTTTTTCATGCTCCCCGACCCCATCTTTGCAGGACTCGGGGTCTCCCTCATTAGCGGCGCCGCGGTTTCCACCGTCCTGACGCTGGTGATCATTCCCTTGGGGTATGATGTCTATTACCGGATCGCACACAGGTCCTGATCCGCAAAAACCCCACCCGGTGGCGCACGCAGAGGAGGGCTCAGGGAGGAAGCCTTTTCTGAAGTGACTGGTGAGAGGGCGCCGTCTTTTCGTGACTTATCAGTGGGGGAACCCGCAGCTCGACGCAGTCGAGAATGCGGAGGTGATAGCTATCCCACGCTGATAAGGCATTGAAAAGACCAGTCCGGAGCCTCGGAACGGAAGAAATGGCTTCCTCGTTGAGCATCATGCTCTCCCGGACTCCTGACGGGCAGGGCCTATCCCGTACATCTGTGACGAGCATCGTCCCGGAGTGTGTTTCAAGCGGAAGGTTCCTATTTGTTGAGCTGATACGATCCCGTCCTCACGAGCGCCCCAATGCGTTTCCTTCGCCGCGCGTAGAGGCCTTCCCAGGTGTAGATAATCAGCGCGGCCCAGATGAAGCAGAACCCTATGAGGCGGGCCCTCGAAAATTCTTCCCCGTAGACCCACACGCCTATGGCAAATTGGAGCGTTGGAGCGATATACTGCAATACGCCGAGCATGGACAGAGGAATCCTCCTTGCCGCGCCGGCAAACATGAGCAGCGGCGTGGCAGTGACGACTCCTCCCAG